>NZ_CP046674.1:3015603-3317163 GCF_018243235.1 Ralstonia nicotianae
AGTGCCACCAGGAGCGTGCTGCCGAAGATGATCAGCGGAATCGACAGCCCGAGCCCCAGCACGAGCAACGCAACGTCGGTCCCCGGCGGCCCCTTCTCTGCCGCGGCGGCCACGGCGACGACGTTGTCGAGCGACATCACCAGGTCGGCAATCAGAATGGTTCGGATGGCGGGCCACAGGCCGTCGTGTGGGCGGTGCTCTCCTGCCGCCTGGTCTTCGGCTTCGCTCAGCAGCTTGATGCCGATGTAGACCAGCAGCACCGCACCGATCGTTTTCAGATAAGGAAGCGCCAGCAGCTTGACTGCCAGCACGGTCAGCGCAATCCGCAGCGCGATGGCCGCGGCACTGCCCCAGAAGATCGCCTGCCGCTGCTGCCGGCGAGGCAGATTGCGTGCCGCCAGGGCGATGACGACAGCGTTGTCGCCCGACAGCACGATGTTGGTCAGGATGATGGAGCCAAGTGCGAACCAGAATGCGCTGGAGGTGAGCGCCATGGCCGTCCCCGTGGATGTACACGTGCGCGAACCGCTTGCCGTGATTGCTTATACACGCCTCACACCGAGTGTGCACGCGGCGGCGCGGCCGCCCAAACAAAAACGGGAGGCCAGGCCTCCCGTTCTCGCACAACCTCAAACCCTGCCGATTACAGCAGTGCCTTCAGCAGCCGGCCCATTTCGGACGGGTTCTTGGTGGCCTTGATGCCGCACTCTTCCATGATGTCGAGCTTGGCCTGCGCGGTGTCGGCGCCGCCCGAGATCAGCGCGCCGGCGTGGCCCATGCGCTTGCCCGGAGGCGCGGTCACGCCCGCGATGAAGCCGACCACCGGCTTCTTCATGTTGTCCTTGATCCAGCGCGCGGCGTTGGCTTCGTCCGGACCGCCGATCTCACCGATCATGACCACGGCGTCCGTGTCCGGATCGTCGTTGAACATCTTCATGACGTCGATGTGCTTCAGGCCGTTGATCGGGTCGCCGCCGATGCCGACAGCCGACGACTGGCCCAGGCCCAGCGCGGTCAGCTGGCCCACGGCTTCGTACGTCAGCGTGCCCGAGCGCGACACCACGCCGATGCGGCCCTTGCGGTGAATGTGGCCCGGCATGATGCCGATCTTGATTTCGTCCGGCGTGATCAGGCCCGGGCAGTTCGGACCCAGCAGCAGGGTCGTCTTGTTCTGCTTACGCATCTTGTCCTTGACTTCCATCATGTCGCGGACGGGGATGCCTTCGGTGATGCAGACCACCAGGTCCAGGTCGGCGTCGACGGCTTCCCAGATGGCGGCAGCGGCGCCGGCGGGCGGCACGTAGATGACCGAGACGGTCGCGCCGGTCTGGTCCTTGGCTTCCTTGACGCTGGCGTAGATGGGAATGCCTTCGAAATCTTCGCCGGCCTTCTTCGGGTTCACGCCCGCCACGAAGGCGTTCTTGCCGTTGGCGTAGTCGCGGCAGCCGCGGGTGTGGAACTGCCCGGTCTTGCCGGTGATCCCCTGGGTGATGACCTTGGTGTCTTTGTTGATCAGAATCGACATGCTGTAATCCTTTGCTTGGCTGCGAGCCGCCTCCCGGTGGCCGGGTGCCGCTCGCGTTCGCGTATGGTTCGTTCAGCGGGCGGCTTACTTGCCGGCGGCTGCGGCCACGACCTTCTGGGCGGCCTCTTCCATCGTGTCGGCGGCGATGATGGGCAGACCCGAGTCGGCCAGCATCTTCTTGCCGAGGTCTTCGTTGGTGCCCTTCATGCGGACCACCAGCGGCACCGACAGCGACACGGCCTTCGACGCGGCGATCACGCCTTCGGCGATCACGTCGCAGCGCATGATGCCGCCGAAGATGTTCACCAGGATGGCCTTCAGGCCCGGGTTCTTCAGCATCAGCTTGAAGGCTTCGGTGACCTTCTCGGTGGTGGCGCCGCCGCCCACGTCGAGGAAGTTGGCCGGCTCGCCGCCGAACAGCTTGATGGTGTCCATGGTGGCCATGGCCAGGCCGGCGCCGTTCACCAGGCAGCCGATGTTGCCGTCGAGCGAGATGTAGGCCAGATCGAACTTCGAGGCTTCGATTTCGTTGGCGTCTTCTTCATCCAGGTCGCGGTAGGCGACGATTTCCGGGTGACGGAACAGCGCGTTGGAGTCGAAGTTGAACTTGGCGTCCAGCGCGATGACCTTACCGTCGCCGGTCAGGATCAGCGGGTTGATTTCCGCCAGCGAAGCGTCGGTTTCCCAGAATGCCTTGTACAGGCCTTGCAGGGCTTGGCGGGCTTGCGGCACGCTCGCGTCGGGCACGCCGATCTTGCGGGCGATGTCGTCGGCTTCAGCGTCTTGCAGGCCGATTTGCGGATCGACGATCAGCGTGTGGATCTTTTCCGGGGTGTGGGCAGCGACTTCTTCGATGTCCATGCCGCCTTCGCTGGAGGCCATCAGGGCGACCTTCTGCGAGACGCGGTCCACCACCAGCGACACGTACAGTTCCTTCTTGATGTCCGCGCCTTCTTCGATCAGCAGGCGGTTGACCTTCTTGCCTTCCGGGCCGGTCTGGTGCGTCACCAGGGTCATGCCCAGGATGTTGCTGGCGTAGGTCTTCACCTCGTCCATGCTCTTGGCAACCTTCACGCCGCCGCCCTTGCCGCGGCCGCCCGCATGAATCTGCGCCTTCACGACCCACACCGGGCCGCCCAGGGTTTCAGCGGCCTTCAGGGCCTCTTCGACCGAAAAAGCCGGAATGCCGCGCGGAACCGGCACATTGTATTTGCGCAGGATTTCCTTGCCTTGGTACTCATGGATATTCATGCGTGTTTCCTTTGCTAGGCTGGATGAGTGTGATGAAGGTTGAAAACGCGAGCGCCCGGAAACCCGTCAGGACGACGTCCCCGATGACGGCTCGGCGATTGGCGGTTGGATCCTGGAGGCCGGCTGGTAGGCAAACCAGCGCGGATAATGCTTGCGGACCACCTCGCCCTCGAAATGCAGGGCATGGCAGCCATGAAGTTGATACGGTGGTGTCTCCCCGGGCTTGTTCGACCGGTGGTCGTCGGAATGGTCGCGTGCCGGCAAAGCATCCTCGGGGAACGCCTGAATAGCTGCGGTCGGCAGCACGGCGCACAGTTCGGTCAGATGCGTGCACCCCGCTACGCCGCCAAGTCTCTCACGGGCGGCCTTGCGGAAACCTTTCATCAGGTTCAGGCCGACCAGCTTGCGGTAGGCCGGGCCGATCGTGTCGCAGTGCGTGGGATAGGGTACCCAGTCGGAACACGCTTCGGCGTCCACGACGTTCATATGGATATCGATGGTGACGCGCAGCCACAGGTCGTGCAACGGCTGGCCTTGCGGCCGTACACGGCCGCTGACGAGCGGGATGTCATGGGGCTTGGTGTCCATCAGGCGGGCCTCGATGTCCCACAGGCCGTCTTCCCGCAAATAGGCCTCGACCGTGATGGCACGGCGATGGCGCGCGACGCGCGGGACGGGATTGGACAAAGGCATGGACCAGACAGACCGATAGGACCGACGCAGGCCGGCGCACGCAGATCGCGCGTGCCCGCACAACGTTCGCGACCAATGCACGCAAACGCAGTTGCCGCCACCGAAGTCGCGGGCAACATCAAAGCCGGGAATTCTAGCACGTCGTCATGACCGGACCGGGGCGCCTCGCAGGAACCCGCGCCGAACAGGTGACGACAAACGCCCAGGGTGCAACCTGCTGGGCCAGCGGCCCCGCCGCACTTTGCAAGCAACTGGTTGCATAATCGAGCGATCTTCAGACCGGTTCGTCTCCGTCGTCCAGCGGTGCATCCGCGCCCTGGATGATGCGCGATACCACCGCCCGGGAGAACCCGCGCGCCACCATGAACCGCACCTGCTTGGCACGTTCGGCCATGTCGGCAGGCGGGCGCCCGAAGCGGCGCTCCCAGACCGCCTTGGCGCGCACCATTTCGGAGGCCTGCAATTGCGCTTTGACCTCGCCCAGGGCGTCGTCGCCCAATTCGTGGGTTTTCAGCTCCTGCATCAGCCGGGCCGTGCCATAGCGGCTGGCCCGGCGATGCACCACGCTTTCGGCAAAGCGCGTGTTGGAGAGCCAGTTCTCGCCCTCCAGCCAGTCCAGCAATGCTTCCACCTCATCGACGGACTCGGCATGGGGAGCCAGCTTGCGGCGCAACTCCGCGCGGCTGTGCTCGCGCCGGGACAGGTAACCCAGCGCCCTCGCCTTCAGCGACAGCGGTTGACGTGGCAACGCCATCCGGACACGCTCCAAAGAAAAACGCCTACCGTCGCGAAACGGCAGGCGCGTCAATCTCGATACGGCTGTCGATCTGCGCCGACAGCCAACCCAATCAATCTTCCTCGACTTCCTCGGCCAGCGTGACGGCGCCCATCGGCGTCACGCCCAGGTGTTCGCGGACCTTGTTTTCGATCTCGCGGGCCAGTTCGGCGTTTTCGCGCAGGAATTCGCGGCAGTTGTCACGGCCCTGGCCGATGCGCTCGCCGTTGTAGCTGTACCAGGCGCCGGATTTCTCGACCACCTTGGCTTCCACGCCCAGATCGATGATCTCGCCTTCGCGCGACACGCCCGCACCGTAGAGGATGTCGAAGATCGCCTCGCGGAACGGCGGCGCCACCTTGTTCTTGACGACCTTGACCTTGGTCTCGTTGCCGACCACCTCATCGCCCTTCTTGATCGAGCCGATGCGGCGGATGTCCAGACGCACCGAAGCGTAAAACTTGAGCGCATTGCCGCCCGTGGTGGTTTCCGGCGAGCCGAACATCACGCCGATCTTCATGCGGATCTGGTTGATGAAGATCACCAGGCAGTTGGTGCGCTTGATGGTGCCGGTCAGCTTGCGCAGCGCCTGGCTCATCAGGCGGGCCTGCAGACCGGGCAGCGCGTCGCCCATCTCGCCTTCGATTTCGGCCTTGGGCACCAGCGCGGCCACCGAGTCGATGACGATCAGGTCGACCGAGCCCGAGCGCACCAGCGCGTCAGCGATTTCCAGCGCCTGCTCACCGGTGTCCGGTTGGGAGATCAGCAGGTCCGGCACCTTCACGCCGAGCTTGTCGGCATAGGTGACGTCCAGCGCATGCTCGGCGTCGATGAAGGCGCAGGTGCCGCCCAGCTTCTGCATCTCGGCGACCACCTGCAGCGTCAGCGTGGTCTTGCCGGACGATTCGGGGCCGTAGATCTCGACCACGCGACCGCGCGGCAGGCCGCCGACGCCCAGCGCGACGTCCAGACCCAGCGAGCCGGTGGACACAACCTGGACCGGCTCCACCTCGGCGTCGCCCATCTTCATGATCGAGCCCTTGCCGAACTGCTTTTCGATCTGCGCGAGCGCGGCAGCCAGCGCCTTCTGCTTTTCTGCGCTCATCGAGGCTGCCTTCTTGCCGTCTTCCATGGTCGTCCTTCGTGCAAATTGGTGTATAAACTGGCCGCAAGGGCCTGGGATTCCAGCGGTCGTCCGCAATGGCGGGCCGCGCGTCACCGTCCGGTGTCCGGGACATGGCCCAATTTCCATACTTTAGCGCCGCCAAGACTACAGCACCGCGCATTCGGGATACTGTATAAAAAACCAGTGGTTTTGACAAGTCTCCCGCTAGGACGTCGCGTGAAAAAATGTAGCGGGCGGGATGGACGGATCGGATGATCCGCCCGGCATTGCGGGGAGACACGCATGCGCATCCTGATTGCTGAAGACGACGCCACCCTGGCCGACGGGCTGACCCGTTCGTTGCGCCAGGCCGGCTATGCCGTCGACCGGGCCGCGGACGGCGCCGCCGCCGACGCGGCCCTTTCCGCGCAGACCGCGCAAACCTACGACCTGCTGATCCTCGATGTCGGGCTGCCGCGCCTGTCCGGCCTGGAAGTGCTCAAGCGGCTGCGCTCGCGCGGGGCGATGCTGCCGGTGCTGATCCTGACCGCCGCCGACAGTGTCGACGAGCGCGTCAAGGGCCTGGACCTGGGGGCCGACGACTACATGGCCAAGCCCTTTGCGCTGTCCGAGCTGGAGGCGCGCGTGCGGGCGCTGGTGCGGCGCGGCACCGGCGGCGGCGCCACGCTGGTCCGCCACGGGCCGTTGGCCTTCGACCAGGTCGGACGCATCGCCTACATCCGCGACCAGATGGTGGACCTGTCGGCGCGGGAGCTCGGGCTGCTGGAGATCCTGCTGTCGCGCGCCGGCCGGCTGGTCTCGAAGGAACAGCTGGTCGACCACCTGTGCGGCTGGGGCGAAGAAGTCAGCAACAACGCGATCGAGGTCTACGTGCACCGCCTGCGCAAGAAGATCGAGGTGGACGGCATCCGCATCGCCACCGTGCGCGGGCTCGGCTATTGCCTGGAACGCGTGAGCGTACCGGCTGCCGTCCATGGGTGACCGGCTGGCCTGGCCCTGGCGCCGGCCGCGCGCGGCGCCCGACCGCACCGCGCCGGGCGCCGACGACCACGATCTCGCCGACACCCTCCCCCACCTCGAGAACGACGCCACCCGGCCCATCGCCCGCTCACTGTTCGGCGAGATTCTCGACTGGATGCTCGCGCCGCTGCTGCTGCTGTGGCCGATGAGCATTGCGGTGACCTACCTGGTGGCCAAGTCGATCGCCAATGCGCCGTACGACCGCGCGCTGGAATCGAGCGCCATCGTGCTCAGCCAGCAATTGCACGAGGTCAACGGGCGCGTGACGTTGCAGTTGCCGATCTCTGCGCGGGAGATTCTGCGCGCGGACGAGACCGACAACATCTATTACCAGGTGCTCGGCAGCAGCGGCGAGTTCGTCTCCGGCGACCGCGATCTGCCGCTGCCCCCCGAGGAGGACGCCGGCGCCGGCAGCCTGGTGCAACTGCGCGACGACCGTATCCACGGTGCGGAGATCCGCGTGGCGTACACCTATGTGCAGCAGCCCGGCGCCCGGCCCGCGCTGGTGCAGGTGGCCGAGACGCTGGACAAGCGCGCGCAGCTGGCCAACGAGATCATCAAGGGTGTGATCCTGCCGCAGTTCGTGATCCTGCCGCTGGCGGTGATCCTGGTGTGGTTCGGGCTCACGCGCGGACTGGCGCCGCTCAACGCGATCCAGGAGCGCATCCGCGCGCGCAGCCCGGGCGACACGAGCCCCATCGACGAAGGCGCGGCGCCGCAGGAGCTGACGCCCCTGGTCGCCTCATTCAACGAGCTGCTCGGGCGCCTGGAGCAATCGGTGCAGACGCAGAAGCGCTTCATCGCCGACGCCGCGCACCAGATGAAAACACCGCTGGCCGGCCTGCGCATGCAGGCGGAGCTGGCGCAGCGCGAGCAGTCGCCCGACGAACTGCGCCGCACCCTGGCCCACATCGCCGACAGCTCGGAGCGCACCGCGCACCTGGTCAAGCAGCTGCTGTCGCTGGCGCGCATGGAGAACATGGGCGCGGCCGACGGCATGGTGCCGCTGGACCTGTGCGCGCTGTCGCGGCAGGTGGTGGCCGAGTGGCTGCCCAAGGCCTGGGCCAAGCAGATCGACCTGGGCTTCGAGGAGCCCGGCGCGCCGGTGACGACCTCCGGCAACGCCACCATGCTGGCCGAGATGCTCAACAACCTGCTCGACAACGCGATCCGCTATACGCCCGACGGCGGCCATGTCACGGTGCGCGTGACCACCGCGCCGTTCGAGCCCTTCGTGTTCCTAGATGTGGAGGACACCGGCCCCGGCATTCCGGCGGCCGAGCGCGAGCGGGTCATGCAGCGCTTCTATCGCATCCTCGGCACGCAGGCCGAGGGCAGCGGACTGGGCCTGGCGATCGTGCGCGAGATCGTGCAGCAGCACGGCGGCGACATCGCGGTGCTGGACTACGTCTACCAGTCGTCGCCGCGGCTGGCGGGGGCGCGGTTCCGCATCACCCTGCCGCGCGGCACGCCGGGCGAGGGGGCCTCGGCATGACGCCCGACGCCACATCGGACGCACCGACGCCCGCGCGCCGGCGCTGGATCTCCAACATGCGCTGGATCGCCGCGCTGCTGGGCGTGTGGTTCGTGGTGACCTTCGTGGTGGCGTTCTTCGCGCGCGACCTGTCGATGCGCATCTTCGACTGGCCCTTCGCTTACTGGGTGGCCGGCCAGGGTGCGCCCATCGCCTACGTGCTGATCACCATGCTGTATGCCTGGCGCACCAACCGGCTCGCCGATGCTGCGGCGCGAGACGCCGGCGCAGCGCAGCAGGACGCGCGCGCGACCTCACCGCCCCCCTCGATTTGATGCGCCGAAGCAGCCTCGGCAGGCCGCCGGCCATCGCGCACATCTGCGCGTATACCCCGACGAAAACGCCCCGTTTGGGGGGCGTTCGTGTCAGAACGCAGTAAGTTTCGGCTCCCACAATCGTTCGCAATTCCGCGGGCGCTGCGTTGCGTTGTCATGTCCCATGCCCAGCGGGAAGACTCACGAACAGGAGACAACATGGCAACCGTGCAAAGTGCACCGAACGCGCCCGTCGGGCGCATGCAGCCCTCGCCCATGACCCGGGAGGAGAAGAAGGTCATCTTCGCCTCCTCGCTGGGCACGGTGTTCGAGTGGTACGACTTCTATCTCTATGGGTCCCTGGCGGCCATCATCGCCAAGCAGTTCTTTTCCGGGCTGGACCCGACGGCGGCGTTCATCTTTGCGCTGCTGGCATTCGCGGCGGGCTTCCTGGTGCGGCCGTTCGGCGCGCTGGTGTTCGGCCGGCTGGGCGACATGATCGGGCGCAAGTACACCTTCCTGATCACCATCCTGATCATGGGCACGTCGACCTTCATCGTCGGCCTGCTGCCCTCCTACACCACGATCGGGGCGGCCGCACCGGTCATCCTCATCATGCTGCGCCTGCTGCAGGGCCTGGCGCTGGGCGGCGAGTACGGCGGTGCCGCCACCTACGTCGCCGAGCACGCGCCGCACGGGCGGCGGGGCAATTACACGTCGTGGATCCAGACCACCGCCACGCTGGGCCTGTTCCTGTCGCTGATCGTGATCCTGGTGGTGCGCGAGCTGACCGGCGCATCGTTCGAGGACTGGGGCTGGCGCATCCCGTTCCTGGTGTCGATCGTGCTGCTGGCCACGTCGGTGTACATCCGCCTGTCGATGAGCGAGTCGCCGGCGTTCCAGAAGATGAAGGCCGAGGGCAAGACCTCCAAGGCCCCGCTGACGGAATCGTTCGGCCAGTGGCGCAACCTGAAGATCGTGATCCTGGCGCTGGTGGGACTGACCGCCGGCCAGGCCGTGGTGTGGTACACGGGCCAGTTCTATGCGCTGTTCTTCCTGACGCAGGTGCTGAAGGTGGATGCGTTCACGGCCAACGTGCTGATTGCCGTGGCGCTGGCCATCGGCACGCCGTTCTTCGTGTTCTTCGGCTCGCTGTCGGACCGCATCGGCCGCAAGTGGATCATCATGGCCGGTTGCCTGCTGGCGGTGCTGACCTACTTCCCGCTGTTCAAGGCGCTCACCCACTATGCCAATCCGGCGCTGGAGCGTGCCCAGCAGACCGCGCAGATCACCATCAAGGCCGATCCGAAGGAATGCTCGTTCCAGGGCAGCCCGATCGCGCGGGAAGTCGATTTCCGCTCGTCGTGCGACATCGCCAAGCGCACGCTCGCGCAATCGTCGGCCAGCTATGAATCGGAAGACGCGCCGGCCGGCACCATCGCCTCGGTGACGATCGCCGGCAGGGAAATCGCCTCGCTCAACGCCAGCCGCACGGCCGACGGCCAGAACTTCGATGCCGACAGCAAGAAGAAGATCACCGACTTCAAGAAATCGGTGAGCGACGCGCTCAAGGCGGCGAACTACCCGAGCAAGGCCGACCCGGCGCAGATGAACACGGTGATGGTGCTGGTGATCCTGGTGATCCTGGTGATCTACGTGACCATGGTCTATGGCCCGATCGCGGCAATGCTGGTGGAGCTGTTCCCGACGCGCATCCGCTATACGTCGATGTCGCTGCCGTACCACATCGGCAACGGCTGGTTCGGCGGCCTGCTGCCGACCATCTCGTTCGCGCTGGTGGCGCAGCACGGCAACATCTACTACGGGCTGTGGTACCCGATCTGGATTGCCGCCATCACCTTCGTGATCGGGGCCCTGTTCGTGCGGGAGACCAAGGACGTCGACATCTATCGCCACGACTGACGATAGGTGCTTGACACCCCATCGGACAACGGTATAATCGCGGTTTTCGGCGAATTAGCTCAGTCGGTTAGAGCGACGGAATCATAATCCGCAGGTCCGGGGTTCGAGTCCCTGATTCGCCACCAGTCTCAAAAAAGCCGCGATCCCGCAAGGGTTCGCGGCTTTTTGCTTTGGGGCGTACTGGGCCGTGGCAATGTCGGCATCTGTCATATCGCCCCAGCCAGACCGGCGGCACGCCACCGCCCTCACAAGCACGGCAACAGGATGCATTGGCCCGCCAGCGGCCAGTGGGTCCCGCCGAAAACGAAGTCGATCCGCGCCAGGATGCCCGCGCTGTTGAGCAGGTCGAACAGCACGACCGCGACCAGGGCGACGAGCAGGAACGTGGCCAGGACCTTCAGCCCCTTCCGCTCAGGCGCCGCGGTCCGGTGCCTGGAAAGATGGTCGAGCGTTGACATGGCCGCTCCCGCAAGACGTCCTGACATCGAAGACAACACGCCGGGGCAACGCCGACACATGACGAGATCGTGCAAGGTCGCCATGGGGTGTCGGGGTTGACCTCGAGCTTCGCGGTATCTGTGTCCCGGAAGCCGGGCACACGGCTGAGGAGGAGGACCGCGAAATCGTTTGCCCAGGCAGAAAAATGCGTGCCTTGAGCCGTCAGAAGGAATACTGACGGCGCGCCCGTGACAATTTCGGGACAGAAACGCGGATGCAATCGCCAGGTGACCATGCCTGCACGCCAAGCGTGCCGTGGCCGTGGACAACGCCACGGAATGGCCCGGTCATCGGGCAACACAAGAAAAATGGCCCTGGCCGGCACATCCCGTTCGGCATTCACCGGGTCGATTGGCACCTCGATGCCTGTGGCGACGCTTCCTCGCGACACTGTACTGTGTGGCGCATCGCTATCATGCCGGTGTGACTCCGATGCGCTTCCATGACCGCTCTCCACCCACTGTCCATCGGCATCGCCGGCGCCGGCAATGCCGGCCTGGCTGCCGCCATCGCCTTTGCCCGGCAGGGCCACGATGTCCGCGTTTTCGAGAAACATCCGCAGTTGACGGCTATGGGCGCGGGGCTGTTGATCCAGCCGCAGGGCATCCGCGCGTTCGAGGCACTGGGCCTGGGCCGCGAACTCGAAGGGATCGGCGCGCCGATTGACCGGCTGCTCGGCCTGAGCCATCGGGGCTGGCGGCTGATCGACGTCGATCTGGCCGGCTCGCCTGGCCGCGCGGTGACACGCCCCGCGCTGTCGAACCTGCTGTTCGACGCGGCGCGGCGGGCCGGTGCGGCATTCAGCTTCGGCTGCGGCATCCGCGAACTCCACCGCGATGGGGTGCGGGCGCGGGTTGTGCACGCCGGTGGCGAATCGGGGTTCGACCTCTTCGTCATCGCCGATGGCGCGGCATCGACGCTGCGCGAGCAGGCCGGGCTGGCGGGGCCGTCGAGCCTCTACCGCTGGGGCACGCTGTGGTTCCAGGCGTGGGTGGACGGCTGGGACCCCCGCGCGCTGCAGCAACGCTTTCGCGGTACGCGCGAGATGATGGGCCTGCTGCCCACCGACACAGAGGGCCATCGCACGCGCCTGTCGATGTTCTGGAGCTTGCGCGGCGATGCCCTGGAGGCCTGGCGACGGACCGACATCGGGCAATGGAAGCAGCAGGTGCTGCGCCTGTGGCCGCAATCGGCACCGGTGGTCGAGCAGATCCGCGCGCACGACGACCTGCCGTTCGCCGCCTACCGCCATACCTGGCCGCGCGCCCTGGCCCGGCCGCCCTACTGCGTGATCGGCGACGCAGCCCACGCGATGAGCCCGCAACTGGGCCTGGGCACCACGCTGGCGGCACAGGACGCACTGGCCCTCGCCTGCGCCGTGCAGGCGCATGGGCCGGTCGACGGCGCCCTCGCCTACCATGCGCGCAGGCTGCGCACCGTGCAGGCCTACCAGACCGTCAGCCGTGCGCTCACGCCGTGCTTCCAGGCAACGCATGGGGGCTGGGCGCGCGACCTCGTGTTCGCCGCCGGCCTGCGCATCCCGGGCGTGCCCTGGCTGATGAAGCGCAGCCTGACCGAGCCGCCCGCGCGCGGCACCGCCATCGGCACCGTGCCCGCGAACGAAGAACCCCAGGCATGAATCCCTGACGAACCGTCCCTATGTCCCTGCTCGACACCTTCCTCCCCCGGCATCAGTTCAGCGAAATGCACCGGATCCGGATCGCGGCGGCGCCAGGCCGCGTGCTCGACGTGGTGCCGCAGCTTGATGTCGCCGACTTTCCGCTGGCGAAGCTGTTCCTGCATCTGCGCGCCCTGCCCGCGCGCGTGGCCGCATGGGCAGGCGCCAACACCAGCGCGCGGCGTGTCGATGCCACCTTCGGCCTGCACGATTTCACCGTGCTCGGACGCGACGGCGATCGCGAATGCGCATTCGGCCTGATCGGCCGGTTCTGGGAACCGACGGGCGGCCTGATCCGGGTGGCGGCGGACGACTTCCGCGGCTTCAGCGAACCCGGTGTTGCCAAGCTGGTCATGACGTTCATCGCCGAGCCCGACGATGCCGGCACGCTGCTGACCACGCGGACCTGCGTCCACTGCCCCGACGAAGCCACGCGACGCCGGTTTGCGCCGTACTGGTACCTCATCCGCGTGCCCAGCGGCTTGATCCGCCGGATGCTGCTGCAGCGGATCCGGCAACTGGCCGAAGCGCACGCTTAGTGCTTGGCTTGTCGCCGGACCTCCAACCCGCGGCGCTAGATCACCGCGGGTTCCGCGACGGATACTGCCAGGGTGCCGGTCTTGTCTGCGACGCTCAGGTGATCCAGGCGGTAGCCGTGCTTGTACACCGCCACCAGCCGGACCTCGTTCACCGGCTCGAGGCGCAGCTTCAGGCGGATGCGCGACACATGGCTGTCGATCGTGCGCGTGTACTCCGCCGAATTGCGGCCCCAGACCTGCCCGAAGATGTGGTCGCGCGACAGCGTGCGGCCCGCGTTGGCGAACAGCAGCATGGCCAGCTGGAACTCGATGCCGGTGAGCGCGAGCGGCGCACCGTGCAGCGTGACCAGCCGGCGCTGCGGATGGAAGTGATACGGGCCGACCGCGAACGGCATGCCGGCGTACGGTACCGGGTGGGCCCGGCGCAGCAGGGCTTCGACACGGGCGCGCAACTCGGGGATGTGGAACGGCTTGGTGATGTAGTCGTCCGCGCCCTGGCCCAGCGCCCGCACCAGGCCCCGCTCGCGGGCCTCGGCCGTGACGAAGAGGATCGGCAGGACTTCCTGGTGCCGGCTGCGCACGACACTCAGCAGATCGATGCCCAGCATGCCGGGCGTGTGCCAGTCGAGCACGAGCATGTCGTACGACGAGCGGCCCAGCATGCGCAGCAGCGTGGCGCCATTGGTGAACGTCACCACGTCGTGGCCGGACTGGGACAGGATCTGGGCGATGACTTCGCTCTGGAAGGGATCGTCCTCAAGCAAGGCGATGCGCATGATCGGGCTCCATGAAAAGCGGCAGGCGCCACATGCGCGTCACGACGGGCCGGCATGACGGGATGCGCTCCGTGGCATGGATTGCACTGCCCGCATTTTCATGGCGACGTATGGCACCGGCCATCGGAACAATCTGATTCTGCGGACCATGGCCGACAGGAACGGCCTCCGGCATCGTGACCGGAAACAAGCCGGGACAACGCGGCCCGGGCCGGCGCGGCTTCGCCGGGCGGCAAGGCCGGAACATCCAAGGCGCGCATGCCGGACCCGTCGCAGCACACGGGGAGCAGGCTGCAACGTTTCGCGAGGTCACGTCAGGAGCGTGCGCGATGCATCGCCCGACATGCGCGGGATGAATCATGCCGCGCGGCGCCCCGCGACAGCGTACGCGCCACAACATTTGACGATGGCGGCGTCAGTGCCCCCAGGCCGGGCTCATGCCGGATCGCTGCTGTCCAGCTCGTGGCGGATCGCTTCCGTCAGCATGTCGATCAGCAGGCGAACCCGCTTGGGAATGAAGCGGGCGGTGGGCGTGACCAGATGCAGGGGCTCGCCGCTGGTAGCATATTCGGGCAGCACCCGCACCAGGCGCGGCAGCGGGGCGTTGGCGCGGGCGACGCCGCCGGCATAGAGCGGCAGCGGGCCGATGCCGGCGCCGCTCGCGATCAGCGTTTCGAGATAGGACAGGCTGTCGGCATTCAGGCGCGCGCGCACGGCCACGGTCTTCAGGCCGTCGGGGCCGACCAGGCGCCATTGCGTCTCGCCGCGGCCGGTGCCGCGGAAATCGAGGCAGTTGTGATGACTCAGGTCGCGCACCGCCTGCGGCACGCCCTGCTTCTGCAGGTAGTCCGGCGAGGCGAACAGGCCGATGCGCAGCACGCCCAACGGCCGGGCCACCAGCGAACTGTCGGCCAGGCGCCCGACGCGGACCGCCAGATCGAAGCCCTCCTGCACGAGATCGACGTTGCGCGGCGTCAGCACCACGTCGAGGTCGATGTCGGGGTACTGCTGCATGAAGCGCGCCACGATCGGCGCGATCAGCAGCCGGCCGACGTCTTCGGGGGCCGTCATGCGCACCTTGCCGCGCGGCAGGTCCTGCAGTTCACCGGCGCAGGTGGTGGCGCGCTCGATCTCTTCCAGTGCATGCGACGCCACCTGGTACAGGCTCTGGCCGGCATCGGTCAGGTGCAGCGTGCGCGTGGTGCGCTGTAGCAGCCGGACGTTCAAATCCTGCTCGAGCGCGGCGATGCCCCGGCTGACCGACGACTTGGGCAAGTCCAGCCGCACCGCCGCCGCCGTGAAGCTCCCCGCTTCGACGACGCGCACGAACAGCGCCAGTTGGTTGAGATCCATGGTGTCTTCCTCGTATCGTGGGACCGGCTGGCCTGCCTTGTTTAATTGTCCCGCTGCAGGCAACATTTTTTCCCACGATACCCATCTAGTGCAAAAGGGGCAACCACCCTACATTCGGGATGTGACAGATTCCTTCCCGATTCAGGAGAACGCCATGGACACCCTCGTACAACCCCACGTGGAACACGCCCGCCGCGTCGAGCGCGTCGTCACCGGCCACGCCACCTCGGACGGCGCGGGCGTCAGGCTCACGCGCGTGCTGACCCAGCCGCTGCAGCGCCGGCTCGATCCGTTCCTGATGCTCGATGCCTTCCGCAGCGATGACCCGAATGACTATCTGGCCGGCTTCCCCGATCATCCGCACCGCGGCTTCGAGACGGTGACGTACATGATCGCGGGCCGCATGCGCCACCGCGACAACGCCGGCCACGAGGGCCTGCTGCAGACCGGCGGCGTGCAATGGATGACGGCCGGCAGCGGCATCGTGCATTCGGAGATGCCGGAGCAGGAGGACGGCGTGATGGAAGGCTTCCAGCTGTGGCTGAACCTGCCCGCGCGCGACAAGATGACGACGCCGTGGTATCGCGACATCCCCTCGGCCGAGATTCCCGGGTTCACGACGGAAGGCGGCGTGGCGGTGCGCGTGATCGCCGGCGAGTCGCATGGCGTGCAAGGCGCGATGACGCGCGATGCGACGCAGCCGCTGTACCTGGACCTCTCGCTGCCGGCGGGCGCGGCATTCGCGCAGCCGCTGCCGGCGCGGCACAACGCGTTCGTCTATGTGTTTCGCGGCAGCGCGCTGGTCGGCGATGCGCAGGCGCCGGGCGGTGCCGGACTGCAGCGCGTGGACGACAAGCAGATGGCCATCCTCGCCAACACGGAAGGCAGCGACGGCGTGGTGATCCGCGCGGACGATGCGCCGGCGCGCGTGCTGCTGGTGGCCGGCCAGCCGCTGAACGAGCCGATCGCGCAGTACGGCCCGTTCGTGATGAACACGCAGGAAGAGATCTTCCAGGCCGTGCGCGACTTCCAGGCCGGCAAGTTCGCCTGAGCGCATCGGGCGCCCGCCGCGTCCGCCAGAAAAAAACCGCCGCCTGGTGCTACCAGAGCGGCGGCTCGTCCAGCAGCGCGATCTGCTCGCGCAGCTCCAGCACGCGGTCCTGCCAGTAGCGCTGCGTGTTGAACCACGGGAAGGCCGCCGGGAACGCCGGATCGTTCCAGCGCCGCGCCAGCCAGGCGCTGTAGTGCAGCAAGCGCAGCGTGCGCAGCGCCTCCACCAGATGCAGCTCGCGCGTGTCGAACGCGCAGAAATCCTCGTAGCCGGCGAGCACGCTGGCCAATTGATGCCGCATCGACGCGCGATCGCCCGACAACAGCATCCACAGGTCCTGCACGGCGGGGCCGGTGCGGCTATCGTCGAAATCGACGAAGTGCGGGCCGGCGCTGCGCAGCGGATCGTTCTTGAGCGCATCGGCCTCGTCGATCCACAGCACGTTGGAGGCGTGGCAATCGCCGTGCAAGCGCAGCATCGCGACCTCGCCCGCGCGGTCGTAGCAGCGGCGCACGCCGTCGAGCGCGGCATCGGCCACGCTGCGCCAGGCGGGCAGCAGGTCGGGCGGGATGAAATCGTGTTCGAGCAGCCAGTCGCGCGACTGCACGCCGAAGGTGTCGATATCGAGCGTGGGCCGGGCCATGAACGGACGGCGCGCGCCGACGGCGTGGATGCGGCCGAGGAAGCGCCCCATCCATTCGAGCGTGTCGTCGCGGTCGATGGCCGGCACGCGGCCGGCGCAGCGCGGGAAGACGGCGAAGTGCCAGCGGTCGAAGGCGTGCAGCGTGCGGCCGTCGATTTCCAGCGGCGCGACCACCGGGATCTCGGCCGCCGCCAGCTCGGCGGTGAAGGCGTGCTCTTCGACGATCTGCGCGTCGTTCCAGCGCCCGGGGCGATAGAACTTGACGACCACCGGCGCGCCGTCTTCGATGCCCGCCTGGTAGACGCGGTTCTCGTAGCTGTTGAGCGCGAACATGCGGCCGTCCGGCATCAGCCCGACCTGCGCCAGCGCATCGAGAATGCTGTCGGGCGTCAGGCCGGCATAGGGCGCCTCGGACGCATCGGGCGATGGAGGCTGACCGTCGTGCCGCATGGATGTCAGGCCTTGCGGCCGCCGAGCAGTGCCGCTGCCTTGGCAAACAGGCCGTTGAACGGCTGCTTGGGTGCGGGCTGCGCCACCTTGGCCGGCTGCGCGGCTTGCGTGTTGGACGCACGGCGCTGGCCGCCCTGCCCGTTGCCTTGGCCGTTGCCCTGGCGCTGGCCGCGCGCATGCGATTGGCCGTTGCCGTTACCGCTGCCCTGACCGCCGCGCGGCTTCGGCGCGGCTTGGCCATCGCGCTGGCCTTGTGCCTGACGCTGGCGGCCGCCGCCATTGCGGCCTTGGCCCTGACCCTGCCCTTGACCCTGACCGCTGGCGCCCGACTCGCGGCGCGGCTCACGCGGCGCACGAGGCTCACGCGGCGCACGAGGCTCGCGCGGCGCGGCGTTGCCCGCGACCTGGCGCGGCGGCTGACTGCGACCGCCACCCTGGCGCGGCGCACGGGCACTGTTGCGGCCGTTCGGAATCGGCTCCGGCGCGATGGTCGGGTCCGGCTCGAAGCCCGCCAGGACGGTGCGCGGCAGTTCGCGCTTGATCAGGCGCTCGATGTCGCGCAGCAGGCCATGCTCGTCCACGCACACCAGCGAGATCGCCTCGCCCTGCGCGCCCGCGCGGCCGGTGCGGCCGATGCGGTGCACATAGTCTTCCGGCACGTTGGGCAGGTCGAAGTTGACCACGTGCGGCAGTTGGTCGATATCGATGCCGCGCGCGGCGATGTCGGTGGCGACCAGCACGCGCAGCGTCCCGGCCTTGAACTCCGACAGCGCCCGCGTGCGCGCCGACTGGCTCTTGTTGCCGTGGATGGCCAGCGCCGGGATGCCGTCGCGCGTGAGCTGCTCGGCCAGGCGGTTGGCGCCGTGCTTGGTGCGCGTGAAGACCAGCACCTGGTGCCAGTCGTTGTCGCTCACGAGCTTGGCGAGCAGTTCGCGCTTGCGTTCGCGGTCGACCGGGTAGATGCGCTGTTCGACCGTCTCGGCGGTGGTGTTGCGGCGCGCGACTTCGATCAGCGCGGGCTGATCCAGCAGGCGGTCGGCCAGCGCGCGAATATCATCCGAGAACGTCGCCGAGAACAGCAGGTTCTGGCGCTTGGGCGGCAGGATGTTGAGGATCTTGCGGATGTCGTGGATGAAGCCCATGTCCAGCATGCGGTCGGCTTCGTCCAGCACCAGCAGTTCGATGTGCGACAGATCGATGGTGCGCTGGCCGACGTGGTCCAGCAGACGGCCCGGCGTGGCCACGACGATATCGACGCCGCGCTTGAGCGCATCGATCTGCGGATTGATGCCGACGCCGCCGAACATCACCATCGACTTCAGCGGCAGGTACTTGCCGTAGGCGCGCACGCTCTCTTCCACCTGCGCGGCGAGCTCGCGCGTGGGTGTGAGCACCAGCGCACGGATGGGATAGCGCATGCCGTGGGGCGTCTGCACCTTGTTGGGCTGCACAGCGGACAGGCGATGCAGCAGCGGCAATGTGAAGCCGGCGGTCTTGCCGGTGCCGGTCTGTGCACCGGCAAGCAGGTCACCGCCCTTGAGGATCGCGGGGATGGCCTGGCGTTGAATCGGGGTGGGTTCTGCGTAGCCGAGTTCGGCAACGGCACGTACCAGCTTGTCTGACAAGCCGAGTTCGGAAAACGACATGGAAAAGCAATTGGACCGGCGTGTCCCGCGCATTCGTTCGTGCGCCAATCGTGGACAGAGCCTGGGTAGGTGACGGGGCGACTGGACCCCGGGGACTGCGAAGGGCGGTAGTTTAACAGGATGCTGCGTAAAGACTGGTTTTGGTCCTGGCCTTGGGGTTGGGTGCTGGTGGTGCGTCCCGGGTTTCGTCCCCTGCCGGGGCTGGGCTTGGTGGTCCATCCCTGGTTTCGTCTCCCGCCAAAGCCGGGCTTGGTGGTGCATCCCTGGTTTCGTCTCCCGCCAAAGCCGGGCTTGGTGGTGCATCCCTTGTTTCATCCCCCGCCGAAGCCGGGCTTAGTGGTCCATCCCTGGTTTCATCCCCTGCCGGGGCTGACTCACTTTCTTTGTCTTGCCAAAGAAAGTAAGCAAAGAAAAGCGCGCCCGATGCGGCGACACCCTCCTTGAATTTGTGTTGCAGGGAGGGGAAGGGGGCAAACTCGCTTCGCTCAGACAGCCCCCTTCCTTTTTCCTCCCTGCAACACAAATTCAAGGCGCCGCATAGGGCAAGGGCAAAGCAAACCATCTGACACGAGACGTACCATCAAAATTGGCTTTGGCGTTTGCCTGCGCCGCTCGTCGGTTTGGCCGTTCCTGCCCTAGATGGCGCCTTGAATTTTTGTTACGGGGAGGAAAAAGAGAGGGGGCTGTTTGAGCGAAGCGAGTTTGCCCCCTCTCCCTCCCCGTAACAAAAATTCAAGGAGGGGGTCGCCATCTCGGGCGCGCCTTTCTTTGCTTACTTTCTTTGGCAAGACAAAGAAAGTGAGTCGGCCCCGGCAGGGGCCGAAACACAGGATGCACCACCAGCACCAAACCAAACCAAACCAAACCAAACCAAACCAAACCAAACCAAACCAAACCACCATCAGCCAAACACCAACGCCCCCAAAAAGTTTGCACACACTCCCACAACAACCCTCATGCCTCATACATCAACGCACGAACCCCAAGCCGTCTAGAGCCCCCCCTCGAATTGCGACCTTGGCGTTTTAAAACATCCGTTCCTAACATGCCCGCACCACCCAATACATACGTTTGAATCGTACGTTCGAGCGCTGCACCGCAGCAATGGAACGCGTGATCGGCCCCCAAAACAACGAGGCAGGAGACATGGCCCGTCCTGGCGCAGGAGACACCAAGAACCGCATTCTGGAAGCCACCGAACTGCTGTTCATCGAGTTCGGCTACGAGGCGATGTCGTTGCGGCAGATCACGGCGCGCGCTAAGGTCAACCTGGCCGCCGTCAACTATCACTTCGGCAGCAAGGAAGCGCTGATGCAGTCAGTGCTCGGCCGCCGGCTCGACCCGCTCAACACGCGCCGGCTGGCGCTGCTGACCGCGTGCGAGGAGCGCTGGCCGCAGCGGCTGAGCTGCGAGCATGTGCTGGGCGCGCTGTTCGTGCCCGCGCTGCAGATGGCGCGCACCCCCGACACCGGCGGCCCCGCCTTCCTGCGGCTGATGGGCCGCGTGTATTCCGATACGTCGCCGTTCGTGCAGAACTATCTGCTCGGCCACTATGCGCCCGTCTTCGACCGCTTCTTCGAAGCGTTCTCGCGCACGCTGCCGGGCCTTCCCCGCGCCGAGCTCGGCTGGCGGCTGCATTTCGCGCTCAAGGCGCTGGCCGGCGTGCTGGCCGGCGATGACCTCAACAACCTGCTGCCGCTGTTCACGCAGGGCAAGCCGATGAACGATGCGACCCTGCTGGCGCGCCTGACCGCGCTGGTGGTGGCCACGCTCAACGCGCCGCTGCCGGGCGACGAGGCGGGCGCGCTGGACCAGGTGGTGGAACTGGCCGAGGTCCAGCCCCCCGCATCCACGGCGCCGGCGGACGACGATTCCACCGGCAACGGGGGCGGCGGCGCGGACCGAGGCACCGAGCGCGCCGGCAGCCCGCCGCATGCCGCGCCCTTCTCCGGCGACCCGTTCGGCCGGACCGCGGCATCGCGCGCCGACGCCGGGGCCGCACGCAACGACACAGCCGACGACGACAGCGACAACGTGGATGGCAGCAGCACCGCGCCGCAGGCCACACCCTCCGCGCGGACCCGTGCCCTGGCGATCCGCCGCAGCAACGCGGCCCGCGCCATCTTCCCGGCCAATCCGATGCGGCCCTGGCGCAGCCCCGGCGCCTGAGCCCGTGCGGGGCTTGCGGATGCGCCGCTCACCGGATGCCGGCGGGCAAGGCATCCGGCCCCACGAACGCATGGACCGGAGACCATCATGACGATCTGGATCGTCCTGCTCTGCATCGGCGCGCTCGGGCTCGCCAGCATGGAAGCCCCGGCGCTGGCGTGGCTGGCGGGCACGGCCGTCTGGCTCGCGGCCGGCGCGTGGCTCGGCCTGGCGGGCCCGGTGGCGACTGCCGTGCTGGCCATCGTGCTGGTGCTGCCCGCCCTGCTGCTCACGCTCAAGCCGCTGCGCCGCGCGCTGGTCACGCGGCCGGTACTGGCGACGTTCCGCGCGATCCTGCCGGAGATGTCGCAGACCGAGCGCGACGCCATCGAAGCCGGCACGGTGTGGTGGGATGCCGAACTGTTCTCCGGCCGCCCCGACTGGAAACGGCTGCGCGCGGCCCCGGCGCCACAGCTGACGCCGGAGGAGCAAGCCTTCCTCGACATCGAGACCGGGAAGCTGTGCGACCTCGCCAACGACTGGGAGAGCACGCAGGTCTGGCAGGACCTGTCGCCCGAAGCGTGGGCCTATGCCAAGCAGGCCGGCTTCCTCGGCATGATCATCCCCAGGGAATACTGCGGCAAAGGGTTCTCGGCCTATGCGCACTCGCAGGTGGTGATGAAGCTGGCGACGCGCTGTTCGGCGGCGGCGGTGTCGGTGATGGTGCCGAACTCGCTGGGCCCGGCCGAGCTGCTGCTGCACTACGGCACCGACGCGCAGAAGGCCTACTACCTGCCGCGCCTGGCGCGCGGCGAGGAGATCCCCTGCTTCGCGCTGACCAACGCCTACGCCGGCTCGGACGCCGCCGCCATCCCCGATGTGGGCGTGGTCTGCCGCGGCCTGCACGAGGGCCGCGAGACGCTCGGCCTGCGCGTGACCTGGAGCAAGCGCTATATCACGCTCGGGCCGATCGCGACGGTGCTGGGGCTGGCCTTCCGCGTGGTCGATCCGGACGGCCTGCTGGGCGACGACAAGGCGCCCGGCATCACCTGCGCGCTGATCCCGACGCGGCATCCGGGCGTCAACATCGGCCGCCGCCACTGGCCGCTCAACGCGGTGTTCCAGAACGGCCCGAACTGGGGCAAGGATGTGTTCATCCCGATCGACTGGGTGATCGGCGGGCAGGCGCAGGTGGGGCGCGGCTGGCGCATGCTGATGGAATGCCTGGCGGCGGGCCGCGCGATCTCGCTGCCGTCGTCCAACGTCGGGATGGCCAAGCTGGCGGTGCGCGCGACCGGCGCCTATGCCGCCGTGCGCCGGCAGTTCCGCACGCCCATCGGGCAGTTCGAGGGCATCCGGGAGGCGCTGGGCCGCATGGGCGGCAACCTCTACACGATGGATGCGGCGCGCCGGCTGTCGGCGCTGGCGGTGGACCTGGGCGAGAAGCCGTCGGTCATCTCCGCCATGGCCAAGTACCACGTCACCGAGCGCGCCCGCGACGTGATCAACGATGCCATGGACATCGTCGGCGGCAAGGGCATCTGCATGGGGCCGAACAACTTCCTGGCGCGCGCGTACCAGCAGATTCCGATCGCCATCACGGTGGAGGGCGCCAACATCATGACGCGCTGCCTGATCATCTTCGGCCAAGGCGTGATCCGCTGCCACCCGTACGTGCTGCGCGAGATGACGGCCGCGCAAGGCGCCGATTCGCCCGCGAGCCTGCGCGCCTTCGACGCGGCGCTGTTTGGCCACGGCGCCTTCGTCGCCGGCAACCTGGTGCGTGCGCTGCTGCATGCGCTGTCGGGCGGGCGCGCGACGGCGGCGCCATCGGATGCCGCGCCGGCGCTGCGCCGCTACTATCGGGCCGTCAACCGCTTCTCGACCGCGCTGGCGCTGCTGGCCGATGTGTCGATGTTCACGCTGGGCGGCACGCTCAAGCGCCGCGAGAGCCTCACCGGGCGGCTGGGCGACATCCTCTCGCAGCTGTACCTGGTGAGCGCCGTGCTCAAACGCTTTGAAGACGACGGCCGGCCGGCCGACGATGCGGCGCTGGCGCACTGGTCGGCGCAGGACGCGCTGGCCCGCGCCTACGACGCGCTCGACGGCGTCCTGGCGAACTTCCCGAACCGCGCCGTGGCCGGCGTGCTGCGCATGCTGACCTTCCCGTTCGGCTCGCCGTATCGCCGGCCGGCGGATGCGCTGTCGGCGCGGGTCGCCGAGCTGGTGCAGACGCCGGGCGCGGCGCGCGATCGCCTGCTCGCCGATTCATACTGCCCGGCGCCCGAGACCGACCCGATCGCCTACGGAGAAGCCGCCTTCCGCTTGCAGCCGGCGGTCGATGCGATCGAACGGCGCTTGAAACCCGCCATCCGCGCGGGCAAGCTTGCGCCCGTGCCGCAGAGCCTGCCCGAGTTCGAAGCGTGGACCGCGCAGGCCCTGGCGCAACACCTGATCGACGAGGAAGAGCGCGCCCGCCTCTGCGACTATGCCCGCTATGGCGAGCACGCCGTCGCCGTGGACGACTTCCCGCCCGACTTCAACCTGCTGGCCGACCTGCAGCGCCGCAAAGCCGCGCTGGAGGCCCTGCAAGCGGCCGGGCAGCATGCCGCCTGATCCCTCCCCCACCATCCGATGCAAGACAAGTATCTCGATTTCGTCCGTTCCGGCTTCGGCAAATGGCTGTCGACCAACCTCGGCCTGCCGCAGCCGGTCCCGCTGCGCCGCCATCGCCCCGGCGAACCCGAATTCGCCGGCCCCTTCCTGGTGGGCGCGGCGCCGGGCGGGGCACTGCGCGAGACGCTGGCCGCGCTGTTCGCCGGGATGGGCGTGCCGACGCGCTTCCACGACAGCCACCCCGAATGGCTGGGCGCCGCCAACCGGCAGGGGCAGATCACTGGCCGCTTCGTCGCGCCCACGGGCCAGGAAGGCGAGGCGTCCGACCGCCTCGGCGGCATCGTGTTCGACGCGACGGGCATCGCATCGACCGAGGGGCTGGAGGCGCTGTACACCGTGTTCCACGACGGCGTGCGCGCGATCGGCCGCTGCGGGCGCGTGGTGGTGATCGGCCGGCCGCCCGAGGGCTGCGCGGCGCCGCAGGCGGCGATCGTCCAGCGCGCGCTGGAAGGGCTGACGCGCTCGCTCGGCAAGGAGATCCGGCGCGGCTGCACGGTGCAGCTGGTCTATGTGGCCGAGGGCGCGGAGCCTGCGGCGGCGTCCACGCTGCGCTTCTTGCTGTCGGCGCGTTCGGCCTACGTGTCGGGGCAGGTGGTGCGCGTGCGGCCGGCAACGGCGGCCACGGTGGACTGGCAACAGCCGCTCGCCGGACGCACGGCGCTGGTGACCGGGGCGTCGCGCGGCATCGGCGCGGCCATCGCGCAGGTGCTGGCGCGCGACGGCGCGCGCGTGCTGTGCCTCGATGTGCCGGCCGCGCAGCCGGCGCTCGACGGCGTCGCCAGGGCCATCGGCGGCGAGGCGCTCGCCTACGACATCGCCGAGGCCGAGACGCCCGCGCGCCTGGCCCGACAGCTCGCGGCGATGGGCGGCATCGACATCCTGGTCCACAACGCCGGCATCACGCGCGACAAGACCATCGCCCGCATGACCGAAGCCGCGTGGCGCAGCGTGCTGGACATCAACCTCGCCGCGCAGCAGCGCATCAACGACGCGCTGCTCGCCGCCGGCGCGCTGCATGCGGGCGGCGCGATCGTCTGCGTGTCGTCGATCAGCGGCATCGCGGGCAACCCCGGGCAGACCAACTACGCCACCGCCAAGGCCGGCGTGATCGGCCTGGTGCAGGCCTGCGCCCCGCTGCTGGCCGAGCGCGGCATCACCATCAATGCCGTGGCGCCGGGCTTCATCGAGACGCAGATGACGGCGGCGGTGCCGTTCGCCATCCGCGAGGCGGGCCGGCGCATGAATGCGATGGCCCAGGGCGGACAGCCGGTGGACGTGGCCGAAGCCATCGCGTGGCTCGCCTGCCCGGCCTCGAACGGCGTGACCGGCAACGTCGTGCGGGTGTGCGGGCAAAGCCTGCTCGGGGCGTAGGCGCCGCATCGTGCGAACCGCCGCCGCGCTCACCTGCCCGATCGCCCCGCCCTGCGTCGCCGCGCCGACGTGGGTGGCCGAAGCGCCGTCGGCCAGCGCACTGGCGTGGCGCAAGGGCCGGCGCGGCGGACCGCTGCCGCGCCACGTGCGTGTGCGCCAAGAGGTGCCGCTCGACGCCGCGCACATCACGCGCGATGCGGCCGTGTGCGGCGTCTCGCCCGCGCACGACGTGCCGCTGACGTATCCGCACCGGCTCGGCTTTCCGCTGCAACGGATGCTGACGACAGAGCGGGCCTTTCCCTACCCGGTGATCGGCCTGGTACACCTGGGCCACGCCATCCGCCAGCACCGCCCCCTGACGCCGGGCGAGTGCGCGCGGGTGGAAGTCCGGCCGCGCCGGCGGTTCCGGCATGCGCGCGGCCAGGGCGTGGTCGCCATCCTCGAACGACCGGAGCGCATGCACGGCTGACCGACGCGCGGGCCGAACGGGAACGGCCCTGAACCCACCCCGGGCGGCAGACCACAACCACGCGCCGCCGCCCATGGAGGCGACACCATGACCACCGCTGCCGAACGCAGCCGCCTGGCCGACCGCATCTGGCTGCAGTCGTACCCCGAGGGCGTGCCGGCGGAGATCGACCCCGAGCGCTACCGCTCGCTGGTCGAGGTGTTCCGCGAATCGGTGCTGAAGTACCGCGGCCGCGCCGCCTATGTCAGCATCGGCACCGAGATGACCTACGGCGAATGCGAGACGCTGGCCACGCGCTTCGCCGCCTGGCTGCAGGCGTGCGGCGTGCGCAAGGACGACCGCGTGGCGATCATGCTGCCCAACAGCCTGCAATATCCGGTATGCCTGTTCGGCACGCTGCTGGCCGGCGCCATCGTGGTCAACGTCAATCCGCTCTACACCGCGTCGGAGCTTGCGCACCAGTTGCGCGACTCGGGCGCGCAGACCATCGTGGTGCTGGAGAACTTCGCCCGCACGCTGGAGCAGGCGCTGCCGGGCACCGGCGTGCGCAACATCGTGCTCACCGGCATCGGCGACCTGCTGGGCGGCGCCCTCAACCTCAAGGGCCGCGCGCTGAACTTCGCGATGCGCCACATGCGGAAGCAGGTGCCGCCGCACCGCCTGCCCTCGCCGATCCGGCTGCGCGACGCCCTGGCCGAAGGCGGCACGCACGCGCTGCAGCCGGTGCCGCTCGGCCCGCAGGACATCGCCTTCCTGCAATACACCGGTGGCACCACCGGCGTGGCCAAGGGGGCAATGCTGACCCACCGCAACATCGTCGCCAACCTGCAGCAGGCCGAGGTGTGGTCCCAGGGCATGCTGTCGGGCGAGGTGCAGACCAACGTCACGCTGCTGCCGCTCTATCACATCTTCTCGCTCACGGTGAACCTGCTGATGCTCATGACCCTGGGCGGGCGCAATATCCTGATCGCCAATCCGCGCGACACCCGGCGGGTGCTGTTCCTCCTGCGCCGCGAGCGGTTCTCGTGCATCGCGGGCGTCAACACGCTGTTCAACGCGCTGCTGGAGGATCCCGGGTTCGCCCGGCGCGATTTCTCGGCCATGAAGATCACCATCGGCGGCGGCATGGCGGTGCAGCGGGCCATCGCCCAGCGCTGGAAACAGGTGACCGGCCACACTATCGTAGAGGGCTATGGACTCACGGAGTGCTCGCCAGTGGTGACAATGAACCCGCCCGACATCGCCGAGCTCACCGGCTCGATCGGGCTGCCGATGCCGTCCACCGAGGTGCGCTTCATGCGCGACGACGGCAGCAGCGCGCCGGTGGGCGAGCCGGGCGAACTGCAGGTGCGCGGCCCGCAGGTGATGCACGGCTACTGGCAGCGCGCCGAAGAGACCGCCAGGGCGATGAGCACCGACGGCTGGTTCTCCACCGGCGACATCGGCGTGATGGACGCGCGCGGCTACATCCGCCTGATCGACCGCAAGAAGGACATGATTCTGGTCTCCGGCTTCAACGTGTACCCCAACGAGATCGAAGACGTGATCGCACTGCACCCCGACATGCTGGAAGTGGCCGCCATCGGGGTGCCCGACCCGGTGGCCGGCGAGCGCGTGAAGGTCATCGTGGTGCCGCGCGGCGATGCGCTCACCGAAGCCGCCCTGCTGGCGCACTGCCGCGCCCACCTGACCGGCTACAAGGTGCCGCGCTTCGTCGAGTTCCGCCGCGAGGGCCTGCCCAAGTCGGCCGTCGGCAAGATCCTGCGCCGCGCGCTGCGCGACAGCGATCCGGACATCCAGCGCGCCCGCGCTGCCCGGGCCTGACCGGGACGGCGCCCGCCGCGACAGCAGGCCCCACAGGAGACCGGCATGCAGATCCGCCCGCTCGCCGCCGCCATGCTCTTGGCCTGGGCGGCCTGCGCCTGGGCCCAGCCGCGGTCCGCGCCCGACGGCGATGCCTCCGGGGCCGCCGCGCAAGCACCGCAGGCCGTCGCCGCGTTCGCCGCAATGGACACGTCGGCGCAGGCGGCCTGGCTCGGCGCGCACGTGCGCGACGGCAGCCTGGCCGGCTGGCCCGATGCAGAAGTCCTCGCCATGGCCCGCGCCATGCGGCCCGACACCCTGGCACGCTGGCTGCGCGCCGAGGTCGCCGGGCTGCCCGAATATGCCTACCGGATACGGCGCCAGGAGCGCGTCAAGGACCACTGGCAACGCCAGCCCTCGATCATGGACATCCGCTACCGCGACGCGCCGCGCCAGGTCTACGCGCGCTGGCTCAAGGGCGGCGCCCACGCCGGGCAGGAGATCCTCTACGACGAGACCATCCGCAAGGACGAAGTGCTCGGCCACCTGGGCGGCCTGCTCGGCTTCGCGACCCTCTGGAGCGCGCTGGACGGCCCAATCGTCCGGGCGCAGTCGAACCACACGGCGCGCGAGCTCGGCCTGCAGTTCATCGTCGATACGCTCGAGCGCGACGGCCGGGCCTACGCGGCGGCCGGACGCAGCGGCCGCTTCGACGAGGCCCGGATCGTCACCGAGGGCGGCCTGCGCATGCTGCGGCTGACCTGGGACGCCCCCGCCGGTCCGCCCGCGTTCTACGCCAAGCGCGTGCGCCTGTATTTCGACCTCAGGCACCCCTGGGTGCGCGCCGAAGACGCATGGGACGAATCGGGCCGGCAGCTGGAGAAAATCGTGATTGAAAACGTCACGCGCAAGACCTGGAACGACCAGACTTTCGACCCGAAAAATCCGGAATACAAATTTTAAAAACAGCCCGCAGCGCTTTGTTTTACAAGGCTCCGCCACCCGGCGGAGGCGACGCGCAGGCCCGTAGGGGAAACCCCTGTGGCATGCACGCCAGCTAGAGGAAAACCTCGGTCAATGCAGTGAAATCGCTGCGTTATGCTGCGCAAACAAACCGCCACGCCGCTGGCGACATAACAACCACATGCAGAGAGACACCACCCCATGATCCACAATGCCCGCCGCTTCGGGGCCGTCTTTGCCTGCGCCGCCTCCTGCATCCTTGCCACCCCGGTCGCCCAGGCACAGGCGAGCACCGAAGCCGGCGCGAGCGCCAGCACCGGCGGCTTCATGGACGACTAAGTGCCGCTAACAAAACCAAGTCATCGAACGCAGGTGGTTGAGCGTTGTTGTTGGCATGGCACGAAAGAAGATCAGCAATGAACTGTGGAAGGCATTGCAACCGCTGCTGCCGGTTGTGGAGCCTTCGACCAAAGGCGGTCGTCCGCGCGTGGATGATCGGGCGGCGCTCAACGGCATCCTGTTTGTTCTGCATACCGGTATCCCGTGGGAAGACCTGCCTAAAGAACTGGGCTTTGGCAGCGGCATGACGTGCTGGCGTCGCCTGCGGGAGTGGCAGGCCAACGGCGTTTGGGAGCGGCTGCATTTGGCTCTGCTCAAGCGCCTACGCGAACACGACCAGATTGACTGGAGCCGAGCCAGTGTCGACGGTGCAACGGTGGCCAGCCCCCGGGGGGCGAGCAGACGGGGCCGAATCCAACAGATCGCGGCAAGCTCGGTAGCAAGCGCCATCTCGTCGTAGATCGGCGCGGCGTGCCGTTGGCGCTGATGGTCACCGGTGCCAATCGTCACGACTCGGTGGTGTTCGAGGTGCTCGTTGACGCCATCCCGAGCGTGCCAGGACTCGATGGCCGCCCGCGATGCCGCCCCGACAAGCTTCACGCGGATAAGGGATACGACTTCGCGCGATGCCGCCGGCATCTGCGCAAGCGGGGCATGACTCCCCGGATCGCTCGCCGTGGCATCGAGAAGAACGACCGGCTCGGCAAGCATCGCTGGGTGGTCGAACGCACCCATGCCTGGCTTGCTGGATTCGGCAAGTTGCGCATTCGTTTCGAGCGTTCTCTTCAGACTCACCTCGCTTTGCTCACCCTGGCTTGCGCCGTCATCTGCGGACGATTTGTTGATCGGTTTTGTTAGCGACTCTAAGTCTGGGGCCGCAACATCATGGCCGTGGGCTGGTTCCACATCCGGCCGATCGACTCGGCCACGCCGCTCGCCACGACCACCAGTTCCCTGGGACTGGGCACCTGGCAGTCGCCGGGCACGGACGTCAGGGTCAGCAACGCCAACACGCTGTCGCTCACGTTCACGCACTTCTTCGACGACAACTGGGCCAGACGCTGCAACTGGGCATGGGGCAGATCCCGACCGGCCCCGGCAAGGTGAGCGCCGAGACCTCGAGCTCGTGGACGCCCACTGCCACGGTGGGCGTATCGTACGAGCTCGCCAAGAACTGGTTCGCTACCGGCACGGTGTCCTACCTGCCGCTGAAGACGACCTCGACCATCACCATCCGCAGCCAGCAGGGCCAGGTGCTGGCCACCAACAAGACCGACATCAAGGTCGACCCGGTCGTGTTCGGCCTGAACCTGGGCTACAAGTTCTGAGCCCCGGCCGCCCCCCGCGCCGACGCCACCTCCGGGTGGCGTTTTTCATTGGGCGGCGACCCGATATCATGGCGGGGTTTTGCCAACGCCCATCTCCGCCACGCCACCCATGACCCAGCCTTCCATCGCCATCGTCGGAGCCGGCATTGCCGGCGTAGCCTGTGCCAACGCGCTCGCCGCGGAGGGCATTTCCGCCACCGTCTACGAGCGCGGCGGCGGCGTGGGCGGCCGGCTGGCGACGCGGGTGCTGCCGGAAGGCGCCCCGACCCACGCCTTCGACCACGGCGCTCAGTCGTTCAACGTGCGCACCGAAGCCTTCCGCCGCGCCGTGGACGCCGCCCGCCGCCAGGGCCTGGTGATGCCCTGGCCGGCCCGCTGGGGCCACCGCACGGCCGACGGCCTGCAGGCCGATACGCGCGACGAGGCCCGCTACGTCGGCCAGCCCGGCATGAGCGCGCTGGTGCGCAGCCTGGCCACCCCGCTGGACGTGCGCCTCGGCCATGCCGTCACGCGCGTCGCGCACGCGGGCAAGGGGTGGACGCTGCATCGCGACGGCGCCGATGCCGCGCAGGCCGACCTGGTCGTGCTTGCGCTGCCCGCGCCCGAGCTGCCGGCCCTGTTCGACGATGGCGGCGCGCCGGCCACGCTGCGCGACGCCATCGCGCCGGTCCGCTACGCGCCGTGCTGGGCGCTGATGATGGGATTCGCCCAGCCGCTGCCCCTGCCCTATGACGGCATCCGCATCGACGACGACATGCTGGCCTGGGCCGCCCGCGACAACACCAAGCCGGGCCGCGTGATGGTCGACGAATCCTGGGTGGTGCACGCCTCGCCCGGCTGGTCGGCGGCGCACGCGGGCGATACGCCCGAACAGGCGCTGCACGCCATGCACGCCCGCTTCGCCGAGGCCTTCCCCGGCACGCCCGAGCCCACCGTCATGGCCGCGCACCTGTGGCCGTACGCGCTGGTGGAGCAGTCCGCCGGCACCCCGTGCCTCTGGGACGCCGCCAGCCGCCTGGGTGCCTGCGGCGACTGGTGCGAGGGGCCGCGCGTGGAGGCCGCCTTCCTGAGCGGTGTGGCATTGGCCGCAAAGATCGCCGAAGCGCTATAGGAAAACGCCGCCGGGCGTTACAATCTCAGGCTGTCTCGTGTTTCGTGTGCCGGGTCGCTCACCCGGCGGTGGACTGTTCCTGACGACGCCATGCGTACCCGACGCCAAGTCCTTGCTCTCGCCTGCGCCGCATTCGCGGCCGCGGTGCCCCTGCTGACCGCCCATGCGCAGGTGCTGCGCAACATCCCGGCGGACGCCCCGCGCGCCAAGCTGACCGTCACCTCGGTCAATACCGGCACGCTCGACGGCGGCCTCATCAGCAGCGGCACGGAAATCCGCTTCGCGCCGGGCGTGCGGATCATCTCGCAGGAGGGGCGCCTGCTGCCGACCAGCTCGCTGGTCGGCCAGACGCTCAAGGTGCGCTACAAGCTCGACCTGTACCAGCAGTTGCTGACCGCCTGGGCCGTCAGCGACGACGAGTACAAGACGGCGGCGAGCAGCCAGTAAGCCAACCGGGGGCCACCCGCCCCGCGAAGCACGTGCCCCCAGGTCAACCACTGCGAACGGCACATGAAAAAAGTCTTCATCAAAACCTTCGGCTGCCAGATGAACGAGTACGACTCGGACAAGATGGCCGACGTTCTCAACGCCGCTGAAGGTCTCGTCCCCACCGACACGCCCGAAGACGCGGACGTGATCCTCTTCAACACCTGCTCGGTGCGCGAGAAGGCGCAGGAGAAAGTGTTCTCCGACCTCGGCCGCGTCAAGGCGCTCAAGGCGCGCAACCCGGACCTCGTGGTCGGCGTGGGCGGCTGCGTGGCGAGCCAGGAAGGCGCCTCCATCGTGGCGCGCGCGCCCTACGTCGACGTGGTCTTCGGCCCGCAGACGCTGCACCGCCTGCCGGAGCTGATCGACGCGCGCCGCCGCACGGGCCGCCCGCAGGTGGACGTGTCCTTCCCCGAGATCGAGAAGTTCGACCACCTGCCGCCCGCGCGCGTGGAAGGCCCAAGCGCGTTCGTCTCGATCATGGAGGGCTGCTCGAAATACTGCAGCTACTGCGTGGTGCCTTACACGCGCGGCGAAGAGGTGTCGCGCCCGTTCGAGGATGTGCTGGCCGAGGTGGCCGGCCTGGCCGAGCAGGGCGTGCGCGAAGTCACGCTGCTGGGCCAGAACGTCAACGCCTACATCGGCAAGATGGGCGACACCAGCGAGCGTGCGGACTTTGCCCTGCTGCTCGAATACGTGGCCGAGATTCCCGGCATCGAGCGCATCCGCTACACCACCAGCCACCCGAAGGAATTCACCGCGCGCCTGATCGAGGCCTACGCCACCAACCGCAAGCTGGTCGACCACCTGCACCTGCCCGTGCAGCACGGCTCCGACCGCATCCTGATGGCGATGAAGCGCGGCTACACGGTGCTCGAGTACAAGAGCATCATCCGCAAGCTCCGCGCGATCCGGCCGGACATCTCGATCGCCACCGACTTCATCGTCGGCTTCCCCGGCGAGACCGATGCGGACTTCGCCAAGACCATGGACCTCGTCCACGAGATCGGCTATGACAACTCGTTCAGCTTCATCTACAGCCCGCGCCCCGGCACGCCGGCCGCCAATCTGCACGACGACACGCCGCACGCCGTCAAGCTCGAGCGCCTGAAGCACCTGCAGGCGACCATCGACGCCAACATGGCGCGCATCAGCGAAGGCATGGTCGGCAGCGTGCAGCGCATCCTGGTCGAAGGCCCGTCGCGCAAGGACCCGAGCGAGCTGCACGGCCGCACCGAGAACAACCGCGTGGTCAACTTCGCCCTGCCCGATCTACCGCAGGCGCGCCGCGACCAGCTGGTCGGCCAGATGCTGGACGTGCGCATCGTGCATGCGTATCCGCACTCGCTGCGCGGGGACGTGGTTGAACAGCGCCCGGACGGCGTGACCCAGCACTAGGCACACCCATCTTGAACAAAGCGAAACCCCACGAGTTCGTCGCCCCGCGCGACGACAACGCGCGCCTGCAGAACCTGTGCGGGCCGCTCGATGAAAACCTGCGCCAGATCGAGCAGGCACTCGACGTATCGATCATCCGCCGCGGCCATCGCCTGACGGTGCGCGGCGAGCAGGCCGCCCAGGCGGTGGCGGCGCTGGAGCTGTTCTACAACCAGGCGCGCGAGCCGCTGACGGTGGACGACGTGCAGCTCGGCCTGATCGAGACGCGCCCGCTGTCCGAGCGCATTCCGGTGGAAGCCCCCAACGGCGCGGACGAATCGCCCGTGCTGCACACGCGCCGCACCGACCTGCACGGCCGCACCCCGGCGCAGCGCGAATACTTGCGCAGCATCCTGTCGCACGACCTGTCGTTCGGCATCGGCCCGGCGGGCACCGGCAAGACCTACCTGGCCGTCGCCTGCGCGGTGGATGCGCTGGAGCGCGACGCCGTCAAGCGCATCGTGCTGACGCGCCCGGCCGTGGAAGCCGGCGAGCGCCTGGGCTTCCTGCCCGGCGACCTCGCGCAGAAGGTGGACCCGTACCTGCGCCCGCTGTACGACGCGCTGTACGACCTGCTCGGCTTCGACAAGACGCAGAAGATGTTCGAGCGCCAGATGATCGAGATCGCGCCGCTGGCCTACATGCGCGGCCGCACGCTCAACCACGCCTTCATCATCCTGGATGAGGCGCAGAACACCACGCCCGAGCAGATGAAGATGTTCCTCACGCGCATCGGCTTCGGCTCCAAGGCGGTCATCACCGGCGACACCACGCAGATCGACTTGCCGCGCGGCCAGAAGAGCGGCCTGATCGAGGCGCAGCACGTGCTGCGCGACGTGCGCGGCGTGTCGATGACGCGCTTCTCCAGCGTCGACGTGGTGCGGCACCCGCTGGTCGCCCGCATCGTCGAGGCCTATGACGAATTCCATGCACAGCACAAGGACACCTGACCGTGGCTAAACCGAAGAAGACCCAACCCGCCGCCACCGCCCCCCGCGTCGACGTGTTCGACGCCAAGGGCAAGCCGAAGACGGTGGACGCCAGCGCCCTGCGCATCGCCTTCGCCGACGGCCGCAGCCTGCTCGTCAGCCTGCCGGACACGGCCGACGGCGCCATCACCCTGGTGGCCGAGCACGCCGATGCCGCCACGCACGCCATGCTGGCGCTACGCCCCGAGCACCACGACAGCATTACGCTGCGCATCGAGGCCGAGCCGGCCGCCGAAGCGGAAGACGCCGACGACGCGCTGGCCGGCGCCGAGATGCTCACGCTGGACCTGACCGTGCAGCACGGCGACGCGCTCAAGGCCGCCGCCCGCAAGGCACTCCCCAAGCAGAAGGACATCGAAGCGTGGATCGCGCCCGCGCTGTTCGCCGATGCGCAGCTCAACGTGCGCTTCGTCGACGAGGAAGAAGGCCGCACGCTCAACCACACCTATCGCGGCAAGGACTACGCCACCAACGTGCTGACCTTCTCCTACGCGGAGACCGAAGACGACCCGGTCGCCGCCGACATCGTGCTGTGCTGCCCGGTGGTCGAGCAGGAAGCCAAGGACCAGGGCAAGCCGCTGCGCGCCCACTACGCGCACCTGATCGTGCACGGCGCGCTGCACGCCCAGGGCTACGACCATGAAGACCCGGCCCAAGCCGAAGAAATGGAAGGCATCGAGACCGAGGTCCTCGCCGGGCTCGGCTTTCCCGATCCGTACGCGGACCGCTGACGCACAAAGCGCCGGCGCACGGCCCGGCGCGTCCGTGTGAAAGGCACGGCACCCACCCGGATGCCCCCTGCCGGAGCAACCGCCCGCGCCGCCGCACGGCGCCGGGCCGTCATCGGGAGGGCCTGCCTTTTGGTGTATGCTGGGCTGATGTGTAACAACGCGCCTTCGCGCCATGAATGATCCGTATCCCAGTCCGAAGCCAGCCGACAAACCCCGCTCGCTGCTGGAACGCCTGACCGATCTCATCTCGCCCGAGCCCGAGTCGCGGGCCGAGCTGCTGGAAATCCTCCAAGACGCGCACGCGCGCAACCTGATCGATGCCGACTCCCTGTCGATGATCGAAGGGGTCTTCCAGGTCTCCGACCTGTGCGCGCGCGACATCATGATCCCGCGCGCGCAGATGGACGCGATCAACATCGCCGACGCGCCCGCCGAATTCATCCCCTTCGTCCAGCAGGCCGCGCATTCGCGCTTCCCCGTCTACGAGGGCAGCCGCGACAACATCATCGGCATCCTGCTGGCCAAGGACCTGCTGCGCTACTACACGGACGAAGGCTTCGACGTGCGCGACATGCTGCGCCCGGCCGTGTTCATTCCCGAATCCAAGCGGCTGAACGTGCTGCTGCGCGACTTCCGCGTCAACCGCAACCACATCGCCATCGTCGTCGATGAATACGGCGGCGTGGCCGGCCTGATCACCATCGAAGACGTGCTGGAGCAGATCGTCGGCGACATCGAGGACGAATACGATTTCGACCAGGAGGAAGACAACATCCTCCCCACCGCCGACGGCCACATGCGCGTGCGCGGGCTGACCGAGATCAGCCAGTTCAACGAAGCCTTCGGCACGCACTTCTCCGACGAGGACGTCGACACCGTCGGCGGCCTGCTCGCCAACCACCTGGGCCGCGTGCCGCACCGGGGCGAGAAGATCGTGCTGGGCACGCTGCAGTTCGACGTGCTGCGCGCCGATGCGCGCCAGGTGCAGGTGCTGCTGGTGCGCCACCTCGCCGCACCCGCGCCGGGCGCCGCCGCCCCGGCCGACCCGTCCCGCTCCAACCCCGCCTGATCGCCTGAGTTCGTTTTCCGTGCGCGCTTTGTTCTCCTCTCCTGCCGCCGACACCGCTGGCCAGCAGGAAGCCCTGGCCGTGCCGCTTGCCCGGCTGCGCTTTGCCGCGCCGCTGGCGGCGCTGCTGGGTGTCATGCATACGCTGGCCTTCGCGCCCAACCGCTGGTGGTGGCTGCAGATCCTGTCGCTGGCCGGGCTGGCGGCGCTGGTCCGGCAGGCACCGCGCCTGCGCGACGTGGCCTGGGTCGGCTACGCCTTCGGGCTGGGCTGGTTCCTGTCGGGCATCTGGTGGCTGTACATCAGCATGCACGTCTACGGCGACATGCCGGCATGGATGGCCGCGGCCGCCGTGCTGCTGTTCTCGGCCTACCTGGCCCTGCACCCGGCGCTCGCGGCATGGCTGTGGCAGCGCCTCGCGCGCGGCCGCCGGCTGTCCGGCGCGGCCAGCGCGCTCGTGTTCGGCGCGGCGTGGCTCGTCTCGGAATGGCTGCGCGGCACGGAATGGACGGGCTTCCCCTGGCTCAACGGCGGTTATGCCCACACCGACGGTCCGCTGGCCGGCTATGCGCCGCTGGTCGGCGTGTATGGCGTCGTCGCGATCGCCGCGACGCTGGCCGGCCTGCTGTGCGCGGCCGCCGAGCGCCGGCTGCACTGGCTTGCCGGGCTCGCGGGCGTGGCCGTGCTGGCGGCCGGCTGGCCGCTGCACACCATCGCGTGGACCCAGCCGGTGGGCAAGCCGATCACCGTGCGGCTGCTGCAGGGCAACGTGCCGCAGGACGTGAAGTTCCAGCAGACCGGCATCGACCACTCGCTGGCGCTGTACACCAAGATGGTGACCGAGCAGCCCGCCCAGCTGGTGGTGACGCCCGAGACGGCCTTCCCGATCCTGCTCCAGGACATGCCGCAGGAGATCGCGCTGGCCATCCGCACCTATGTGGACACGACCGGCTCCAGCGTGCTGTTCGGCGCGGCCAACGCGGATTCGGCAGTGGACTACACCAACAGCGCGTTCGGCGTCGGCCCGTGGTTCAAGGGGGTGTATCGCTACGACAAGCACCACCTCGTGCCCTTCGGCGAATTCATCCCGTTCGGCTTCCACTGGTTCGTCCACATGATGAACATGCCGCTCGGCGACTTCCGCCGCGGCCTGCCGGTGCAGCCGCCCATGCCGGTGGCCGGCCAGCGCGTCGCGCCCAACATCTGCTACGAGGACTTGTTCGGCGAGGAGATCGCCGCATCGCTGCGCCAGGCGGAACGGCCGGCCACGATGCTCGCCAACGTGACCAACCTGGCCTGGTTCGGCGACACCATCGCGCTGGACCAGCACCTTCAGATCTCGCGCATGCGGGCCCTGGAGAGCGGCCGGCCGATGCTGCGCGCGACCAACACCGGCGCCACCGCCGTGGTGCGTCCGGACGGCAGCGTGCAGGCGCGGCTGCCCGTGTTCACGCTCGGCACGCTGCAGGCCGACGTGCAGGGCATGCAGGGCCTGACGCCGTTCGTGCGGACCGGCAACGCGCCCGCGCTGGGCGCCGGTGTGCTGGTGCTGCTGGCCGCGCTGGCGCGCCGCCGCCGCGCCGGAGCGGCGTAACCCGGCCCAGTCCGGCGGCTTTTCGCGCACTTTGCGGGACGCTGGACAAAAAACGCTAAAATTCAACGTTTTACGGCGGGGCGCCCAGGCACCCCGCCGCTGCATTCGACCGCCGCGCGGCGGCCTCGTCCGCGCCGGACCCTCGGGATCACCATGCTCACCTTCCAGCAACTCATCCTCAAGCTGCAGTCGTACTGGGACGCCCAGGGCTGCGCGCTGCTGCAGCCGATCGACCTCGAAGTCGGTGCCGGCACCTCGCACGTCCACACCTTCCTGCGCGCCATCGGCCCGGAGCCGTGGCGCGCCGCCTACGTGCAGCCGTCGCGCCGTCCCAAGGACGGCCGCTACGGCGAGAACCCCAACCGCCTGCAGCACTACTACCAGTACCAGGTGGTGCTCAAGCCCGCGCCCGAGAACATCCTCGACCTGTACCTCGGCTCACTCCAGGCGCTGGGGCTGGACCTCAAGCAGAACGACGTGCGCTTCGTCGAGGACGACTGGGAAAACCCCACGCTCGGCGCCTGGGGCCTGGGCTGGGAAGTCTGGCTCAACGGCATGGAAGTCACGCAGTTCACCTACTTCCAGCAGGTCGGCGGCCTCGACTGCAAGCCCATTACGGGCGAAATCACCTACGGCATCGAGCGCCTGGCGATGTACCTGCAGCAGGTCGAGAACGTCTACGACCTGGTCTGGACGGAGTGGGAAGAGCCGGGCCCCAACGGCCCCATCAAGCGCCGCCTGACCTACGGCGACGTCTATCACCAGAACGAAGTCGAGCAGTCGACGTACAACTTCGAGCACGCGGATACGGCCGTGCTGTTCCGCCGCTTCGCAGAACACGAGGCGGAGGCCAAGCGCCTGATGGGCGTGCGCGAGGAAGGCGCGGCCGACGACGGCGCAGCGGTGCCGCAGCTGGCGCTGCCCGCCTACGAGCAGGTGCTCAAGGCCGGCCACACCTTCAACCTGCTGGACGCGCGCGGCGCCATCTCGGTGACCGAGCGCGCCGCCTACATCGGCCGCATCCGCAACCTGTCGCGGCTGGTGGCGCAGGCCTACTACGACTCGCGCGAGCGCCTGGGCTTCCCGATGTGCGGCACGGCCGCGGCGCCGGCGGCCACGGAGGCCGCATGACGCTCGCTCGCACCCGGCGCGGCCTGGCCCTGCTGATGGCCGCCGCGCTGACCCTGCCCGCGGGGATCGCGCAGGCACGGCACCATCGGGCCGCCCGGCCGGCGCCGGCCGCCGACAAGGCCTTCACCGTGCCCGACAACCTGTCGCAGCTGTGCGTGGCCGACGCCAAGCCGCTGCAGCAGGCCCTGGCCGCCCAGTGGACGCCCGCGCCCGCCTCGCTCGACCAGTGGACCAGCCTGGCCCGCACCATCGCATGCGATCTCTCCGGCGCGCGCGACCTCGGCTGGCACCGCGTGCCGCTACGGACCTACGCGACCACCCTGCGCTTCCCCTTCTCCTGGACCGAATGGCAGGGCCCGAGCGGCAAGGCGCAGCGCCGCACGCGCGTGTTCCGCTCGTCGGCGCAGCTGCCGAGCCGGCTCGAATTCAACGTATCGGGCTCGCTGCAGGAGGTGCGCTACGACGCCCGCCGCGGCATGCTGAGCGCCCGCTTCCTGCGCCGCGAGGCCGCCACGCCGGCCGCGCCGCCGCCTCCGCCGGGCCAGTGCGCCGGCACGCAGCTGCAGTTCCAGCAGCAGAACGGCGTGTGGCTGCTGTCGGGCGTGGAGCCCGTGCCGGGCTCGCCCTGCTGAACCCAACACCGTAACCGCCGCCCGCGCGCGGCGCAGAACAACGACGTCTCTGATTCTTACGCTATGTCCACCCTCCTGATCGAACTGCTGACCGAAGAACTGCCGCCGAAGGCGCTGGCCCGCCTGGGCGAGGCGTTTGCGCAGAGCCTGTTCGACGGCCTGTCGGCGCAAGGCCTGCTCGAGGAAGGCGCGCAGGTGGAAGGCTTTGCCACCCCGCGCCGCCTGGCCGCGTCGATCACCGGCGTGCGCCGCGCCGCGCCCGACCGCGAGCTGCGCGAGAAGGTGCTGCCCGTCAACATCGCCTTCGACGCCGAAGGCAAGCCGACCGCGCCGCTGACCAAGAAGCTCGCGGCGCTCGCCAAGTCGATCGGCGTGGACACGATCGCGCCCGAATCGCTGGAGCGCGCGCCGGACGGCAAGGCCGAATCGCTGTTCCACCGCTACACCGCGCGCGGCGCCGTGCTGGCCGATGGCCTGCAGGCCGCGCTGTCGCAAACCATCGCCGGCCTGCCGATCCCCAAGGTGATGATCTACCAGCGCCCCAACGGCGACAACGTGCAGTTCGTGCGCCCGGCGCACCGCCTGATCGCGCTGCTGAACGACGAAATCATCCCCGCCGGCGTGCTGGGCCTGCAGTCGGGCAACGTCACGCTGGGCCACCGCTTCCTGTCGGCCGGCGAGATCATCATTCCGCACGCGACCGCCTATGCGAGCACGCTGAAGTCGCAGGGCAAGGTCATCGCCGGCTATGCTGAACGCAAGGAAGCCATCCGCGCCGAACTGCTGAAGGCCGCCGGCGCCGATACGGTGGTGATGCCCGAGGCGCTGCTCGACGAGGTCAATGCGCTGGTCGAATGGCCGGTGGTCTACCCCTGCCACTTCGAGGAACAGTTCCTCGCCGTGCCGCAGGAGTGCCTGATCCTGACCATGCAGACCAACCAGAAGTACTTTGCGCTGACCGACGCGCAGGGCCATCTGCGCAACCGCTTCCTGATCGTCTCCAACCTGGCCACCGAGACGCCGCAGGCCATCATCGAAGGCAACGAGCGCGTGGTGCGCCCGCGCCTGGCCGATGCCCGCTTCTTCTTCGAGCACGACAAGAAGAAGCCGCTGGCCGATCGCGTGCCACAACTCGCGCGCGTGGTCTACCACAACAAGATCGGCACGCAGCTCGAGCGCGTCTCGCGCCTGCAGGCGATCGCCGGCCAGCTGGCCGAGAAGCTCGGCGCGGACGTCGCGCACGCCTCGCGCGCGGCGCTGCTGGCCAAGGCCGACCTGCTGACCGACATGGTCGGCGAGTTCCCCGAGCTGCAGGGCACCATGGGCACCTACTACGCCCGCCACGACGGCGAGGCCGAAGACGTGGCGCTGGCCTGCTCCGAGCACTATCAGCCGCGCTTCGCCGGTGATGCGCTGCCCGGCACCGCCACCGGCACCGTGGTGGCGCTGGCCGACAAGCTGGAGACGCTGGTCGGCATCTGGGGCATCGGCCTGGCGCCCACCGGCGAGAAAGACCCGTTCGCCCTGCGCCGCCATGCGCTGGGCATCCTGCGCATGCTGATCGAGAAGCCGCTGGCGCTGGGCATCGCCGAAGTGCTGGAGGCAGCCGCCGCCAGCTTCGAGGGCATCGCCGCCGTCAAGCCGGACCTGGCCGCCATCACCGACTTCCTGTATGACCGCCTGCGCGGCTACCTGAAGGACAAGGGCTACAGCACCAACGAGGTGGAGGCCGTGGTCAGCCAGCGCCCGCAGCGCCTGGACGACATCGTCGCGCGCCTGGAAGCCGTGCGCGCCTTCGCCGCCCTGCCGCAGGCCGAAGCGCTGGCCGCCGCCAACAAGCGCATCACCAACATCCTGAAGAAGACCGACATCACCATCGGCTCGGTGCAGCCGCAGCTGCTCAGGGAAGACGCCGAGCGCGCGCTGCACCAGGCCGTCGCCATCTCGGAGCCGCACGTGCACGATGCCTTCGCGCGCGGCGACTTCACCACCGCGCTCAAGACGCTGGCCGGCCTGCGCGAAGCGGTCGACAGCTTCTTCGACGGCGTGATGGTGATGGCCGACGACACCGCGCTGCGCGACAACCGCCTGGCCCTGCTGGGCGAGCTGCACGGCCTGATGAACCGCGTGGCCGACATCTCCAAGCTGGCAGCGTAAGCCCTGCCCCGGAGCCCGACATGCCGCACATACCGAAGCTCGTGATCCTGGACCGCGATGGTGTCATCAACCTCGACAGCGACCAGTTCATCAAGTCGCCCGACGAGTGGATCGCCATCGAGGGCAGCCTGGAGGCGATCGCCGAACTGAACCAGGCCGGCTACCAAGTGGTGGTCGCCACCAACCAGTCGGGCATCGGGCGCGGACTGTTCGAGGCCGCCGCGCTCAACGCCATGCACGAGAAGATGTACAAGGCGCTGGCGTCGCAGGGCGGCCGCGTCGATGCGGTCTTCTTCTGCCCGCACACCGCCGCCGAAGGGTGCGACTGCCGCAAGCCCAAGGCCGGCATGTTCCGTGAAATCGCCCGCCGCTTCGACGTCGATCTCGCCGGCGTGCCGGTGGTCGGCGACTCGCTGCGCGACCTGCAGGCCGGCGCGGAAGTCGGCGCCGTGCCGCACCTCGTGCTGACCGGCAAGGGCGCCAAGACGCTGCAGGCCGGCAACCTGCCGCCCGGCACGCACGTCCACCAGGACCTGCGCGCCTTCGCCCGCGCGCTGCTCTCGCCCGCACATCATCCTCCCGGCGCGCCGTCGCGCGCGCCGACCGAACCCGCACCATGACTTTTGTCCGTTCGCTGCTGTACCTGAGTTTCCTGATCGTCTGGACACCGTTCTATGCGGTGGCCTGCTTCATCGCCTTTCCGTTCATGAACCCGCATCGCCGTTTCTGGATGGTGACGGGTTGGACCAAGTCCGCCATCTGGGTGGCGCGCTGGCTGGTTGGCATCCGCTGGCAATGCCAGGGCTGGGAGCACATCGAGGAGGCGGTCGCCACCAACAAGCAGGTGGTCCTGCTCTCCAAGCATCAGTCGGCCTGGGAGACCATTGCATTTGTCGCGATCATGCCGCGCCCGCTGTGCTACGTGTTCAAGCGCGAGCTGCTGTATGTGCCGTTCTTCGGCTGGGCGCTCGGCATGCTGAAGATGGTGCACATCAACCGCAAGGACGGCACCAACGCCTTCGCCTCGGTGGCGCGCCAGGGCAAGGAGCGGATGGCCGACGGCTCGTGGATCATCATGTTCCCCGAAGGCACGCGCACCCCGGTGGGCGCCCCCAACCCGCGCTACAAGAGCGGCGGCGCGCGGCTGGCCGTGGACACCGGCGCGTGGGTCATCCCGATCGCCCACAACTCGGGCCGGCTGTGGCCGCGCAACGCGTTCCTGAAATATCCGGGGCTGATCACGCTGTCGATCGGCCCGGCCATCTCCAGCGCCGGCAAGAGCGGCGACCAGCTCAACCGTGAAGTGCAAGCGTGGATCGAGGCGGAAATGCGCCGGATCGACGCGGACAGCTACCGCGAGCGTGCATGAAAGGGCGGCGACCACCGGCATCGCCCACCGCATCCGCGCAGCTGGAGCTGCCGCTGCTGGCGCCACCGGCCGCTCCGGATGCCGCCGCCCCGCCGTCCGCCGACCCCGCGCAGCCCGACCCGGCCGCACCGCTGGGCCCCGACCAGCGCCGCCTCGCGCTCGGCGAGCGCACGCTGGTCTACCACCTGAAGCGCTCGTCGCGGCGCACCATCGGCTTTGTCGTCGATGACCGCGGCCTGTCCATCACGGCGCCGCGCTGGGTGACGCTCGCCGAGATCGAGCACGCCATCGCCGAAAAGCAGAAGTGGATCTTCGCCAAGCTGGCCGAATGGCACACCAGCGCCGCGCGCCGCGTGCTGCCGCCCATGCGGTGGGAAGACGGCGCGACGCTGCCCTTCCTCGGCAAGCCCGTCATGCTCAAGCTGGAGTCGCCCATCGGCGCGCTGGTGTTCGACGCCGACATGCGCACCCTGCACCTCGGCCTGCCGCCCACCGCCACCGGGCAGCAGATCAAGGACCGCGTGCAGGGCTGGCTGCAGACCCAGGCGCGACGGCTGTTCGGCGAGCGGCTGGACGTGTATGCCGAACGCCTCGGCGTGCGGCACAGCGCCTATGCCCTGTCCTCGGCCGCGACGCGCTGGGGCAGCTGCACGGCCGACGGCAAGATCCGGCTCAACTGGCGGCTGGTGCATTTCCCGCTGTCGCTGATCGACTACGTGGTGGCGCACGAGCTGGCGCATCTCAAGGAGATGAACCACAGCCCGCGCTTCTGGGACACGGTGGAGTCGATCTTTCCCGAGTTCCGCGAGGCGCGGGAGCAATTGCGATCGCATCCGCCGGAGTATTTGCCTGTCTTCTGAATTTGCTTTCGCGGTCCGTGCTGTTGTTTTTTCTTCTGTGGGGGCGAGGCTTGGTGGTGCATCCCGGGTTTCGTCCCCTGGCGGGGCTGGGCTCGGTGGTCCATCCCTTGTTTCATCCCCTGCCGGGGCTGACTCACTTTCTTTGTCTTGCCAAAGAAAGTAAGCAAAGAAAGGCGCGCCCGATGCGGCGACACCCTCCTTGAATTTCTGTTGCAAGGAGGGAGGGGAGGCAAACTCGCTTCGCTCAGACAGCCTCCCCTCTTTTTCCTCCTTGCAACAGAAATTCAAGGCGCCGCATAGGGCAAGGGAAAAGCAAACAATCTGACACGAGACATACCATCAAGATTGGCCTTGGCGCTTACCTACGCTACTCGTCGGTTTGGCCGTTCCTGCCCTAGATGGCGCCTTGAATTTTTGATACCGGGCGGAAAAAGGAAGGGGGCTTGTCTGAGCGCAGCGAGTTTGCCCCCTTCCCCGCCCGGTATCAAAAATTCAAGGAGGGGGTCGCCATCTCGGGCGCGCCTTTCTTTGCCTACTTTCTTTGGCAAGACAAAGAAAGTAGGTCGGCCCCGCCAGGGGACGAAACCGGGGATGCACCACCGGCATCAAACCCAACCAAGCCAATCCCCCCGAAGCACAACTCCCCTCCTACAATACCGGCTCCCCGCAGTCCCCCAAGGAAGGAAATCCCATGCGAATGCTCCACACCATGCTGCGCGTCGGCGACCTGCAACGTTCCATCGACTTCTACACCAAGGTGCTCGGCATGCACCTGCTGCGCACCAGCGACAACCCCGAATACAAGTACTCGCTGGCCTTCGTCGGCTACGGCCCGGAAACCGGCAACACGGTGATCGAGCTGACCTACAACTACGGCGTCAGCGCATACGAGCTGGGCACGGCATTCGGCCATCTTGCCATCGAGGTCGACAATGCGGCGCAGGCGTGCGAGCAGATCCGCGCGGCGGGCGGCAAGGTCACGCGCGAGGCCGGCCCGGTCAAGGGCGGCAGCACCATCATCGCGTTCGTGGAAGACCCGGACGGCTACAAGATCGAACTGATCCAGGCCCGCTCGATGCCCGATGGCAACCGCCACTGACCCGGTGCGCCGGCCGCTGGACGGCACCGCCATCGGCCTGATGGTGGTGCTGTGCCTGTGCTGGGGCCTGCAGCAGGTGGCCATCAAGGTGGCCGTGCACGATGTCGGTCCGGTCATGCAGGCCGGCGTGCGCTCGGCGATCGCGTCGGTGCTGGTGCTGGCGTTTGCGCTGTGGCGCGGCACGCGCCTGACGCTGCGCGACGGCACGCTGCCGGGCGGCCTGGCCGCGGGCACGCTGTTCGGCATCGAGTTCCTCTGCATCTTCATCGGCCTGGGCCATACCACGGCCTCGCGCATGGCGGTGTTCCTGTACACCGCGCCGATCTTCACGGCGCTCGGCCTGCACGCCTTCGTGCCGGGCGAGCACCTGCGGCCGCGGCAGTGGCTCGGCATCGGCGTGGCGTTCGCGGGCATGGTGCTGGCCTTCGCCGATGGCATGCTGCATCCGGCGGCCGGCCCATCGACGTCGCTGGGCGATGCGCTGGGCGTGCTGGCGGGCGTGCTGTGGAGCGCGACCACCCTGGTGGTGCGCGCGAGCCGGCTGTCGGAGGCGCCGGCGGCAAAGACGCTGCTGTACCAGTTGGCCGTCTCCGCCGTGCTGCTGCTGGCCATGGCGGCCGGCACCGGCCAGGCCTGGACCGCCAACCTCACGCCCACCGCGCTGGCGAGCCTCGCCTACCAATCCGTGCTGATCGCCTTCGCCAGCTACCTGGTGTGGTTCTGGCTGCTGCGCCGCTACCTGGCGTCGCGGCTGTCGGTGTTCTCGTTCCTGACGCCGATGTTCGGCGTGGCGTTCGGCGTGCTGCTGCTGCACGACCCCGTCGGCCTGCGCTTCGCGCTGGCCGCGGCGCTGGTGCTGTCGGGCATCCTGCTCGTCAATCTTCGTTGAGGTCGGGCGCGCCGCCGGCGATGCGCTCGGCCGGCAGCGCGTTCGCCACCGCCACGAAATCGGCCACCGGGACTTCCTCCGCGCGGCGGCCCAGGTCGAACCCGAGCGCGTCGAAGTCGATCACCTCGCGCAGCGATCCCAGCGTGTTGCGCAGCACCTTGCGCCGCTGCGAGAACGCCAGCGTCACCACCGTGCCCAGCGCCCGCATGTCGACCGGGGCATACGGCGATTTGTCGGCCGGCCAGGGGATCATCCGCACCACCGCCGAATCCACCTTGGGCGGCGGATTGAACGAGCCCGGCGGCACCTCCAGCACCAGCTCCATGTAGTAGCGCACCTGCAGCATCACCGACAGGCGGCTGAAGGCCTTGCTGCCCGGCGCGGCCACCATGCGGTCGACCACCTCCTTCTGCAGCATGAAGTGCTGGTCGCGGACGCGATCGGCAAACGCGCTCAAGTGGAACAGCAGCGGGCTGGAGATGTTGTACGGCAGGTTGCCGACGATGCGCAGCGACCGCCCGGGGACATGCAGCGTACCGAAGTCGAACGCCAGCGCATCGCCCGCGTGGACGATCAGCTTGTCGCCGAAGCGCCGCTGCAGGCGCGCCACCAGGTCGCGATCGAGCTCGACGACCTGCAGCGTGGGCACGCGCTCCATCAGCGGCACGGTCAGCGCGCCGAGGCCCGGGCCGATCTCGACCAGCACGTCGTCCGGCTGCGGGTCGATGGCGGCCACGATGGCGTGGATCACGCCGTCATCGACCAGGAAGTTCTGGCCGAAACGCTTGCGGGCCTGGTGCCCCTGGTGAACGCCGGAAGTGGATCGCGCCATAGCGAAGCTCGGAAAACGGAAGAAATGGAATCAGGAATGCGCCGCGTGGCGGGCCATCTCGACAGCGGTATCGATCGCCTCGAGCAGGCTGCCCGCCTCCGCGCGGCCGGTGCCGGCAAGATCCAGCGCGGTGCCGTGGTCGACGGAGGTGCGCACGAACGGCAACCCCAGCGTGATGTTGACGCCGTGGCCGAAGGTGCCGTACTTGAGCGGCGCCAGGCCCTGGTCGTGATACATCGCCAGCACGCAATCGGCATCGGCCAGCAGGCGCGGCTGGAACAGCGTGTCGGCGGGATACGGCCCGCGGGCGTCGATGCCGCGCGCACGGGCCCGGACAACGGCGGGTTCGATCACCTCGATCTCCTCGCGGCCCAGGTGGCCCGCCTCGCCGGCATGCGGATTCAGCCCGGTGACCAGGATGCGAGGCGCGGCCATGCCGAAGCGGGCGCGCAGGTCCCGCTGCACGATGTCCAGCGTCTCGTCCAGCACGGCGGGCGTGATGGCATCCGGCACCTCGCGCAGCGGCAGGTGCGTGGTGGCCAGCGCCACGCGCAGCATGGCGTTGCCATGCGCGGGCTGCGGGCCGGCCAGCATCATCACCACGCGCGGCGTGCGGCTGCGCTCGGCCAGGTATTCGGTATGGCCGGTGAACGGCACGCCGGCGTCGTTGATGGTGCTCTTCTGCACCGGGGCCGTCACCATCGCGTCGTAGCGCGCCATGCCCGCGGCATCGGGCAGGCAGCCGTCGATGGCGGCATCGAGCAGGTCGAGCACATAGCGGCCATTGGCGGCATCGAGCACGCCGGTGCGCACCGGCGCCCCGAGCGGACGCGCGACCACGGTGAGCGCCGCCGCTGCGTCCCGCCAGGCGTCGCCCAGGCCGATGGCATCGGCGCGCGCCTGCAGCAGCGCGGCATCGCCGATCACATGCCAGCGCACGTCGGCATGGCGCGGGGCGGGCTGCCGCAGCAGGCGCAGCAGCGCCGTCACGGTGATGTCCGGACCGATGCCGGCCGGTTCGCCGGTCGTGATGGCAATGTTCAGCATGCGGCGCCTTTCAGTGACTGCGGTGGCATCGGAAATGGAACGGCCGCCCGCGGGCGGCCGTGAACCGGGAAGCAAGCGTCCCGACAGCGTACCCGACTTACTGCTGGCGGTTCACGCGGTATTCCACGTGGGCGCTGTCGCGCAGCTGGCGCAGCCAGTCTTCGTACGCGGCCTGGACTTTTTGCTCGCGGATCACCGAGCGCGCGTAGTCGCGCTGGCGGTCCACCGGCACTTCAGCTTCGCGGCGGCCTTCCACCTGGATCAGGTGCAGGCCGAACTGGCTCTGCACCGGCTGCGAAACCTCGCCCGGCTTGAGCAGGCCCATCGCCTGCTCGAACTCCGGCACCAGCTGGCCGGGCGACACCCAGCCCAGCTCGCCGCCCGCGCTGGCCGAGGTATCCTGCGAATAGCGGCGCGCCGCATCGCCGAAATCGTAGCCGTGGACGATGCGGTCACGCAGGCCGGCCAGCTGGCGGCGCGCGTCGTCGGCCGACATGGTCGGGCCGGTCTTGATCAGGATATGGCGGACCTGCGTCTGCGCCACCTTGGCCGTGATGGCGGTGCCCTGCGCACGCTTGTCCACCAGCTTCAGCACATGGAAGCCGGCGGGGCTCTCGATCACCTGGTCCACCACCTGGCCCGGCTTCAGATCGACCACGGCGTTGGCGAACTGCGCCGGCAGGCGGCCGATCGGGCGCAAGCCGAGCTCGCCGCCCTGCGCGGCCTCGGGCGCGCCGGAACTGTCGCGCGCCAGCTTGGCAAAGTCCGCGCCGCCCTGGACCTGCTTCAGCAGGCTTTCGGCCTTGCCGCGCGCGGCCGCCTTCTGCTCGGCGGAGGCATCCTCGGCCACCGGCACCAGGATCTGGGCGACGTTGTATTCCTGCACACCGCTCGATGCGGCGCTGCCGCCCTGCTGGGCGAGGAAGTTGTCGATCTCGCCGTCGAACACCTGCACCTTGGAATCCACCTCGCGATCGCGCAGGCGGGCCAGCAGGATCTCCTGCCGCAGGTCTTCACGGTACTTGTCGTAGGCCAGCCCGGACTGGGCCAGCTTGGACTTGAGCTGCGATACCGACAGGTTGTTGCGCTGGGCCACGCTCTCCACCGCGCGGTCCACGTCGGCATCCGACACGCGGATGCCGCTTTCCTTGGCCGTCTGCGCCTGCACCCGCTCCAGGATCAGCTGCTCCAGCACTTCGCCGAGCAGGTCGGCGCGCACCGGTACCTGGCGATTCTGCGACTGCAGGGTGCGTTCGACCAGGTCGGCGCGATCCAGCAGCTCGCGGCGCGTGATGATGTCGGTATTGACCACCGCCACCACTTCGTCGACCAGCTGGCTGCGCGCCGCGCCGGAGGCCGTCGACGGCCCCGGCAGCGTGCCCCGCAGCAGCGGCTGGCTGGGCGATGCATCGGGCGTGGTGAAGATGCCGCGCAGCGGCGCGCTCTTCTTCTGCGTCTGCTGCGCATGGGCGGCGGGCAGCAGCGCCGCACCAGCCATCAGCGCAACCAGCGCACCGGTCACCATGCCCAGCCGGCGGGTGGGCGCCACGCGCGTGGCAGAGCGGACAGCAGTCGATTTGCAAGCCATAGTCATTCGTATTGATCCAGCACGGACGGCGTGACCGGCTGCGCGGTGACCGGCTGGTAGCCGGGCACGTTGAGTCGGATCACGTCGATCGGATTGTTCCCCACCTTCGACAGCCCCTTGAACTCGATCTGGGCAAAGATGTGCGTCGTATAGCCCGAGGTCGCGTTGCTGTAGCGCTGCACCGCCAGCCGCCCGACCCAGCAGTCGGCGACATATTCGAAGCCCAGCAGCATGTCCGACGGCTTCTTGGCATCCATGTCGTAGCCGATGCGCCCCAGGCCATATAGGCGGCGCGTCAGCGGCCACTGCGCCGAGATGTCGGTCTGCTCCAGCGCCAGCTGCCCGGTGTTGGCATCGGCGCGGTAGTAACGGTAGCCGAGGTTGATCACCTTGTTGGCATCCGGCTTCCAGCTGAACGCCATCGTCGAGCGCATGATGCGGTCGATGTCCTGATTGTACTGAAGGTTGGTATCGAAAAAGATACCGCGGAACATCTGGATGGTGGTCGCGCCCAGCAGGTCCGAATAGCGGCGCACCGAGGTGGGCGCCGAGCCGGCCAGGGTCACGCGCTGGCCCTCGAAGTCCAGGCGCTGGGCCAGCGTGGCGCGCAGGCGCTCGATGCCCGTCTCGGACTCGATGAAGCGGGTGGTCACGCCGGCCGTCAGCTTGTTGTTGTCGGCGATGCGGTCGTAGCCGGTGTACGGGTTCTCGGTGAAGATCTGGCCGAGGTTGTAGTCCGACTGCGCCGTATCGAACAGCGGGATCTGCGACTGGTCGCGGAACGGCGTGTAGACGTAGAACAGCCGCGGCTCCAGCGTCTGGATGTAGCTGCGGCCGAACCACTTCGACACCAGCGGCGTATCGCGCTCGAAGGTCAGCCCCGAATCGAGCGAGACGGTCGGCAGCGTGCGGTTGATCTGCGAAGCCTGCGTGTCGCCCGTCGGACGGTCCAGGCGGTACGACGTCGTGTTCAGGATGAACTTGGGCGTGACGAACCAGCCCGGCCGGATGATCGGATAGCTGATCGTCGGCTGCATGAACAGGCGCTCGCCCTGGACCGTGTTCTCGGTCGGGATGCTGAACTTGGTGTAGTCGGTCTGGAAGTTGATGTCGAAGCCGCCGACATCGTACCGGTTGTACGACAGGTTCAGCTGCGGCACGCGCTCGTACGGCGGCGACAGCGCCGTGGTCGCGGTCGACAGCGTCTGGAACTTCTGCACCCGCGCCAGGGCCACCCAGTCGCCGATGGAATACGTGACGCCGCCTTCCTGCGTGTACTGGCGCTGCGTCGCCGTGACGATACTGCGGCCGAGGTCGTCCGGGTAGGTGCTGTCGGAGACCTTGTTGTAGTTGACGTAGGCGTTCAGGCCGGTCGCCAGACGCTGGTTGTGCACCAGCGCGATCGACCAGCGGTTGCGGTCGGCCTCGCGATCATTGGGCAGGAATTCGCCGCGCAGCACGCCGTTGTAGGTCTGGCTCAGGTAGCGATACTCGGCGCCCAACTGCAGGCCGCGCTGCGAGAGCAGGCGCGGATACAGCGTCAGGTCCCGGTTGGGCGCGATGTTGAAGTAGTACGGCAGCGTCACGTCGGCGCCGCTGCGGCTGCTGTAGCCGAACACCGGCGCGAGAAAGCCGCTGCGGCGCTCATCGTTGAGCGGGAAATCGAACACCGGCGAGGCGAACACCGGCATGCCCAGGAAGTGCAGCACACCAGCGCGGCCGGAGCCGACTTGGCGGTCGCTGTCGATGTCGATCTGGCTGGCGCTGAAGTACCAGTCGACGTTGTCCGGCGAACACGTGGTGTACGTGCCCTTGGTGATGCGGCTGTTGTCCTTGTCGATGAAATCGATGCGCTCGGCGCTGCCGCGGCCGCCCACGGTGTGGAATTCGTACGAGGGCGTGTGCATGGTGCCCTCGTTGGCGGTCACCTTGAGCGCGGCGTCCGGGCCGGTGACGAGCGTGCCGTCGCGGAACAGGCGCACGTTGCCGGTGGCGGTGGCGAAATCGGTGTCCTGGTTGTAGTCCAGCGTGTCGCCCTTGACCACGGTGCCGTTGCGGCGCAGCTCGCCGTGGCCGCGCAGGTGGATGTCCTCATTGGTGCGGCCGTCCATGGCATCGGCGGCGGCGAACGAGGGCACGGCGTTGTCCGGGCGCTTGACGGGCTCGGCCATCTTGGGCACCAGCGGTGCGCCGCCCGGCGTGGTCGGGCCCGACACCGCCAGGGCCGTCACGGAAGCGGCCGACGAGGGTGCCTGCGCGGACGCCGCCTGCTGCGTGGCGTCCTGACTCTGCGCCGCGGATGCCGCCGTCCAGACCCCGGCCACCGCGAACACCAGCGGCCGCAGCGCCAGCGCGCCACGACGGGGTGCGGTCCGCTGATCGGGCGCAGCAAAAGCGGTGCGCTGCCGGGTTTTCCTGGCTCGGTTCGGTTCGGTCATGCAAGTCGGAAACTGGGCGCGGCGCGCAGCGGGCGCGCACGGCACGTCATCGGTCGGTACTTCGGCGCGCGGTGGCCCGGCCGCACAGGGCTGGCGGGCGTTCGCGACGAAACTCGGTCGGGTATTATACGGGGCTTCCTCCCAGCCCCATTCCAGCGTTCCCTCAGCATGGCCTCGACCCCCAGCGCCACCGGCGCAACCGATGCGCGCCTCAACCAGTTGCGCGACTGGCTCGGCACATTGCCCGCCGCCCACGGCCTGCGTGTCGACACCCTGCGCCCCGCCTCGGCCGACGCCAGCTTCCGCCGCTATTTCCGCCTCGATGGCCAGGCCGGCACACTGATCGCCATGGACGCCCCGCCGCCCCAGGAAGACTGCCGCCCGTTCGTTCACGTGGCCGCCCTGCTGGGCGGCGCCGGCGTGCACGCGCCGCAGGTCCTGGAGCAGGACATCGCGCAGGGCTTCCTGCTGCTGACCGACCTCGGTCCGCAGACCTACCTGCAATCGCTGCGCGAACGCCATTTCGACCTGGCCCACGCCGATGCGCTGTTCCGCCCGGCCATCGGTACGCTGGTGCGCTGGCAATCGGCCTCGCGCGAGGGCGAGCTGCCTCCGTATGACGAGGCCCTGCTGCGCCGCGAGCTGTCGCTGTTCCCCGACTGGTATGTCGAGCGCCACCTGCAGCGCCCGCTCGACGCCGCCCAGCGCGAGGCGCTCGACAAGGTCTTCCGGCTGCTGGTCGACAGCGCCCTGGCCCAGCCGCGCGTCTACGTGCACCGCGATTACATGCCGCGCAACCTGATGATCAACGCGGCCGACCCGTCGCGGCCGGGCGTGCTGGACTTCCAGGATGCCGTCTACGGCCCCATCACCTACGACGCCGCCTCGCTGCTGCGCGACGCCTTCCTGTCGTGGGAAGAGGAGCAGGAGCTCGACTGGGCCGTGCGCTACTGGGAAGCCGCCCGCCTTGCCGGGCTGCCGGTCGACGAAGACTTCGGCGAGTTCTACCGCGCGCTCGAATGGATGGGCGCCCAGCGTCACCTGAAGGTGGCCGGCATCTTTGCCCGCCTGCGCTACCGCGACGGCAAGGCCGGCTACGTGGAAGACACGCCGCGCTTCATCGCCTACCTGCGCCGCGTTGCCACGCGCTACACCGCGCTGGCGCCGCTGGCGCGCCTGCTCGACCAGCTGGAAAACCGCGCCGCGCAGGTCGGCTACACCTTCTGATGACCGCCTCCCGCGCCGCCGAATTCCGCGCCGGCGTCCTGACGCTCGCGCCCATGCTGGTGGGCGTGGTGCCGTTCGGCCTGATCTACGGCGTGCTGGCGACCGCCGCCGGCATGCCCGCCTGGCTGGCGGTGGCGATGAGCACCATCGTCTTCGGCGGCGCCTCGCAGATGATCCTGGTGCAGCTGTGGGCGGGCGGCGCGCCGGCGCTCGTGATGGCGGCGACGGTGTCGATGGTCAACCTGCGGCACGCGCTGTATTCGGCCAGCATCGCGCCGGCCCTGGTGCACCTGCCGCGCCGCTGGAAATGGCTGATCGCCTACCTGCTGACCGACGAAGCCTTCGCCGCCATGAACCGGCGCGTGGTCAATGCGCAGCCGGATGCGCAAGAGGCCACCCACCGCCACTGGTTCTTCCTCGGCGCCGGCGTGGCGCTGTGGACCAGCTGGCAGGCGTCCACCATCGTCGGCGTGGCGCTGGGCGCGAAGGTGCCGGCCACCTGGCCGCTCGACTTCTTCCTGCCGCTGACCTTCATCGCCATCGTGGTGCCGTCGCTGCGCACGCGCGCGCAGCTGGCCGCGGCGCTGACCGGCGCTGCGCTGGCCGTAGCCTGGACGGGCTGGCCGCACAAGCTGGGCCTGATGGGCGCGGCCTGCGCCGGCATCGCCGTCGGCACGATCGTCGAGCGGCTGGTTGCCGGGGGCACCGGCAAGGGCGCCACGGCATGAAGGCGATGCTCCTGCTTGGCGTGCTGCTCCTCTCGGGCGCGGCCACCTACCTGATCCGGCTGTCGTTCATCGCGCTGGAAGGCCGCATGAACCTGCCGCCGTGGTTCCGTAGCGCCATGCCCTATGTCCCTGCCGCCATGCTGACGGCGCTGATCGCGCCCGACCTGCTGGTGCGCAACGGCGCGCTGGCCGTCTCCACCAGCAACCCGCGCCTGATCGCCGGCCTCGTCGCCATCGTCATCGCGCGCATGACCCGCAGCGCGATGTGGACCATCGTCGGCGGCATGGCGGTCCTGCTGATCCTGATGAAGGCAATGGCATGAAAGCGATGATCTTCGCCGCCGGCCGCGGCGACCGCATGCGGCCGCTGACCGACCGCACCCCCAAGCCGCTGCTGCCCGTGGGCGGCAAGCCGCTGATCGTCTGGCAGATCGAGCGCCTGGCGGCGGCGGGCGTGCGCGATATCGTCATCAACCATGCATGGCTCGGCGCGCAGATCGAAGCGGCGCTGGGCGACGGCGGCGCCTGGGGCGTGCGCCTGGCGTACTCCCCCGAGAGCGAAGCGCTGGAGACCGCCGGCGGCGTGGTCCAGGCCCTGCCCCTGCTGCACACGGGCGATGCCCACAGCGTCTTCATCGCGGTCAGCGGCGACGTGTTCTGCGACTACGACTACGCCGCGCTGCGCGAGCGCGCCCAGGCGCTGGCCGCCCGGCCCGCGCCCGGCATGCACCTGGTGATGGTGCCCAACCCGCCCTACCACCCGCGCGGCGATTTCGCCCTGGCCGCCGACGGCCGCCTGCACGGTGACGATGCGCCGGCCGGCATCCCGCGCCTGACGTTCGGCAACATCGGGTTGTACGACACGCGGCTGTTCGACGGCATCGCGCCCGGCACGCGACTGGCGATGACGCCTCTATACCGCCGCGCCATCGCCGCGGGCCAGGCCACCGGCGAACGCTTCGACGGCCCGTGGGAGAACGTCGGCACGCCGGCCCAGCTGGCGGCGCTGGACGCGGCGCTGAGCGCGCCGTCGCGGTCGGCCTAGGCCCGCGCTTCGGCCGCCATCGCCTGGAGGCCCTGCGCCTGCGCCAGTCCGGCGGCCTCGAGCACCGCCTGCGCCGTCATCGGCCGGCCCAGCAGGTTGCCCTGCAGTGCATGGCAACCGAGGCGCGTCAGGAACGCCTGCTGCGCCTCGGTCTCCACGCCTTCGGCCACGATGCGCAGGTTCAGGGTCTGGCCCAGCGCCACGACGGCCGAGACGATGGCCGCATCCTCGGAGTCGTGCGCCAGGTCGCGCACGAACCCGCGATCGATCTTCAGTTCGCTGGCCGGCAGGCGCTTCAGATACAGCAGGCTCGAATAGCCGGTGCCGAAATCGTCGATCGAGATGCGCACGCCCATCGCATGCAGCTGCTGCAGGATGTGCAGGCTGGCGTCGGCGTCGCGCATCGCGGTCGATTCGGTGATCTCCAGCGTCAGGCCTTGCGGCTCCAGCGCATGGCGGGCAAGCGTGTCGCGCACGGTGTCGACCAGCGCCGCATGGGCGAACTGCACCGCCGACAGGTTGACGGCGATGGACCATTGCGCGTGCCCTTCCCGGCGCCATTGCGCCATCTGCCGGCACGCCTCGTCGAGCACCCAGGCTCCGAGCGGCACGATCAGGCCGGTCTTCTCCGCCAGCGGAATGAAGGCATCGGGCTGCACCAGCCCGCGCTCGGGATGCTGCCAGCGCACCAGCGCCTCGACCCCGACCACGGGGCCATGCGGCGCGCTGAACTTGGGCTGGTAGTGCAGCACCAGCTCGTGCCGCTCCAGCGCCAGGCGCAGGTCCTGCACCAGCTGCAGCTGCTGATGGACGTTGGTGTTCATCGACGCCTCGAAGAAGCAGTACGTATCGCGGCCCATGCCCTTGGCGTGGTACATCGCCGCGTCGGCATTGGTGAGCAGATCGTGCTGGCCGGCGCCGTCGTCCGGATAGAGCGCGATACCGATGCTGGTCGACACCCGCAGTGCGTGCCCGTCCACCAGGAACGGCGCGCGCACGGCGGCCAGCAGGGCGTCGGCCAGGGTCCCGGCGTCCGCGGGCTCGCCCACGCCGGCCAGCACGACGAACTCGTCGCCGCCGACCCGCGCCACCGTGTCCTGCTGGCGCACGCACGCCACGATGCGCCGCGCCACGTCGGCCAGCAGCAGATCGCCCGCGTGATGGCCATAGACGTCGTTGATCGCCTTGAAGCCGTCCAGGTCGAGGAACATCAGCGCGAAGCTGCCGCGATTGCGGCCGGCCGCCTGGATCGCCTGGTCCAGGCGGTCTTCGAGCAGCAGGCGGTTGGACAGCTTGGTCAGGCTGTCGTGCAGCGCCAGGTAGGCCAGCTCGCGGTTGGCCTTGGCCAGCGACGTCGCCAGCACCGCCGTGCGCGCCTCCATGCGCAGGTCCAGCACCGAAATGAGCAGCGCCATCGCCAGCACCGCGAGCGTCACCACGATGATGACCAGGGCCAACCATTCGGCGCTGGCGCCGCCGCGCGCCGCACCGCAAATGCTGCCCAGCGGGAAGCCGGCCGCCGCCATGCCGGTGTAGTGCATGCCGACGATGGCCAGGCCCATCACCACCGCGGCGCCGGCGCGCATCGCCCGCACGCGGCGCGACTGGCGCCGCAGGCGGAACGCGATCCACAGCGCCGCGCCCGACGCCAGCATGGCGATGACCACCGACAGGCAGAAGAGGGCCGGATCGTAGAGGATCCCCGGCGACATGCGCATGGCCGCCATGCCGGTGTAATGCATGCTGGCCACGCCCGCGCCCATCAGCTGCGCGCCGCCGGCCAGCCGCGGCCAGGGCAGCCGGCGCTGGCAGACCAGCCACAGCGCAAAAGCCGACAGGGCGATGGCGATCAGCAGCGAGGCCAGGGTGATCCACGTGTCATAGCCGAGCGGAATCGGCAGGCGGAAGGCCAGCATGCCCACGAAATGCATCGACCAGATGCCCAGCCCCATGGCGCAGGCGCCGCCGGCGAGCCACCACTGCGCGGCGCGCCCGCGCGCCGTGGCGATGCGGCCGGCCATGTCCAGCGCCGTGTACGACGCCAGGATCGCCACGCACAGTGAGAACAGGACAAGAAGGGGGTGGTAGCTGCCGGCCAGCATCGATTCTCCAGGGCAGGCCGATCCGGCGCCGGCCTGCGCGCTCCGGCGCCGGCCGCGGCCGACGGATCCGGCCCATGCGGGCATTGTCGGCCATGCCCGACCCGACTTCTTAAGGAAATGTAAACGCCGGATCGGACGCCGGCGCCGCGTGGCCAAGGCCGCCGATCGCGGCGTTACAATCGGCCATCCCCGTCATCCCTGGGCTCGCGCCATGTCCGCCACCGAACTCGCCTTCCTCCAGACCACCCGCCAGCGCCGCGAGCGCATCGCGCAATGGCTGCGCGCGGCGGGCGGCGGCGTCGCCATCGTCCCGACCGCGCCGGAAACCATGCGCAACCGCGACAGCGACTACCCCTACCGGCACGACAGCTACTTCTACTACCTGACCGGCTTCACCGAGCCCGAGGCGGTGCTGGCCATCGTGGTGCCAGCCGGCGGCGCGCCGGCGCGCAGCGTGCTGTTCTGCCGCCCCAAGCACGAGGAGCGCGAAATCTGGGACGGCTTCCGCTTCGGCCCCGAAGCCGCCCGGGAAGCCTTCGGCCTGGACGAAGCGCATTCGGTCGACGAAATCGACGCGACGCTGCCGGGCCTGCTCGCCAATGCGGCCGCCGTGGCCTATCCGCTGGCCGAGAGCGGCGTCTTCGACCGCCGCATGCGCCACTGGCTCGACGCCGTGCGCATGCAGGGCCGCGCCGGCGTGTCGGCGCCGCACCAGGCGCTGGACGTGCGCGCCATCCTCGACGAGATGCGCCTGTTCAAGGACGCGGGCGAGCTCGACATCATGCGCCGCGCCGCGCGCATCTCCGCTGGGGCGCATGTGCGCGCCATGCGGACCTCGCGCGCCGGCCTGCGCGAGTACCACCTCGAGGCCGAGCTGCTCTACGAATTCCGCCGCCACGGCGCGCAGAGCGTCGCCTACAACTCCATCGTCGCCACCGGGCCGAATGCCTGCGTGCTGCACTACCGCGCCGGCAATGCCGAGCTGCGCGACGGCGACCTGTGCCTGATCGATGCCGGCTGCGAGCTCGACGGCTATGCCTCCGACATCACCCGCACCTTCCCCGTCAACGGGCGCTTCTCCGGCCCGCAGCGCGCGCTCTACGACCTCGTGGTGGCCGCGCAGGAGGCCGCCATCGCGCAAACCCGGCCGGGCGTCCCGTACAACGTGCCGCACGATGCCGCCACGCGCGTGCTGGCGCAGGGCATGCTCGACACCGGCCTGCTGGACGCGAACCGGGTCGGCACGCTCGACGACGTGCTCGCCGGCGGCCAGTACCGCCAGTTCTACATGCACCGCACCGGCCACTGGCTGGGCATGGACGTGCACGACGTGGGCGAATACCGCACGCCCGGCGCGGCGCCCGTCCAGGGCGAGCGCCCGTGGCGCCCGCTCGAGGCCGGCATGGTGCTGACCGTCGAGCCCGGCCTCTACGTGCGTCCGGCGCCGGACGTGCCTGAGGCGTTCTGGCACATCGGCATCCGCATCGAGGACGATGCCATCGTCACGCCGCAGGGCTGCGAGCTGATCACGCGCGATGTGCCGGTGGCCGCGGACGACATCGAAGCGCTGATGCGCAGCCAGGCATGACCGATACCGCGGCGGCCACGCCGGACTTCGACATCGCCATCGTCGGCGCCGGGCCGGTCGGCCTGGCGCTGGCCAACTGGCTGCTGCGCGACACCGACTGGCGCATCGCCCTGTTCGATGCCCGCGACGCCGAGGCCGCCGCCCGCGACCCGCGCGCGCTGGCGCTGTCGCACGGCTCGCGCGTGCTGCTCGAAGCGATCGGCGGCTGGCCGGCGCGCGCCACGCCGATCACGCATATCCACGTCTCGCAGCGCGGCCACTTCGGCCAGACCCACATCCGCCGCGAGGACTACGACATCCCCGCGCTCGGCCACGTCGTCCAGTACGGCGACCTGAGCGCCGCGCTCAACGCGGCGCTGGCCACGCAGGTGCAGCGCTACCCGGACCGGCTCGCACGCTACGACCACACGCCGGTCGAGCGCGTCGAGCAGTTGCCCCGCGCCGACGGCTCCGTGGCGCCGGCGCGCGTGCGGGCGGCGCGCGAAGGGCGGCACCCGCTGGCCGTCGAAACCGCGGTCGTCATCCAGGCCGAAGGCGGCCTGTTCGACGATGCGCGCCGGCAGGCCGCGAGGTCGTCGTACCTGCATCACACGCGGCACCGCGACTACGGCCAGACCGCCATCGTCGCCCACGTGCGCTGCGCCGCGCCGCTCGAAGGCTGGGCGTGGGAGCGCTTCACCACCGAAGGGCCGCTCGCGCTGCTGCCGCAGCACGACGCGGACGGCCCCGGCTACGCGCTGGTCTGGTGCTGCGCGCCCGACCAGGCGCGCCGCCGTGCCGGCCTGCCCGATGCGGCCTTCCTGGCGGAGCTGGGTGCGGCCTTCGGCGAGCGCATGGGACGCTTCACGCAGGTCGGCCCGCGCCACACCTTCGCGCTCGGGCTGCACGCCCGGCGTACGCCGGTCGACCGCCGCGTGGTCGCCATCGGCAATGCCGCGCAGACCATCCACCCGGTCGCCGGCCAGGGCTTCAACCTGGGCCTGCGCGACGCCTTCGAACTGGCGCGTGCGCTGCGCGACGCCGTCACGCCGGCCGCGCTCGCGCGCTTTGCCCGCGAACGCGCGTTCGACCGCGCCGTCACCATCGGCCTGACCGACCTGCTGCCGCGCGCCTTTGCCGTGCCGGGCCGGCCGGTCGGGCACCTGCGCGGCATCGCGCTGACACTGCTCGAATGCGTGCCGCCGCTCAAGCACGAACTGGCGCGGCAGATGATGTTCGGGCAACGGGGCTAGCGCCGCCATCCAGCTTATGCACAACGACACAGCGGCCCCGGCCGGGCGACGGGCCATCACGGTGGTGGGCGCCGGCATCGTCGGCGTGTCATGCGCCTTGCAGCTGCAGCGCGACGGCCACCGGGTCACCCTGCTGGACCAGGCGGGCATCGGCGAAGGATGCTCGTACGGCAATGCCGGCTGCCTCAGCGTGGCATCGGTGGTGGCGATGGCGCTGCCGGGCATGCTCGCGCAGGTGCCCAAATGGCTGGCGGACCCGCTGGGGCCGCTGACGGTGCGCTGGTCCTACCTGCCGCGCGCGCTGCCGTGGCTGCTCAAGTGGATCCGCGCCGGCACCGAGGCGCGAGCGCGCGCCGTGGCGCGGCCGCTGGCCGACCTCTTCAGCGCGACCTATCCCGGCTACCGCGGCCTGCTGGAGCCCGCCCAGTACGACGACCTGATCCGCGCCACCGGCCACCTGTACGTGTGGCGCACGCTGGCGCGCGGCCCGGGCGAGGTGCTGGCGCAATCCATCCGCGACGCCACCGGCGTGCGCTCACAGGCACTGAGCGCGGGCGAAGTCCGCGAGCTGGAGCCGGCCCTCGCCGGCGACATCCGGTCCGGCCTGCTGCTGCCGGACAACGGCTTCACCTGCAACCCGGAGCGGCTGGTCAAGACGCTCGCGGCCCATTTCGTCGCGGCCGGCGGCACCGTACTGCGGCGCAAGGTGCTGGACTTCGCGCTGGGCGAGCGCGGCCCCACCCGCCTGTACACCGACTGCGGTTCGCTACCGGTCTCGACGCTGGTGATCTGCGCGGGCGCGTGGTCGATGCGGCTGGGCGCCAGGCTCACCGGCGTGCGCATCCCGCTCGACACGGAGCGCGGCTACCACGCCATGCTGCGCGCGCCGACGGTGCAGCCCTCGCGGCCGGTCATGGACTGCGAGCGCAAGTTCATCGCCACGCCGATGGAAGACGGCTTGCGCATCGCCGGCACGGTGGAGATCGGCGGCCTGGACATCCCACCCGACTTCCGCCGCGCCGATACGCTGACCCGGCACGGCCAGGCGCTGTTCCCGGGCCTCGCCTTCACCGGCGACAGCGCCTGGATGGGCTATCGGCCCTCCATTCCCGACAGCCTGCCCGTGATCGACCGCTCCGAGCGGTTCCCCGATGTCTTCTTCGCCTTCGGCCACGGTCACCTGGGCATGACGGGGGCGCCGGGCACCGGCCGGCTGATCGCCGATCTGGTTGCCGGCCGGCCGCCGTTCATCGATGCCCGCCCCTACGGCCTGCAACGTTTTGACTGAGGCACGACGGACGCTAGGGCGGCGCAGGTGATTGACGATCACCTTTTTTTGCGGATCGTGGCGGCAATTGACGTGATGACGGCATGCCGCCGCTGCCCGAGTCCCAAAACGGGACTACGCATGCGCTCATGCGAATCGTTGCGAAGAAAAACCTGCCGGCATTCTGCGCGAAGCACCCAGGAGCCAAGCCCTCCCGGCTAGCCTGGCATGCCGAAGCCGCCCGGGCCACGTGGAAGACGCCGCAGGACATCAAGGCTCACTACGCTTCGGCCAGCTTCATGGGGCGCAATCGCGTCGTGTTCAACATCGGCGGGAACAACTACCGCCTGATCGTGGCGATCGCATTCCAGATCGGCGTGGTGCGCGTGAAGTTTGTTGGCACGCATGCCGAGCACGGCCGTATCGACGCGGCAACCGTGGAATTGGAGTCAGGCAATGGACATCCGACCGCTGCATACCGAAAAAGACTACAACGAGGCGCTCGCCATCGTTTCGGCGCTCGTCGATGCGGATCCTGCGCCCGGCACGCCGGACGGTGATCGCCTGGAGATTCTGTCCACGCTCATTGAGCGCTACGAGGCCACGCATTTTCCCCTCGAGCATCCGACGGCGATCGAGGCCATCCGTTTTCGCATGGAGCAGGGCGGTCTGACTGCCCGGGACATGCAGCCGTATATCGGCAAGACGAATCGAGTGTACGAGGTGCTCAATGGCAAGCGCGGGCTGAGCCTGGAGATGATCCGTCGTCTGCATGCAGGCCTGCATATCCCCGCCGAGGTTCTGATCGCCTGACCCATCGACTCGGGCCATGGTCGTCAGCGTGCCGGAGTCGTCCTGTATCGCGCCGCTCTGCCGCCCGCCTCGGTGGCAAGCCAGCCCACACCCGCGCCCCAAACACCGCACCGGATGCGCCGCCGCATAGCTTGTGCACAACATTTAGGCAATCCGGCGGTTTGGCGGTAAAATCCCGTCCTCGCATTTTTGACTCCCCGTCGTTCCGCCTGCCCGGGCGGAAGGGGCCGCTTTTTCGTTTCTTGGTCTTCGCTTCTTCGGATCCCGCCTTGCAGATCGGACCGCATCTCCTGCGCAACAACCTGTTCGTCGCCCCCATGGCGGGCGTGACGGACCGCCCGTTCCGCCAGCTGTGCAAGCGGCTGGGCGCCGGCTATGCGGTCTCGGAGATGGTGGCGTCCAACGCGCAGCTGTGGAAGAGCGAGAAGACCATGCGCCGCGCCAACCACACCGGCGAGGTCGAGCCGATCGCCGTGCAGATCGCCGGCGCCGAGCCGATGATGATGGCCGAGGCCGCGCGCTACAACGTCGAGCGCGGCGCGCAGATCATCGACATCAACATGGGCTGCCCGGCCAAGAAGGTGTGCAACGTGGCGGCCGGCTCGGCCCTGCTGCAGAACGAGCCGCTGGTGGCGCGCATCGTCGAGGCGGTGGTCGGCGCGGTGGGCGGCCGCGTGCCGGTCACGCTCAAGATCCGCACCGGCTGGGACCGCGAGCACCGCAACGCGCTGACGGTCGCGCGCATCGCGCAGGAAGCCGGCATCAGCATGCTGACCGTGCACGGCCGCACCCGCGCCGACTTGTACCACGGCGAGGCCGAGTACGAGACCATCGCCGCGGTCAAGGCCTCGGTGCGCATCCCGGTGGTCGCCAACGGCGACATCGGCACGCCGGCCAAGGCCCGGCACGTGCTGGAGGTGACCGGCGCCGACGCCATCATGATCGGCCGCGCCGCCCAGGGGCGCCCGTGGCTGTTCCGCGAGATCGAGCACTTCCTGAAGACCGGCACGCTGCTGCCGGCGCCGGAGGTCGAAGAGATCCGCGGCATCATGAACACGCACCTGGAAGAGCATTACGCGTTCTACGGCGAGTACACCGGCGTGCGCACCGCGCGCAAGCACATCGCCTGGTACACGCGGGGGCTGGCGGGCGCCAACCTGTTCCGCCACCGCATGAACACCATCGAAGACACCGCGGCCCAGCTGGCCGCCGTCAATGCCTTCTTCGACGAGCAGCGCGCGCTGTCCGACCGCCTGGTCTACACGGACCAGGACGATGCCGCGGGCGGCCCTCCCACGACGGGCAACAACAACGACAACAAGGAACTGCTTGCCGCATGAGCCGCAACCCCATCGAACGCTGCATCCGGGACAGCCTGGATACGTACTACCGCGACCTGGACGGCGAGAACCCGTCCAACGTCTACGACATGGTGCTGCAGGCCATCGAGCGGCCGCTGCTGGAGACCGTGATGGAATGGGCCTCCAACAACCAGTCGCTGGCCGCCGATTATCTCGGCATCAACCGCAACACGCTGCGCAAGAAACTGCAGCAGCACGGACTGCTCTGAGGCGGCCCGGCACCGTGCCCCGCCGCATCCCGATTTTCCTTTCCTGACGGCGCCTCGCCGCGCCCCATCCGCCTGACGGCGTTTCCACCATGATCCAGCAAGCTCTGCTTTCCGTTTCCGACAAGACCGGCATCGTCGACTTTGCCCGTGCGCTGCACGGCGCGGGCGTCAAGCTCCTCTCCACCGGCGGCACCGCCAAGCTGCTCGCCGAGTCCGGCCTGCCCGTGACGGAAGTGGCCGACTACACCGGCTTCCCGGAAATGCTCGACGGCCGCGTCAAGACCTTGCACCCGAAGGTGCACGGCGGCATCCTGGCCCGCCGCGACCTGCCCGAACACATGGCGGCGCTGTCCCAGCACGGCATCCCGACCATCGACCTGCTGGTGGTGAACCTGTATCCGTTCCAGCAGACCGTCGCCAAGGATGAATGCTCGCTGGCCGATGCCATCGAAAACATCGACATCGGCGGCCCGACCATGCTGCGCTCGGCCGCCAAGAACCACCGCGACGTGACGGTGATCGTCGATCCGGCCGACTACGCCACCGTGCTGGCCGAGATGCAGGCCAACGGCAACACGGTCGGCTACGACACCAACTTCATGCTGGCCAAGAAAGTGTTCGCGCACACCGCGCAGTACGACGGCGCCATCACCAACTACCTGACCAGCCTGGGACAGGACAAGTCGCACAGCACCCGCAGCCAGTATCCGCAGACGCTGAACCTGGCCTTCGAGCAGGTGCAGGAGATGCGCTACGGCGAGAACCCGCACCAGTCCGCCGCCTTCTACCGCGACCTGAAGGCCGTGGACGGCGCGCTGGCCAACTACGCGCAGCTGCAGGGCAAGGAGCTGTCGTACAACAACATCGCCGATGCCGATGCGGCGTGGGAGTGCGTGAAATCGTTCGACCCGGCCAAGGGCGCGGCGTGCGTCATCATCAAGCACGCCAACCCGTGCGGCGTGGCCATCGGCGGCACCGCGCAGGAAGCCTACGAGAAGGCCTTCAAGACCGACTCGACCTCGGCCTTCGGCGGCATCATCGCCTTCAACGTGCCGCTGGACGAAGCGGCCGCGCAGGTGGTGGCCAAGCAGTTCGTCGAAGTGCTGATCGCGCCGGGCTTCTCCGCGGGCGCACGCACGGTATTCGCGGCCAAGCAGAACGTGCGCCTGCTGGAAATTCCGCTGGGCAAGGGCGTCAACGCCTACGACTTCAAGCGCGTCGGCGGCGGCCTGCTGGTGCAGAGCCCGGATGCCAAGAACGTGCAGTCGGCCGAGCTGCGCGTGGTCACCAAGCGCCACCCGACCCCGAAGGAGATGGACGACCTGCTGTTCGCCTGGCGCGTCGCCAAGTTCGTCAAGTCCAACGCCATCGTGTTCTGCGGCGGCGGCATGACGCTGGGCGTGGGCGCCGGCCAGATGAGCCGCGTGGACTCGGCCCGCATCGCCAGCATCAAGGCGCAGAACGCGGGCCTGATGCTGTCGGGCTCGGCGGTGGCATCGGACGCCTTCTTCCCGTTCCGCGACGGCCTGGACGTGGTGGTCGACGCCGGCGCCTCGTGCGTGATCCAGCCGGGCGGCTCGGTGCGCGATGACGAAGTGATCGCCGCCGCCGACGAGCGCAACGTGGCCATGATCTTCACCGGCACACGCCACTTCCGCCACTAAGCCACTAAGCATCACCCGCGGCTCCACCGCGCAACGGGGCAAGGCGTAGACTGTCGCCTGCCCCGTTTTTCTTTTGCCTGTCCCCTTCATGCGCATCCTCGGCATCGACCCCGGCCTTCGCACCACCGGCTTCGGCGTGCTCGAGCGGCACGGCCACCAATTGGTCTACGTCGCCTCGGGCACGATCAAGAGCGACGGCAACGCCGACCTGCCCAGCCGCCTGAAGACGCTGTACGACGGCGTGTCGGAGCTGGTGCGCACCTACCGGCCGGATTGCGCCTCCATCGAAAAGGTGTTCGTCAACGTCAACCCGCAGTCGACGCTGCTGCTGGGCCAGGCGCGCGGTGCAGTGATCTGCGGGCTGATGAGCGGCAACCTGCCGGTGTTCGAATACACCGCGCTGCAACTGAAGCAGGCCGTGGTCGGCTACGGCCGCGCCAACAAGGATCAGGTGCAGGACATGGTGGTGCGCCTGCTCAACCTGGAAGGCCGGCCCGGCACCGATGCGGCCGACGCGCTGGGCGTGGCGATCTGCCATGCGCACGGCGGCGAAACCCTGGCCGCCATGGCCGGACTGGCGCCGCAGCTGGCGCGCAAGGGCCTGCGCGTGCGGCGCGGCCGGCTGGTCGGCTAAGCCGCGCGCGAGCGCTCCCAAAACGCCGGCTGGCTGGCACCGGGCAGCACGGCCGTCTACCATGCGGAAGACCCCGTCTGCAGGAGGCCCCCCGGATGCCGCGCCGCTTCGCTCTGCTGTGCCCGCTGATGTTGACGACCGCCATCGCACTGTCGGCCTGCCGGCTGGAATACAATCACGGCGGCAACCACGGCGACACCACGCCCATCGCCACCGTCCAGGTGATCGGCCATCGCGGCGCCCCGGCGTTGCGCCCGGAGCACACGCTGGCGTCATACCAGAAGGCCATCGACGATGGCGCCGACATCATCGAGCCGGACCTCGTCGCCACCCAGGACGGCGTGCTGGTCGCGCGCCACGAAAACGAGATCTCCGGCACCACCAACGTGGCCGACCTGCCGCAGTTCGCCGGCCGCCGCGCCACCAAGACCATCGACGGCCAGAGCGTCAGCGGCTGGTTCACGGAAGACTTCACGCTGGCCGAACTGAAGACCCTGCGCGCCCGCGAGCGCATCCCCGACATCCGCCCGGACAACACGGCCTACAACGACCAGTTCGACATCCCGACGCTGGCCGAGATCATCGCGCTCGCCCGCGACCAGTCGGCCCTGCGCGGCCGCAACATCGGCCTCTACCCCGAGACCAAGCACCCGACCTATTTCCAGTCGATCGGCCTGCCGCTGGAAGACCGGCTGATCGCCGCGCTGCGCCAGGACGATTTCACGGCCAGCCGGACCACGGTCCATATCCAGTCGTTCGAAGTCGCCAACCTGAAGTCGATCCGCAACCGGATCGGCGGCAGCCAGCCCAACTGGAAGCTCGTGCAGCTGCTGGGCACCGCCACCCAGCGCCCCTACGACTTCACGGTGGCCAACGACGCCCGCACCTACGCCGACCTGATGACCGACCAGGGCCTGCGCGACATCGCCGCCTATGCCAACGGCGTCGGGCCGGACAAGAACAGCGTGATCGCGCTGGACGCCAACGGCGCGCTGACCGACCCCAGCGACCTCATCCGCAATGCCCACAGCGCCGGCCTCGTGGTGCACCCGTACACGTTCCGGCCCGAGAACATCTTCCTGCCGGCCGCGCTGCGCAGCGGTGCGGACAACGCGCGCAACGTGAGCGGCTCGATCCAGGAAATCCAGGCCTTCCTGCGCGCGGGCGTCGACGGCTTCTTCACCGACGACCCGGCGGTCGGCAGGCAGGCCGTGGACACCCTCCAGCGCTAGCGCCGGCCCGGCATCGGCTACACTGCGTGCCGTTTTGGGAGAACCTCATCCATGATCGGACGCATCGCCGGGACGCTGATCGAAAAGAACCCGCCGCACCTGCTGGTCGACTGCCACGGCGTCGGCTATGAAATCGACGTGCCGATGAGCACGTTCTACAACCTGCCCGCCACCGGCGAGAAGGTCGCGCTGCTCACCCAGCAGATCGTGCGCGAGGATGCGCACCTGCTGTACGGCTTCGGCACCGCCGCCGAGCGCGAGACCTTCCGTCAGCTCATCAAGATCTCCGGCATCGGCGCGCGCATCGCGCTGGCGGTGCTGTCGGGCATGTCGGTGGCCGAACTGGCGCAGGCCGTGACGCTGCAGGAAGCCGGACGGCTGACGCGCATTCCCGGCATCGGCAAAAAGACCGCCGAGCGCCTGCTGCTCGAACTCAAGGGCAAGCTCGGCGCCGACCTGGGCGCGGTGCCGGGCGGTCCGGCCGTGTCGGACGATGCGGTCGATGTGCTCAACGCCCTGCTGGCGCTGGGCTACTCCGACAAGGAAGCCGCGCAGGCCATCAAGCAGGTGCCGGCCGGCACCGGCGTCTCCGAAGGCATCAAGCTGGCGCTCAAGGCCCTCTCCAAGGGCTGACGCCCCGGCGGCGCGAGACGGTAAAATGGCCCGTCCGCGGTCCCCCCGCGCCGTCTGCCCGCCATGATCGAAACCGACAAGCTCGCCGCCAAGGCCGTCTCCGCTGAACGCCTGATCTCGGCCTCGCCCGCCTCCCCCAACGAGGAGGCATTCGAGCGCGCGCTGCGCCCCAAGCTGCTCGACGAATACGTCGGCCAGGAAAAGGTGCGCGGCCAGCTCGATATCTTCATGACGGCGGCCAAGAAGCGCCGCGAGGCGCTCGACCACGTGCTGCTGTTCGGCCCGCCGGGCCTGGGCAAGACGACGCTGGCGCACATCATCGCCCGCGAGATGGGCGTCAACCTGCGCCAGACCTCGGGCCCCGTGCTGGAGCGCCCGGGCGACCTGGCCGCGCTGCTGACCAACCTCGAAGCCAACGACGTCCTCTTCATCGACGAGATCCATCGACTCTCGCCGGTGGTGGAGGAAATCCTGTATCCGGCGCTCGAGGACTACCAGATCGACATCATGATCGGCGAAGGCCCGGCAGCCCGCTCGGTCAAGCTCGATCTGCAGCCGTTCACGCTGGTGGGCGCCACCACGCGCGCCGGCATGCTGACCAACCCGCTGCGCGACCGCTTCGGCATCGTCGCCCGGCTCGAGTTCTATACGCCGACGGAGCTCGCGCGCATCGTCACGCGCTCGGCCGGCCTGCTCGACGCGCGCATCGCCGAAGACGGCGCGCTGGAGATCGCCAAGCGCTCGCGCGGCACGCCCCGCATCGCCAACCGCCTGCTGCGCCGCGTGCGCGACTACGCTGAAGTGAAAGCCGACGGCGTCATCACCCGCGCGGTGGCCGACGCGGCGCTGGCGATGCTCGACGTGGATGCGGTCGGCTTCGACCTGATGGACCGCAAGCTGCTGGAAGCCATCCTGCACAAGTTCAACGGCGGCCCGGTCGGCATCGACAACCTGGCCGCCGCCATCGGCGAGGAGCGCGACACCATCGAAGACGTGCTCGAGCCCTACCTGATCCAGCAGGGCTACCTGCAGCGCACGCCGCGCGGGCGCGTCGCCACGGCATCGGCCTACCAGCACTTCGGGCTGGGCGCGCCGAAGGCCGGTCCGGCGCGCGACCTGTGGGACAACAACGCCTAGCCGATCAGCCGCAGCATCGGCGCATCGGCTGCATGCCGCCCCGGCCGCGGGTCTGAGGCCGCCCTACGGTACGCGCCGATCCACTTCGTCGAGCACCAGCAGGTCCAGGTGCGCGACATCCCCCCACTGCAGCACGGTCAGCTGGTGCCCGTCGGACGACAGCCGGTTGATGCTGGCATTGCGCAGCGCGTGCTGGCGCGGCTCGGTGAGCGTCATGGCGTTGGCGTGCCGGTACAGGCAATCGAGCACACCGCCATGGCTGACCAGCGCGATGCGCTCGCCCGGATGGCGGCGGATCAGCCGCAGCGCCGCATCCACCGCGCGCGCGTGGAACCCGGCCAGCGTCTCGCCGCCGCCGGGCGGGGCGAATTCCGGCACGCGGCTCTGCCACGCCTCGAATTCCGCCGGATGGCGCTCGGCCACCTCGGCATAGGTCAGCCCTTCGAACCCGCCGTAGCAGCGTTCGCGCAGGCCGGTGTCATCGCGCACAGCCTTGCCGACCTCGCCGGCCAATGCCTGCGCCGTCTCCCTGGCGCGCGACAGATCGCTGGCATAGATCGCATCGAACGGCTCGCGCGCCAGCGCCCGGCCCAGCTGCGCGGCCTGTTCGCGCCCCTGCGCATTGAGCGGCACGTCGAGCTGGCCCTGGAGCCGGCGCTCGCGGTTCCAGTCGGTCTCGCCGTGCCGCACCAGCACGATGTGGGTGATCTGCGGCATCGGCATGGGCATGGCGGCGGTGCGTGCCATCAGGACGTCTCCGCAGGGCTCGGGTTGAGCGTGCAGGTGCCGGTCACGGACGCCTCGGCCAGCGCGTGGCCCTCGACACATTCGACGGGAATCGGCGCGTCGCGGTGAATGACGTCGGAAGTCAGCTTCATCGTGCCCCTCCTGGTGATCAGGCGGATTTCGCGGTCTCGGCCTCGCCGGCGCGCACGGCCTGCGGCGCCACCTGCAGCCAGAACGTGACCGGGCCGTCGTTGACCAGCGACACCTGCATCATCGCGCCGAACTCGCCGGTCGCGACGATGGGATGCTGCTGCCGTGCCCGCGCCACGAAATGCTCATACAGGCGGCGGCCCACCTCGGGCGCCGCCGCCGGCGTGAAGCTCGGCCGCGTGCCGGACTTGGTATCGGCCGCCAGCGTGAACTGCGATACCACCAGCAAGCCGCCTGCCAGCCCGTTGCCGTCGATGTTGCGCACCGGCAGGTTCATCTTGCCCTGCGCATCGGAGAACACACGGTAGTTCAGCAGCTTCTCCAGCAGGCGGTCGGCCTCGGCGACGGTATCGCCACGCTCGGCGCACACCAGCGCCAGCAGGCCTGGCCCGATCTCGCCGACCACGCGGCCATCGACCCGCACCGCCGCCTGCGAGACGCGCTGGATCAGACCGATCACGACAGCACCACGCGCGCAAAGCGCCGCTTGCCCACCTGCATCACAAAGGTGCCGGCCTCGACCTTCAGCCCCTTGTCGCTGATGACGGTGCCGTCGATCTTCACCCCGCCCTGCTCGATATTGCGGTTGGCTTCCGAGGTGGACGGGCACAGGCCGGCCTGCTTGAGCAGTTGCGCGATGCCGATCGGCGCGCCCGACAGCTCGATCTGCGGAATGTCGTCCGGCACGCCGCCGCGCGCGCGGTGGTTGAAGTCCTCCAGCGCGCGCTCGGCATCGGCCTGGCTGTGGAAGCGCGCGATGATTTCTTGCGCCAGCAGCACCTTGCAGTCGCGCGGGTTGCGGCCCAGCGTCACTTCCTGCTTCATCAGGTCGATCTCGGCCAGCGGGCGGAACGACAGCAGCGTGTAGTACGTCCACATCAGGTCGTCGGAGATGCTCATCAGCTTGCCGAACATCTCGTTGGGCGCCTCGCTGATGCCGACGTAGTTGCCCTTGGACTTGGACATCTTCTCCACGCCGTCCAGGCCGACCAGCAGCGGCATCGTCAAGATGCACTGCGGCTCCTGGCCGTATTCCTTCTGCAATTCGCGGCCGACCAGCAGGTTGAATTTCTGGTCGGTCCCACCGAGCTCCAGGTCGGACTTCAGCGCCACCGAGTCATAGCCCTGCATCAGCGGGTAGAGGAATTCGTGCACCGAGATCGGCACACCCGCCTTGTAGCGCTTGGTGAAGTCGTCGCGCTCCATCATGCGGGCCACGGTGTACTTGGCGGCGAGCTGGATGATGCCGCGCGCGCCCAGCGGATCGCACCACTCGCTGTTGTAGCGGATCTCGGTCTTGCTCGGGTCCAGCACCATGCTGGCCTGGCGGTAGTAGGTCTGCGCGTTGGCCTCGATCTGCTCGCGCGTGAGCGGCGGGCGCGTGGCGTTGCGGCCCGACGGATCGCCGATGGTCGAGGTGAAATCGCCGATCAGGAAGATCACCTGGTGCCCCAGGTCCTGCAGCTGGCGCATCTTGTTGAGCACCACGGTGTGGCCGATGTGGATGTCGGGCGCGGTCGGGTCCAGGCCCAGCTTGATGCGCAGCGGCACGCCGGTGGCGGCGCTGCGGGCCAGCTTCTGCTCCCACTCCGCGGCGATCAGCAGTTCGTCGCAGCCGCGCTGCGTGACCTCCATCGCATGCAGCACCTCCGGCGTGACCGGGTACTTCGGTTTGCCCGGCGTGTTGTGTTCGGGAGCGGGAGCAGCGGAGGCGTCGGAAACGGTCATGGCAAATAAAAAAAGAGCCGCATGCGCCACAGCGGCACACGGTCGAGGCAATTCGGAAGACAACAGGCATGCGCTCGCCGCGAAGGCGGCCGGCGCGATCCCGCGATTTTACCGTGAGGCGGCCACCCGCCCAACGGCCACCCCGAAGCCGCCCCAACCGCTGCCCCCGCTGGTATGCTCACGCGCATGACGACACTTGCCTCCTCCATCAGCGAGCGCTACATCGGCCTGATGTCCGGCACCAGCCTGGACGGTGTCGACGGCGTGCTGGTCGACTTCTCCGGCCCGCGTCCGATGCTGCTGACGGACGCCTACGTGCCCTTTCCGCCCGCGCTGCGGCAGGCATTCTTCGACCTGCAGTCCGCCGGCCACAACGAAATCCACCGCGAGGCGCTGGCCGCCAACGCGCTGGCCGACCTGTACGCCGAATGCGTCGCGCAACTGCTGCATGAGAGCGGCTGCGATCCGCGCGAAGTCCGCGCCATCGGCGCCCACGGCCAGACCATCCGCCACCAGCCCGGCGAGCACGACGGCATCGGCTATACACGGCAGACGCAGCACGCCGCCGTGCTCGCCGAGCGCACCGGCATCGACGTCATCGCCGATTTCCGCAGCCGCGACATCGCCGCCGGCGGCCAGGGCGCGCCGCTGGTACCGGCCGTGCACCGCGCACTGTTCGCGCTGCCCGATGCCTGGCGCGTGGTCTGCAACATCGGCGGCATCGCCAACCTGACCGTGCTGCCGCCGCAGCAGTCGGATGCGCGCGACCGGGTGCTCGGCTTCGACTGCGGCCCGGGCAACGCGCTGCTCGACTACTGGGTCCATGCCCACCGCGGCGAAGCCTACGACCGCAACGGCGAGTGGGCCCGCAGCGGCTGGATCGACGCCGCGCTGCTCGAGACCCTGCGCAGCGAGCCGTTCTTCGCCAGGATGCCACCCAAGAGCACCGGCCGCGACCTGTTCAACCCGACCTGGCTGCAGCAGCAGGCCGGCGACACGCTTGAGCGCATCCGCCCCGAGGACGTGCAGGCCACCCTGCTCGCCCTGACGGCCGACACCATTGCCGATGCCGTCCGCACCCACGCACCGCGTACCGCATCCCTCGTGGTCTGCGGCGGCGGCGCCCGCAACGGCGCGCTGATGCAGCGGCTGGCGGCACAGCTGCCAGGTACCCTGGTCGCCGCGAGCGATGACTTCGGGGTCCCCGCGCATCAGGTCGAGGCACTGGCCTTCGCCTGGCTGGCACGCCAATGCGTGCGCCGCGAACCCGGCAACGTCTACCATGCCACCGGTGCGGCCGGCCCCCGCGTGCTGGGCACGATCTATCCGGCCTAGACGGCGGCAATGGGCAACAAAAAAGCGCACCGAAGTGCGCTTTTTCTTTTGTCGATGCCGGTTTCAGACCGAGAACGACGAACCGCAACCGCAGGTGGTCGAGGCATTCGGGTTCTTGATGACGAACTGGGCACCGTTGATGTCTTCCTTGTAATCGATCTCGGCGCCCACCAGGTACTGGTAGCTCATCGAGTCGATCAGAAGCGTCACGCCATTCTTGGTCATGGTCGTGTCGTCTTCGTTGGTGTCTTCGTCAAAGGTGAAGCCGTACTGGAAGCCCGAGCACCCGCCGCCTTGCACGAACACGCGCAGCTTCAGCTCCGGATTGCCTTCCTCTTCGATCAGTTGCTTGACCTTGTCCGCAGCGCTGTCGGTAAAGACCAGCGGAGCCGGAACCTCGTTCACATCGGGCGTGGCTGCCTGCGCGACTGCGTTCATGAAAAATCTCCTGTGGGAACGTCTCAAATCTGCTGCTATTTTAAGCGCAGACGGTAAATCGTGCCGAAGCCCCAGCTTTCAAGAGGACATTGTGCGGTGCGGCCGCAACGGCTCGCGCCGCCGCCGGATCAGTCCTGGTTGGAGGCCAGCTTCAGGTTGGGCAGCAGCTTCACATCACCGGGTGTGGAATGCGTCAGCGTGCCCATGACGACGGCACCCTGATGCATTTCCAGCGCAGCGTATTGCACATTGCCCTCGATGCGCGCCTTGGGCTGCAGCTCCAGCAACTCCGAGACATGCACCGGCCCCACGACCGTGCCGTTGAGAATCAGGTGCCCGACATGCACTTCGCCCTCGATGCGCGCGCTGTCGGTCACCACCAGCATGCTGGGCTTGTCGGGATCGCCGATCACGTTGCCCTTGATCTGCCCGTCGATGCGCAGACCGCCTGAAAAGCGCAGTTCCCCTTCCAGCCGCGTACGCGCGCCCAGCAGGGTTTCGATCGCCAGCCCTTTCTTTTTGCCAAACAGCATCGTCGACTCCTTTGTGCAGATGGGACAATGCCCGTCAAATGGAAAAACTCTGGCTGGCCTTGACCTTGCCGTTCTGCAGCACCTTCACGACCACCGACTTGACCGTGGTGCCGGGCGGAACATCCACCCACCCTTCCAGACGCTGGTAGTGCGTCAGCTTGACCCGCGTGGCCGGCGCCGCCGACCCGCCGGCCGCGGCGCCGGGGAAGTCGATCGTAGCAGGTTTGCCCGCCTGCACCACATTCAGCGTGAGCGCCAGTTGGCCCTCGAATTCGGAGACCGGCGCGAACGCCTTGCCGCCGCCCTGCATCAGCAGGACACGGAAACGCAGCCGTGCGGGCTGCGCTTCGTCCGGAGCGATCCGGAAACTGCGCACATAGATGCCGGCGGAATTGGTGGGGGCGGGCAGCAAGCTGTCGAAGAAGGCCAGATCTTCCTTCAACTGCGCGTTCTCGGCTTCCAGCGTCTTGATCTGCTCGGCCATCTGCTGCTGGGCGCCTTCAGCCATGCCCAGCCGCGACTCGGCCGTGCCGGCCGAGGCAGCGAGCTTGTCGCGCTCGGCCTGCACGGTTGCCAGCTTGACGCCCAGCTCACGGTTCATCGCCCGCAAGTCGGCGTCGTGCGGGCCGGTCAGCCGGCGACCCTCCTCGAACGCCCACAGTGCCGCCGCAGCGGCAAGACCCACCACCACGGCGATCAGCAGGATGGTCACCGGCCACGGTAGGCGCGAACGCACCGTCACGTTGGGCGCAAGCACCGAAACGCGACGCAGCAGACGTCGCCCCTTCATGCGGTGCCCCCATGCGCCGTCATGCGTGACGGCAGCGGGTTAGGACAAATGGCGGATTGCATCATCTGGACCAAACGCTAGCGAAGTGTGAATTGTAGTCGGGACGGCATGTCTGAGCTGTTGCAAACGGTAAGCAACATGCATCATGAATCACACAACTCAGTTGAATGCGCAAAAACAAAAAACCACACCCGAAGGTGTGGTTTTTTGCTGAAGCAGATCCGGCGAATTAACGCTTGGAGAACTGCTTGCGGCGGCGGGCCTTGTGCAGACCGACCTTCTTACGTTCGACTTCACGAGCGTCGCGGGTCACCAGGCCAGCCTTCGACAGGGTCGGCTTGAGCGTGGCGTCGTAGTCGATCAGCGCGCGGGTGATGCCGTGGCGGACAGCGCCGGCCTGGCCGGTTTCACCACCACCGACCACGTTCACCTTGATGTCGAAGGTGGCGCCGTGGTTGGTCAGTTCGAGCGGCTGGCGAACCATCATCAGCGAGGTTTCGCGAGCGAAGTAGTCAGCGACCGGCTTGCCGTTGACGATGATGTCGCCCTTGCCGGACTTGATGAAGACACGTGCCACTGCGCTCTTGCGGCGGCCGGTACCGTAGTTCCAGTTTCCGATCATGGCGGCCCCTTAGATTTCCAGCACTTGCGGCTGCTGAGCTTCGTGCGGATGCGAGCCTTCGGCGTACACCTTCAGCTTCTTGATCATCGCGTAGCCCAGCGGACCCTTCGGCAGCATGCCCTTCACGGCTTTTTCCAGGGCGCGGCCCGGGAAACGCTGCTGCATCTTGCCGAACGTCGTTTCGTAGATACCGCCCGGGTAGCCCGAGTGGCGATAGTACTTCTTGTCGGTCGTCTTGGCGCCCGTCACACGCAGCTTGGCTGCGTTGATCACGATGATGAAATCGCCCGTGTCGACGTGCGGAGTGAATTCGGGTTTGTGCTTGCCGCGCAGTCGGAGTGCCACTTCGCTGGCGACACGCCCGAGGACCTTGTCCGTCGCGTCAATCACGAACCAATTGCGCTTCACCTCATGGGGCTTCGCGGAAAAGGTCTTCATGATTTTTCCAATTTTGAGTCAGTGCCCGAGTGGACCCGTATCGCGCTCAACCTCGCACGAACGGATCGTCTTGCGGACGCCTGCGCGACCTTTGAAAAGGCACGTCGCCGGCCCGCCTTCCCGCTTGTTGACGCGGGCTCTCCTTGCTTCTTCTTTTCCGCGGGCAATCCGGAAAAGATTTCGATTGTACCTCGCAAGCCACCCTTGACACAAGGAAAAGCACGCATTCAAGCGCAGCGGACGAAAAAAAACCCCAAGCGGTTTGGCTTGGGGTTTGAATCCACCAAAGGAGGAGGGTGGAGGAGACACCTGCTGATCGTTGACCCAGTGGGTTGCACCGTGTCAGCCGATCCAATGGAGGGAATTATACCCAGTTCTAGGGCGTGCGCAAGAAAATTTGCACTACGAAATCGCATTTCTTAATGTGAAATGCACCAATATGCACACGACTTGTTGAATTTTCATTGAAAATCAATAAGTTATGGAAATTCGTCACATGCACAAATGTCGCGCATTAGAGCCTTGCCTCCAATTTCGTCCCGCTTCTGGTGCGGGAGCGGCGGGTTGCACCTTTCCGCGCCGGTGTTCCTGTCAAGGGGCAGTCACCCTGAGCGCCGGCGGCGGGCAAGCGGGATGGCTACAATGTGGCTTTTCGTCGGCGCATCCGTCGACAGGCAAAAGGATTCGACATGGAATGCACAGTAAGCTGGACCGGCCCGGATGGCATGGCGTTTTTGGCGGAAACCGGAAGCGGCCATCTGGTCACGATGGATGGCGCACCGGACGGCGGCGGCCGCAACCTGGCGCCACGCCCGATGGAAATGGTGCTGCTGGGCACCGGCGGCTGCACCGCCTATGACGTGGTGCTGATCCTCAAGCGTGGCCGCCAGGATGTGCAGGGCTGCAGCGTCAAGTTGCTCGCCGAGCGCGCCGAGACGGACCCCAAGGTCTTCACGCGCATCCACTTCACCTTCACGGTGACGGGACGCAACCTGAAGCGGGAAACGGTGGAGCGCGCGGTCCAGCTGTCGCACGAGAAGTACTGCTCGGCGTCGATCATGCTGGCCAAGACGGCCGAGATCACGCATTCGCTGGAGCTGGTGGATCTGGCCGTCGCCGGCGCACCGACGGAATAAGAACGCGAAGCGGACCGATAAGCCGGATTCTGTGCGCCGCGCGGCATGACACCGCGCGGCGTGACAACCATTCCTCTAGACCGACCGTTGCCGGCCGGCTCAAGCTCCCTACCCGCAGGCTCGGCGGGCCGCTTCATCGCCTGCTTACTTGGGATTGCTCCGGGTGGAGGTTACCGCGTTTCACCCTTCGCCCTGGCCGAAGCCGTGAGCGAAGACTCGTCTCTGTGGCCCTATTCCGCACGTCGCCGTGGATGGTCGTTAGCCATCACCCTGCCCTGTGGAGTCCGGACTTTCCTCCCCTTCCGTCGTGCAAGCACGCGGAAGCAGCGGTTGTCTGGTCCGCTTCGCGAGGCGCGAGTCTAGCACTTCTGGCCCGGTTTGGCCGATATGCGCCGACCGGCGCGGAAAACAGCGGCATCCGCATAGAAGGCGGAATCCCGGTTCGCCTCGCACCATCCGGGGATGCCCATGACGGGCAGCGGGCGGAAGTCGCCCGTGGTCAGATCGGCGCTGGCGAGCGTAGCGGCCAGGACAGCGTCGATCGAAGCCGCCCCTGCCGCCGCCAAGGACGCGACGCGCACGGGCCAAGCATGGGCGGTGATCGACTTGTACGGCGCGACCAGCTTCTCCAGCAGCGCATGCCCGAACGGCAGCACGGCGCATGACTGCCCCCAGGCCACCCTGCCCTCGATGAACAGGCCCCGCCAGTCGAAACCGGTCAGGCAACGCTCGGGCGCATCGTCGGTATGCAGGAAGATCAGGGCGTTCTCGTCGAACAGGGTGACGGCATCGCGCACGGTACCGCGTGCCGCACCGATGCCATCGCGGGCGATGGCGCTGGCCTGGCGAGCATTGAGCACTGCCTTGGTGCGCGGCCAGTGCAGCCAGATCAGCGCGTTGAAGCCATCGTGCAGGTTGTCCCGCGTGGGCACACCACCGGTGGCGGCGATGTGCGCCTCGTAGGCAACGCCGGGCGGCAGCGCGCCCTGCAGGATGAAGCGCAGCGGATGGCCGCCGGCCGTGCGCAAGTCTTGCCGCTGCGCGTGCGCATTGAGAACGTCGCGCAGGTCGGCACCTTGGCCGACCGCCCGGGCGACCGGTGCGCCGATGGCCGCCAGCGGCGCGAACGCCGGGTGCGCCCAGTCGATCCCGGTCAAACCCGCCGAGCGCACACTCAGACCGTCTTCCAGCGCAGCATCTCGCCGCCGCGCAGCGGCACCAGCATCTGCTCGCCGAAGGGCACCTCGGCGGGCAGCTGCCACTGCGAGCGCGTGAGCGTGAGCGTGCCGGCGTTGCGCGGCAGGCCGTAGAAGTCCGGGCCGTGCAGGCTGGCGAAGCCTTCGAGCTTGTCGAGCGCGTTGGCGTCTTCAAAGGCTTCGGCGTACAGCTCCATCGCGTGCAGCGCGGTATAGCAGCCGGCGCAGCCGCAGGCGTGCTCCTTCAGGCCCTTGGCATGCGGTGCGCTGTCGGTGCCGAGGAAGAAGCGCGGATGGCCCGAGGTGGCCGCCGCCACCAGCGCCAGGCGATGCGTTTCGCGCTTGAGCACCGGCAGGCAGTAGTAGTGCGGACGAATGCCGCCAACGAACAGCGCGTTGCGGTTATACAGCAGGTGGTGTGCCGTGATGGTCGCGCCGACCGGCCCCTGCGCGTCGCGCACGTATTCGGCGGCGTGCTTGGTGGTGATGTGCTCGAACACGACCTTGAGCGCCGGAAAATCGCGGCGCAGCGGCTGCATCACGGTGTCGATGAAGACGGCTTCGCGATCGAAGATGTCGACCGTGGGGTCGGTCACTTCGCCGTGCACCAGCAGGGGCATGCCGACGTCCTGCATCGCTTCGAGCGTCTTGGCGCAGCGGCGCAGGTCGGTCACGCCGGCATCGCTGTTGGTGGTGGCACCGGCCGGGTAGAGCTTGACGCCATGCACGAAGCCGCTGGCGCGGGCGGCGCGGACTTCCTCGGGCGTGGTGTTATCGGTCAGGTACAGCGTCATCAGCGGCTCAAAGCGCGTGCCCGCCGGCAGCGCGGCGAGGATGCGCTCGCGGTAGGCGCGAGCCTGCGCGGTGGTCGTCACCGGCGGCTTGAGGTTGGGCATGATGATCGCCCGGCCGAACTGGCGCGCGGTGTCGCCCACCACGTCGGCGAGCGCGTCGCCATCGCGCAGGTGCAGGTGCCAGTCATCAGGGCGGACGATGGTCAGGGTATCGATCATGATGCGTGAAGAGAAAAAGACAGAAAGAAATGAAATTCAGAGAATCAGGATGACGCGGTAGTCGTTGACATTGGTGCGCGTCGGGCCGGTGACGATCAGGTCGCCGGCGGCGGCGAAGAAGCCATAGGCGTCGTGCGCGTCCAGCGCGGCGCGGGCGGCAACACCGCGCGCGGCGGCGCGTCCGATGGACTGCGGATCGAGCACGGCGCCTGCATTGTCCTCCGAACCGTCGATACCGTCGGTGTCGGCCGCCAGCGCATAGACATCGCCCATGTCTTCCAGCGCGATCCCCAGCGACAGCAGGAATTCGGCGCAGCGGCCGCCCCGGCCACCGGTCAGGCCCGGCGGGAGAGTCACCGTGCATTCACCGCCGGAGATCAGCGCGACGGGCGCCGCGAACGGCGTGCCGTGCCGGCGGACCTGCCGCGCGAGCGCGCCGTACACCTGGGCGACCTCGCGCGCCTCGCCGGTGACGGTATCCCCCAGGATGGCCGTGTGGATGCCGCGCGCCGCGAAGACCTGCGCCCCCGCCACCAGGCTCTGCTGCGCGGTGGCGATGACATGGTTGGCCACCCGCGCAAAGCAGGCATCGCCCGGCTTGGGCGTCTCGGCGATCTCGCCGCGCGCGCCGCGCTCCAGGTGCGCGCGCACCGATTCGGGCGCCTGTGCGCCCCAGCGCGCGAGAATGGCCAGCGCGTCGGCGTAGGTGCTCGGGTCGGGCACGGTGGGGCCGCTGGCGATCGCGCTCGGGTCATCGCCGGCCACGTCGGAGACGATCAGCGTGGTCACCGGCGCGCGGGATGCCGCGGCCAGGCGGCCGCCCTGGATGCGCGACAGGTGCTTGCGCACGATGTTCATGTCGGTGATCGGCGCGCCGCAGCGCAGCAGCTCGCGTGTCACGGCCTTGAGGTCGGCCATGGGAACGCCCTCGGCCGGCAGCGACAGCAGGCTCGAGCCGCCGCCGGACACCAGCACGATCAGCCGGTCGTGTTCGGTCAGCGTCGACACGCGATCGAAAATGGCCTGCGCCGCCTGCTCGCCCGCCTCGTCCGGCACCGGGTGGCCGGCTTCGATCACGCGGATGTGATCGGTCGGCAACCCGTGCGCATAGCGCGTGACGACCAGCCCTTCGATCTGTGCGCGGCCGGCGTAGGCCCGATCAACCGCCAGCGCCATCGACGCGGCCGCCTTGCCGGCCCCGACCACCAGCGTCCGGCCACCGGCATGCGGCGGCGGCAGGAAGCCGGCGACGATCTTGAGCGGGTCCGCCGCGGCGACGGCCGCCGCGTAGCTCTCCAGCAGCAGGGCGCGGGCGGCGGCGCGGTCCAGCTTCACGCCAGCGCCTCCGCGATCGCACGGCCCAGGTCCGCCGTGCCGGCGGTGCCGCCGATGTCGCGCGTGAGCGGCGCATGGGCCGGCCCGGCGCCCAGCACGCGCTCGATGGCGGCCAGCACGGCGGCGCCCGCCTCCGGCTGGCCCAGGTGCTCCAGCAGCATCGCCGCGCACCAGATCTGGCCGATCGGATTGGCGATGCCCTGGCCCGCGATGTCCGGCGCGGAGCCGTGCACCGGCTCGAACAGGCTCGGATAGGTGCGGTCCGGATTGATGTTGGCCGACGGCGCGATGGCGATGGTGCCGGTGCAGGCCGGGCCCAGATCCGACAGGATGTCGCCGAACAGGTTGCTGGCGACCACCACGTCGAACATCTCCGGCTTCTGCACGAAATGCGCGGTCAGAATGTCGATGTGGTACTTGTCGACGCTGACCTCGGGGTACTGCCCGGCCATCGCCTCCACGCGCTCATCCCAGTACGGCATGGTGATGGCGATGCCGTTGGACTTGGTGGCCGAGGTCAGGTGGCGCGCCGGGCGGCGCTGCGCCAGATCGAAGGCGAACTTGAGGATGCGGTCCACGCCGGTGCGGCTCATGACCGTTTCCTGGATCACGATCTCGCGCTCGGTGCCGCCGTACATGCGGCCGCCGATGCTGGAATATTCGCCCTCGGTGTTCTCGCGCACCACGTAGAAATCGATCGCGCCGGGCGCGCGCGGCTGGCCGCTGCGGTCGACCAGCGGGCTGCGGATGCCGGGCATCAGGCGTACCGGACGCAGGTTCACGTACTGGTCGAAGCCGCGCCGGAACTGCAGCAGCGAGCCCCACAGCGAGATATGGTCGGGCACCGTATCGGGCCAGCCGACCGCGCCGAAGAACAGGGCATCGTAGCCGCGCAGGGTGTCGAACCAGCCGTCGGGCAGCATCTTGCCGTGACGCGCGTAGTAGTCGCAGCTGGCGAAGTCGAAATGGTCGCACTGCAGCGCAAAGCCGAACCTGCGCGCGGCGGCATCCAGCACGCGCAGCCCTTCGGGCACGACTTCCTTGCCGATCCCGTCTCCGGGAATCACGGCGATGCGATACGAACTCATGGGATGCGTTCCGCCTGGAGGCTGGGTTGGGTGGCCGGACCAAGACCTGACGCGGTGCGGCGTGAGCGCAACGGCCGGGCATCGTGGATGGGGTTGCGTGCACCGGGCGCTTGGCACCCCCGGCGGCCCGCAGGATAATGACTATTTTATTGCATCCTGTCTTTCGCCCCATCATGTGCCAGCTACTTGGCATGAACTGCGCAGAACCAACCGACGTGACGTTCTCATTCACGGGGTTCGCCGCGCGCGGCGGGGTCACCGACCACCACGCCGACGGCTTCGGCGTAGCGTTTTTCGAGGACAAGGCCTGCCGGCTGTTCATCGACAACCAGTCAGCCGGCACCTCGCCGGTGGCGGAGCTGGTCAAGCGCTACCCGATCAAGTCCAAGAACGTCATCTCGCACATCCGCAAGGCGACCCAGGGCAGCGTCCGGCTGGAGAACTGCCACCCGTTCATGCGCGAGCTGTGGGGCCGGCACTGGATCTTTGCCCACAACGGCGACCTCAAGCACTTCTCGCCCTTCCTCTCCGGCGTCTACCAGCCTGTGGGCGACACCGACAGCGAGCTGGCCTTCTGCTTCATCATGCAGGCGCTGCGCAAGCGCTTCCCAGGCTCGCAGCCGCCGCTCAACGAGCTGTTCTACGCGCTGTCGGATGTCACCCGGGAGGTGAACCGCCACGGCGTGTTCAACTACCTGCTGTGCAACGGACAGGCGCTGTTCGCGCATTGCTCGACGCGGCTGTACTACATCGTGCGGCAGTGGCCGTTCTCGACGGCGCACCTGATCGACGCCGACATGACGATCGATTTCGCCAAGTACACCACGCCCGAGGACCGCGTCGCCGTGATCGCCACCGCGCCGCTGACCGACAACGAGATCTGGACCCCCTTCGTGCCCGGCGAGCTGCTGATGTTCGAATCGGGCCAGGCGACCATGGCGACCAAGGTGCCGATCCCCGAAGCCGTGCAGGCGGCCAACGCCGCCAACACGGCCTGCACCTGAGATCCGCATCGCAAACGAAAAAGCCGCTCCCGAAAGAGCGGCTTTTCTTTTGCGCGGAACCCGGCGATCAGTGCGACAGGATCTTCGACAGGAACTGCTTGGCGCGGTCGGAGCGGTTGTCGATGTTGCCGAAGAACTCCTCCTTCTCGCAATCCTCGACGATGCGGCCCTGGTCCATGAAGATCACGCGGTTGGCGACCTTGCGGGCGAAACCCATTTCGTGGGTCACGCACATCATGGTCATGCCTTCCTTGGCCAGCTCCACCATCACGTCGAGCACTTCGTTGACCATTTCCGGGTCCAGTGCGGAGGTGGGCTCGTCGAACAGCATGCAGATCGGGTCCATCGACAGCGCGCGGGCGATCGCCACGCGCTGCTGCTGGCCGCCCGACAGCTGGCCGGGGTACTTGGCGGCATGCGCCTTCAGGCCCACGCGCTCCAGGTACTTCAAACCCTTGGCCATCGCCTCGTCCTTGGAGCGTCCCAGCACTTTCTGCTGCGCGATCGTCAGGTTCTCGGTGATCGACAGGTGCGGGAACAGCTCGAAGTTCTGGAACACCATGCCCACGCGCGAACGCAGCTTCGGCAGGTTGGTGCCGCGGGCGCCCACCGAGGTGCCGTCGACCAGGATCTCGCCCTTCTGGAACGGCTCCAGCGCGTTGACGGTCTTGATGAGCGTGGACTTGCCCGAACCCGACGGGCCGCACACCACCACCACCTCGCTCTTCTTCACGCTGGTGGTGCAGTCGGTCAGCACTTGGAACTGGCCGTACCACTTGGAAACGTTCTTGATCTCGATCATTGGGTCACCTTCTTCTGAAGCCGCTTCACCAGCACGGAGGCGCCGAAGCAGATCACGAAATAGCAAAAGCCGGCAAACAGCAGCAGCTCGACGATGCGGCCATCGCGCTCACCGATGTTGTAAGCCTGCGTAAAGAAATCCGACAGCGCGCTCACATACACCAGCGACGTATCCTGGAACAGGATGATGGCCTGCGTGAGCAGCAGCGGGATCATGTTGCGGAAAGCCTGCGGCAGGATCACCAGGCGCATGGCCTGGCCGTACGTCATGCCCATCGCATAGGCCGCGAACATCTGCCCGCGCGAGACGCTCTGGATGCCGGCGCGGATGATCTCCGAGTAGTACGCCGCCTCGAACAGCGCGAAGGCGACCAGCGCGGAGGTCATGCGCATGTCGGTGGCCGGCGACAGGTTGAAGAGCTTCTGCAGCACCTGCGGCACGATCAGGAAGAACCACAGCAGCACCATCACCAGCGGGATGGAGCGGAAGAGGTTCACATAGGCCTGCCCGAACCACTGCAGCGGCTTGATGCCCGACAGGCGCATCATCGCCAGCAGCGTGCCCCAGACGATGCCGACCAGAATGGCCGTGGCCGTGATCTCGAGCGACAGGACCATGCCTTCGCCGAGCACGCGCAGGTTGTCGGCGTTGACGGACGTGAAATCGAATTGATAAGCCATGAATATCCTCGCGTGCCGGCTTACTTGCCGCCGATGAAACCGGGCAGCCGGGTACGTGCTTCAACCCAGCGCATGATTCCCATGACGGTCAGGTTGATCAGCATGTACATCAGTGTCACGGCGATGAACGACTCGTAGGGCTGCGCGGTGTAGTCCACCAGTTGACGCCCCTGTGCCGCGAGCTCCAGCAAACCGATGGTCGACGCCACCGCGGAGTTCTTGAAGATGTTCAGGAACTCGGAGGTGAGCGGCGGCACGATGATGCGGAACGCCATCGGCAGCATGACGTGGCGGTACGTCTGCGCCAGCGTGAAGCCCATCGCCAGGCCGGCGTTGCGCTGGCCGCGCGGCAGCGAGTTGATGCCCGAGCGCACCTGTTCGCACACCCGCGCCGCGGTAAAAGTACCGAGGCACAGCATCGCGCACAGGAACATCGCCGTGGCGGGGTTCATCTGCTTGATGTAGTCGCCGCCCGGCACCAGTTCCGGCATGACGAAATACCAGATGAACAGCTGCACGATCAGCGGGATGTTGCGGAACAGCTCCACGTAGGCCGTGGCAAGGCCCGACAGCGCCTTGCTGGGCACGGTGCGCAGCACGCCCAGCACGGAGCCGAGGACAAGCGCGATGATCCAGGAGGACAGGCCCAGCGCGATCGTGGTTTTCAACCCCGCAAGCAGCCAGTCAAGGTAGGTCTGATTCTGCGCGGCTTCGGTGAAGAAGACGCCCCAGTTCCAGTGGTAATTCATGATGGTTCCCTCAAAAAGAAACGGAAGGGAGGGCCTGTCAACCGGCCTTTGCCTTCCGTTTCAATGATGCTCAGCGTTGCTCGTTCCTGAGGGAGCCGATCAGTCCAGCGCCTTGTCGTTCGGGCTCTTGATCAGCGCCTTCATGTCGTCCGACAGCGGGAAGTCCAGGTTCAGGCCCTTGGGCGGAACCGGCTGCTCGAACCACTTCTTGTACTCGGCGTTGATCGAACCGTCCTTCATCATGCCGGCGATGGTCTTGTCGGCCAGCGTCTTGAAGGGGGCGTCATCCTTGCGCACCATGCAGCCGTAGGCTTCGCGCGACTGCGGCTTGCCCACGACGACCCAGTCGGCCGGGGTCTTGGCCTTGGCGCGCTCGCCGTACAGCAAGGCGTCGTCCATCATGAAGGCGACGGCGCGACCCGACTCCAGCGTCAGGAACGACTGGCCATGGTCCTTGGTGCTGATGATGTTCATGCCCAGCTGCTTCTCGTCGTTCATCTTGCGCAGCAGGCGCTCGGACGTGGTGCCCGCGGTGGTCACGACGTTCTTGCCCTTCAGGTCGACCCAGTCCTTGATGCCGGAATCCTTCTTCACCATCATGCGCGTGCCGATGATGAAGATGGTGTTGGTGAACGACGCCTGCTTCTGGCGCTCGAGGTTATTGGTGGTGGAGCCGCATTCGAGGTCGATCGTGCCGTTCTGCAGCAGCGTGATGCGGTTCTGCGACGTGACCGGGATCTCCTTGACCTGCAGATCCTTCAGCTTGAGCTGCTCCTTCACAGCCTCGACGACCTTGGTGGCGACGTCATACGAGTAGCCGATCGTCCGGACCCCGCCGACGTTGTAGCTGAACGGAATCGACGAATCGCGCACGCCCAGCGTGATGGTGCCGGTGTCCTTGATCTTCTTCAGCGTACCAGTCAGCTCCTGCGCGTGCGCAGCGCTGCTCAACACACCAATGGCAGCAAGCACGGTTGCCAGCTTGGCGAGGTTCATGAAGGTCTCCTTTTGACCATGAAAGAGAAAACGGGAATGTACCAAAAAACGTTTAGCGTCAATATTAGTAGTGCCACTAAACCGTTGAATCCAACGGATTTTCTCCCCTCGTAAAGCCTTGTGCCTGCTGCGCTTCCGGGACATCGGAATCCTTACGTTGCGCTTTCCGGCAATCCGGAAAACCGGCACGCGGCATTCACCGACGGCATGGTCTCGCGCGTGCCGCGCGCGCAGGCGCAGGCAACGGCGGGACGACGGCCGTCAAGACTGTTCAAACCAGGGGGGGAAAGTCCGCCCGATGTGCGTTCTCTGACGCTGACACCAAGCCCGACTTCGAGGAGGAGACTTCGAGGAAGGATGAAGGGCAACCTGGGTTGCCCTTCGTATGGTGCGGTGCCCCGGAACGTTATGGTCCGTCCATGGACACCGGCTTCTTTCTTCAACCGTCGCGCATGGCCGCCTGATCGGCGGCGACGCGATAGACCGGAGCGATACCCTGATGAGGCACCGCGCCGGTATTGACCGACGCGTCGCCGATCAGGGGTACAGACCGCGCTCTTGGCGCGCCTGCAGAATCCGCGTACAGGCGATGATGAACGCCGCCGTCCGCAGAGTTACCTTGTTGTCCTGGGCCACCTGCCAGATGGCGCGGAAAGCATCTTGCATGATCCGTACCAGGCGCTGGTTGATCTCGTCTTCGGTCCAGAAGAAGCTCGAGAAATCCTGCACCCACTCGAAATAGCTCACCGTGACGCCGCCGGCATTGGCGATCACGTCCGGGCAGACCAGGATGCCGCGATCGCGCAGGATGTCGTCCGCTTCGGGCGTCGTGGGGCCGTTTGCACCTTCAACGACAATTTTTGCCTTGATTTGGGGCGCGTTCTTGCCGGTGATCTGGCCTTCGAGCGCGGCCGGGATCAGGAATTCGCATTCCAGCGCCCAGAAATCGTCCGCCGACAGGGTCTCGGCCTTGAAGCCGTCGACGCTGCCGTTATGGTCCACGTGCTGGATCAGCGCGTCGACGTCCAGGCCCGCGCCGTTGAACACGATGCCCTTGTGGTCCTGCACCGCGATCACCTTGGCGCCGGCATCCTGGAACAGCTTGGCGGCCACGCTGCCGACGTTGCCGAAGCCTTGCACCACGATGCGCGCACCCTTGACGTCGATGCCCAGATTGCGTGCAGCCTCGCTGCCGACCACGAACACGCCGCGGCCGGTCGCCTCGCGGCGGCCCAGGCTGCCGCCCAGCGCGATCGGCTTGCCGGTCACCACGCCGGTGGCGGTGGCGCCTTCGTTCATGGAGTACGTGTCCATCATCCACGCCATGATCTGCGCGTTGGTGTTCACGTCCGGCGCCGGGATGTCCTTGTTCGGGCCGATGATGATGCCGATCTCGCTGGTGTAGCGGCGGGTCAGGCGCTCGAGCTCGCCCGACGACAGCTTGCGCGGATCGACGCGGACGCCGCCCTTGGCGCCGCCGTACGGCACGTTGACGGCCGCGTTCTTGACCGACATCCAGGCCGACAGCGCCATCACTTCCGACAGCGTCACGTCCTGGTGGAAACGCACCCCGCCCTTGCCCGGGCCGCGCGATGTGTTGTGCTGCACGCGGTAGCCCTCGAAGTGGGCGATGCGGCCGTCATCCATCTGGATGGGCACGTCGACGATCAGGGCGCGCTTGGGACGCTTCAGGGTTTCGACCCAGCGTGCCAGCGAGCCGAGATAGGGGGTGACCCGATCGACCTGCTGCAGGTAGATGCCCCACGGACCGAGGTTATCGGCTGGCAGGTAGGACGGAATGGCGTGCTGGAGCGTCGACGGAGATGCGACATTGGACATGGCTGTCTTCCTCTTCCTTTGGAGCCTGGGTAAGGCTCGTGAGTGCCTGTAAAATGCCCGCCAGCTTAGGCAGGCCCCTGAACGAAATCCAATGCTGTTTTTACATCGGGTTATGCCAGCCACGCATAACCCGGCATGGATCCCATTCCGGCCCTCACGCCGACAGCACGGCCCACAGCATGTCGACCAGCTCGCGCTTGCGCTTGGACTGCTGGTGCCGCCGGTCGTGCGCGCCGCTCTGCGGGTGCTCGCGGTACAGCCGGATCTCCATCTCGATCGACAGGGTGCCGCCGCCCTTACCTTCGGCGCGGACCAGCCGTCCGGCCGCCACATCGTCGCGTACCGCGCTCTCGGGCAGAAAGGCGACGCCATGCCCGGCCAGCGCCATCACCTTGAGCGCCTCGGCCATGTCGGTCTCGTAGCACTTGTCGAGCAGCGGCGCCACCGGCGAGTTCTCCAGCAGCACATCGACCATGCGCCCGAGGAAGGCATTGGGCGTATAGCTAAGATAGGCGATCGGCTTGCGCGCGGCGGGCGTCAGCTTGTAGATCGGGCGGCCGCCCACGTCGGGCTTGCTGAACGGCGACAGCCGCTCGGTGCCGAGCACCAGCATGTCGTAGCGCGTCGGGTCGAGCTGGATCATCTGGCGCGCGTGGTGGTAAACCATGACCAGATCGCAGCCGCCGTCCACCAGCGTCATCACCGCGTCATGCACGTTGAGCGCGCGCAGCCGGCACTGCAGCTTACCGATCTTCTCCTCGACCTTGGCCAGCCAGCCCGGAAAGAAGGTCAGCGACAACGTATGCGGCACCGCAAAATCGATGGTCGAGGCGCTGGCCGGACGCTGCCCGCGCATCAGGGCGCGCGTCTCGCTGACCTGCGCGAGCATCGCCAGCGCCTGTTCGTAGAAGACTTCGCCGGCGGGCGTCAGGCGCGTGGGATAGCTGGAGCGGTCGATCAGCTCATTGCCCAGCCAGGCTTCGAGCGACTGGATGCGCCGCGAGAAGGCCGGCTGCGTGACGTGCCGCAGCTCGGCCGAACGCGAAAAGCTGCGCGTTTCCGCCAGGCTGATGAAATCTTCCAGCCATTTGAGTTCCATCGACTTGTGTCCCCTTCCCCGCAGTGCCGACGGCGCCCGTGGCCATCCGCTCGACTGGCGGACGCTCTCCCCGCACGGGCGCCTGCTGGGAAGGCATTTTAAGCGCTGGACGGGCTCGCGGGCCATCCTCCCGGCACGGCACGCGCCCTGCAACGGAACGACCCGGCGGCCGCGCGCCGCACGCGCCGCCGATGCGCAACAGCCGGCGGCAGCCTCAGGCCTCCGTTTCCTGCACGCGCTCGGGCTCGCGCGCCTGCATGCGCCACATCTGCGCGTAGCGGCCTTCGGCGCGCAACAGCGACGCGTGCGTGCCGCGCTCGATGATGCGGCCGTGCTCCATCACCAGGATCTGGTGCGCGCCGACGATGGTCGAGAGCCGGTGCGCGATCACCAGCGTGGTGTGGTTCTGCGCCAGGCGCATCAGCTCTTCCTGGATGGCGTGCTCGGTGCGCGAATCGAGCGCCGAGGTGGCTTCGTCGAACACCAGGATGGGCGGGCGCTTGAGCAGCGTGCGGGCAATCGCCACGCGCTGCTTCTCGCCGCCCGACAGCTTCAGCCCCCGCTCGCCGACCGGGGTGTCGTAGCCCTCGGGCAGCGACTCGACGAAGCCGTGGATCTGTGCGGCGCGGGCGGCCGCGATCACTTCCTCGCGCGTGGCATCGGGGCGGCCGTAGGCAATGTTGTAGTAGATGCTGTCGTTGAACAGCACGGTGTCCTGCGGGACGATGCCGATGGCGGCACGCACGCTGGCCTGCGTGACGTCGCGCACGTCCTGGCCGTCGATCTGGATTGCGCCGGACGTGGCATCGTAGAAGCGGAACAGCAGACGCGCGAGCGTCGACTTGCCGGAGCCGCTCTGCCCCACCACCGCCGTGGTCGTGCCGGCCGGGATGGTGAAATCGACGTCGAACAGGATCTGCCGGTTGGACTCGTAGCCGAAATCGACGTGGGCGAAGCGGACCTCGCCGGCGCGCACGGCAAGCGGTTGCGCGTCCGGCCGGTCGGCCACCTCGCGGTTCGTGTGCAGCAGCTTGAACATGCGATCCATGTCGGTGACCGCCTGCTTGAGCTCTCGGTAGATCACGCCCAGGAAGTTGAGCGGGATGTAGATCTGCAGCATCAGCGTGTTGACCAGCACCAGGTCGCCCAGCGTCATGTGGCCGGCTGCCACGCCCTGGGTGGCGCGGTACAGGATCAGGATCAGCGCGACGGCCACGATGAGCTGCTGCCCGAAGTTCAGCAGCGACAGCGAGTGCTGCGAGCGGATGGCGGCGGCGCGGTATTTCCGCAGGTTCTCGTCGTAGCGGCGCGCCTCGTACTCCTCATTGCCGAAGTACTTGACCGTCTCGAAATTGAGCAGCGAATCGATCGCCTTCTGGTTGGCGCGCGAATCGAGCTCGTTCATCCTGCGGCGGAAGTGCGTGCGCCAGTTCGTCACCGTCACGGTGAAGACGATGTACGACACCAGCGCACAGAACGTGATGAGCGCGAACCACGCGTCGTACTTCACGAAGAAGTACGTGATGACCAGCCCCACCTCCACCAGCGTCGGCAGGATGCTGTACAGCGAATACGAGATGAGCGACTGGATGCCGCGCGTACCGCGCTCGATGTCGCGGCTCATGCCGCCGGTCTGGCGCTCCAGGTGAAAGCGCAGCGACAGTGCGTGCAGATGCCGGAACACCTGCAGCGCCAGCGTGCGCACCGAGCTCTCCGTCACCTTGGAGAACAGGATCTCGCGCAGCTCCGAGAACAGCGAGGTCGACAGCCGCAGCAGCCCATAGCCGAGGATGATGCCGACCGGCACCACCAGCAGCGCGCGCGGGTCGGTGGGCGACACGTTCATCGCATCGATCAGCCGCTTCATCACCATCGGCACGCCCAGGTTGGCGACCTTGGCGGCGATCAGGAACGACAGCGCCAGCGCCACGCGCCACTTGTACGCCCACAGGTAGGGCAGCAGGCTGCGGATGGTGCTCCAGTCGCCGCGCATGGGCGCCCCGGCGGGAGGCGGTTCGGTGGGGGCGGCGTAGCGGCGCATGGGCGGTGCAGGAAAAACGCGGATTGTGTATTCTCCCACCGATCGCGGCCGCCCGCCTCGCTCCGCCCGGGCGGCGGCCGGATCGCCGATTGCACCAGTTGCCGCCATGTCCCAGCCCGAACGCCCCGCCGAAACCGTATCGCTGCCCGCCGGCAAGCAGCCCGCCGTCCGCGTCATGCCGATGCCCGCCGACGCCAATGTCCACGGCGACGTGTTCGGCGGCTGGATCATGGCGCAGGTGGACATCGCCGGCTCGATCCCGGCGGTGGTGCGCGCCAACGGGCGCGTGGCCACGGTGGCGGTCAACTCGTTCGTCTTCAAGCAGCCCGTCTACGTGGGCGACCTGGTGAGCTTCTACGCCAGCGTGGTCAAGACCGGCCGCACCTCCATCACGGTGGACGTGGAAGTCTATGCGCAGCGCATGGGCAGCAACGGCCGCCACGAGACGGTCAAGGTGACCGAGGCCACCCTCACCTACGTCGCCACCGACGCGAGCCGCAAACCGCGCGCGCTGCCGCCGCACTGAACCGGCAACGTCCCGCAAAACGACCCGGCCACGGCCGGGTTTTCTTTTGCCGCGGCGGGCCCAGGCCCGGTCAGCTGAACCTGGAGAAATCCGGGCGGCGCTTCTCGAAGAACGCCGTGAACGCCTCGCGTGCCTCGGGCGCGCGCAGCATCTCGCCGAACTGCCTGCCCTCCAGCGACATGCGCGCCGCGATCTGCGGCGTGGCGCCCTCCTTCATCAGCCGCTTGGTCGCACGCAGCGACGACGGCGGCAGCAGCGTCAGCTTGCGCGCCTGGGCGCGCACGAAGGCCTCCAGCTCGGCCACCGGCAGCACGCGGTTGACCAGCCCCAGCTCGCGCGCCTCGCCGGCGTCGAAGGGCTCGCCGAACAGCAGTTTCTCGGCCGCGCGGTGGTAGCCCGCCAACTGCGGCAGCAGCAGGCTCGACGCGGCCTCGGGACACAGCCCCAGCTGCGCGAACGGCATCGACAGCCTGGCGGTGTCCGAGGCGTACACCAGGTCGCAGTGCAGCAGCATGGTGGTGCCCACCCCGACCGCCACGCCGCTCACCGACGCGACCAGCGGCTTGGTCGCCGCGCTGATCGCCCTGAGGAACCGGTGCACGGGCGCGTGCTCGTCCTTGGGCGGGTGCTTCATGAAATCTTCGAGATCGTTGCCGGCCGTGAAGGCGCTCTCGTGCCCGGCCAGCACGATCACGCGCACGGCGGGATCGTCCTCGGCGGCCACCAGCGCATCCGCCAGCGCCTGGTACATCGCGGCGGTGATGGCGTTCTTCTTGTCCAGGCGGTCGAAGGTCAGCGTGAGGATGCCGTCTGCGGTCTCGGTACGAATCGACATGAATGCTCCAGAGAGAATGCCCGCGCCCGGATCACACCGGCACGGGCGAATCGGACAGATCGCCGACGGAGAACGCGTTGGCCCCCTGGGCCGTCCCCTCGCACGGGCTCAGACGCGCTCGAAAATGCCCGCCGCGCCCATGCCGGTGCCGACGCACATCGTCACCATGCCGTACTTCAGGTTGCGGCGGCGCAGGCCGTGCACGACCGTGGCCGCGCGGATCGCACCGGTCGCGCCCAGCGGGTGGCCCAGCGCGATCGCGCCGCCCAGCGGGTTGATCTTGCCGGTGTCCAGGCCCAGGTCCTGGATGACCGCCAGCGACTGCGCGGCGAACGCTTCGTTCAGCTCGATCCAGTCGAGCTGGTCCTGCGTCAGGCCGGCGGCCCTGAGCGCGGCCGGGATCGCTTCCTTCGGGCCGATGCCCATGATCTCCGGCGGCACGCCGCGCACCGCGAACGACACGAAGCGCGCCAGCGGCGTCAGGTTGAACTGCCTGAGGATCTTCTCCGACACCAGGATCAGCGCGCCCGAGCCGTCCGACGTCTGCGAGCTGTTGCCGGCCGTCACGCTGCCCTTGTTGGCGAACACCGCGCGCAGCTTGGCCAGGCCTTCGAGCGAGGTGTCGGCGCGCGGGCCCTCATCGAGCGACAGCGTGCGCGTCTTCAGGTCGATCGCGCCGGTGCCCAGGTTGGGGAACTTCTCGATGATCTCGATCGGGGTGATCTCGTCCTTGAACTCGCCGGCCTGCTGCGCGGCCAATGCCTTCTGGTGCGAAGCGACCGAGAACGCATCCTGCGCATCGCGCGTGATCTTCCACTGCTGGGCGACGCGCTCGGCGGTCAGGCCCATGCCGTAGGCGATGCCGATGTTCTCGTCGCGCGTGAAGATGTCCGGCGACATCGACGGCGAATTGCCCATCATCGGCACCATGCTCATCGACTCGACGCCGGCGGCGATCATCACGTCGGATTCGCCCACGCGGATGCGGTCGGCGGCCATGGCCACGGCGGTCAGGCCCGAGGCGCAGAAGCGGTTGACCGTCACGCCGCCCACGGTGTTGGGCAGGCCGGCCAGCAGCGCGCCGATGCGCGCCACGTTCAGGCCCTGCTGCGCTTCGGGGATCGCGCAGCCGACGATGGCGTCTTCGATCAGCTTCGGGTCCAGGTCCGGCACCTGGGCCACCGCGCTCTTGAGCACGGTCGCCAGCAGGTCGTCCGGACGCAGGTTCTTGAACGAGCCCTTGGGCGCCTTGCCGATCGGGGAACGGGTGGCGGCGACGATGTAGGCGTCTTGCAGTTGCTTGGTCATGATGAAACTCCTGTTCTCTGTCGTCGCGCGAATCAGTTGCGCACCGGCTTGCCGGTCTGCAGCATGCCCATGATGCGCTCCTGGGTCTTGGCCGTGCCGAGCAGCTCGACGAACGCCTTGCGCTCGAGGGCCAGCAGCCATTCTTCGTCCACCAGCGCGCCGGCTTCCACGTCGCCGCCGCACACGGCCTCGGCAATGCGCGAGGCGATCGTGAAGTCGTGCTGCGAGATGAAGCCGCCATCGCGCATGTTCACCAGCGAGGCCTTGATGGTCGAGATGCCCGACCGGCCCGCCACCGGGATGCCCGCCGGACGCATCGGCGCGCGGTAGCCGGCATCGGCCAGCGCGCGCACTTCATTGCGCGCCACGTGCAGCAGCTCGTGCACGTTGAAGACGATGGTGTCGGTCGGCTGCAGGTAGCCGAGCTTCTGCGCGTCCAGCGCCGAGCTCGATACTTTGGCCATGGCTGCGGACTGGAAGCGGCTGGTCAGGAACGGCAGCAGGTTGGTGCTGCCCGCCGCCTCCGCCGCCCGCGCGGCCGCCAGCGCGGCTTCCTTCAGGCCGCCGCCGGCCGGCACCAGGCCCACGCCCACTTCCACCAGGCCGATGTAGGTCTCGAAGGCCGCCACGCGCTTGGCCGAGTGCAGCAGCAGCTCGCAGCCGCCGCCCAGCGCGATGCCCGACGCCGCCGAGACGACCGGCACGTTAGCGTACTTCACCCGCATCATGCCGTCCTGGAACGTCTTGACGAACGGCTCGATGCCCTTGGCGCCGCCCATCATGAAAGCCGGCATGGCCTCTTCCAGGTTCGCGCCCGCCGAGAACGGACCGCCCGGCGCGCCCAGCTTGAGCGAGGTCGGCTGCCACACCACCAGCCCCTTGTAGCCGGCTTCGGCCAGGTCGATGGCGCGCACGATGCCCGCGATCACGCTCGGGCCGATGGTGTTCATCTTGCTCTTGAACGAGAGCACGAGCACGTCGTCCTGGCCGGCCGCGTCGTCCACCCAGATGCGCACGGCGTCGGTCTCTTCGATGGTCTTGCCGTGGGTGAGCGGGTCGACCGTGGTGGCGCCCTGGATCGCCGCGCGGAACACCTGGCGGCCATAGACCGGCAGCGTGCTGCGCGCCAGGAAGCTGCCCTGCGACGCCGACCACGAGCCCTGCGCCGCATGCACGCCGCCGTTGTCGGCCACCGGGCCCGCGAACACCCACTGCGGCAGCGGCGCGTTCGCGAGCGCCTTGCCCGCATCGATGTCTTCCTTCACCCACTCGGCCACCTGCTTCCAGCCGGCCTGCTGCCAGTCTTCGAACGGGCCGCTGTTCCAGCCGAAGCCCCAGCGGATCGCCAGGTCGACTTCCGCGGCCGAATCGGCGATCTGCTCCAGGTATACGGCGATGTAGTGGAACACGTCGCGGAACACCGCCCACAGGAACTGCGCCTGCGGATTGGTCGATTCGCGCAGCAGCTTCAGGCGCTCGGCCGGCGCCTTCTTCAGGATACGCACGACGATCTCGTCGGCCTTCTTGCCGCTCGGGCCGTACTGGCCGCTCTGCGGGTCCAGCACCTTGATGTCCTTGCCTTCCTTCTTGTAGAAGCCGGCGCCGGTCTTCTGGCCCAGGGCGCCCGCCTCCACCAGCTTGGCCAGCACGGGCGGCGTGGCATAGACCGGGGCGAACGGATCGTCCTTCAGCGTGTCCTGCATCGTCTTGATGACGTGCGCCATGGTGTCCAGGCCCACCACATCGGCCGTGCGGAACGTGGCCGACTTGGCGCGGCCCAGCTTCGAGCCCGTCAGGTCATCCACCACGTCGAACGGGATACCGTACTTGGCCGACTCCGCGAACACCGCCAGGATCGAAAAGATGCCGACCCGGTTGGCGATGAAGTTCGGGGTGTCCTTGGCGCGCACCACGCCCTTGCCGAGCGCGGAGGTCAGGAAGGTTTCCAGCTTGTCGAGGATGTCGCCGCGCGTGTGGGCGGTCGGGATCAGCTCGACCAGGTGCATGTAGCGCGGCGGATTGAAGAAGTGCACGCCGCAGAAGCGCGACTTCAGCTCGGCGTCGAAGCCGTCCGACAGCGCGCCGATCGACAGGCCCGAGGTGTTGGAGGCGAAGATCGCATGCGGCGCGATGTGCGGCGCGACCTTCTTGTACAGGTCGTGCTTCCAGTCCATGCGCTCGGCGATGGCCTCGATGACGAGGTCGCAGTCGCGCAGGCGCTCGATGTCGTCCTCGTAGTTGGCGATCTGGATCAGGGCCGCGTCGTCCTTGACGCCCAGCGGCGCCGGCGACAGCTTCTTCAGATTCTCAATGGCCTTGAGCACGATGCCGTTCTTCAGGCCATCCTTGGCCGGGAGATCGAACAGCGTGACGGGAACCTTGGCGTTGACTAGGTGCGCGGCGATCTGCGCGCCCATCACGCCGGCGCCCAGCACGGCCACGCGCCGGACGAGGAAGTTGGAGCGCGCGCCGGCCTGCGGCTGCGCCTGGGTGGTCGGGAGTTCGGTGCGGGTCATGGTGTCCTCGCGGGGAGAGAGGCAGAGACGGGCGGGGCGACGCGGCTGCACGTCGCCCCGAGTTGGGGGGCGGCTGTCAGAACAGCTCGGCTTCGAGGTCCATCAGCGGCTTGACGCCCGCGCGCGCGGCGCGGATCTGGTACGCCGTCTCGGGCAGCAGCTTGGCGAAGTAGAAGCGCGCCGTCGCCAGCTTGGCCTTGTAGAAGGTGTCGCCGTTGCCCTGCTTGTCCAGCGCGAGCTTGGCCATGCGGGCCCAGAAGTAGGCGAACACCAGGTGACCGACCACGCGCAGGTACGGCACGGCGGCGGCGCCGACTTCGTCCGGGTTCGCCATCGCCTTCATGCCGATCTCCATGGTCAGCTTCTGGACCTTGTCGCCGATGTCGGCCAGCGGGTTGACGAATTCCTGCATGGCCTCATTGGTGCCTTCGGCCTCGACGAAGTCCTGCACGATCTTGCCGAACTTCTTCATCTTGGCGCCCATGTCGCCCAGGATCTTGCGGCCCAGCAGGTCCAGCGACTGCACGGTGTTCGTGCCTTCGTAGATCATGTTGATGCGGGCATCGCGCACGTACTGCTCCATGCCCCACTCGGCAATATAGCCGTGGCCGCCGAACACCTGCATGCCCTCGTTGGTGGCGGTGAAGGCGTTGTCGGTCAGGAAGGCCTTGATGACGGGCGTGAGCAGCGCGACGAGATCGGCGGCCTCCTTGCGCACCGATTCGTCCGGGTGCGACAGCTCGCGGTCGATCTGCAGCGCGATCCAGTAGGCGAAGGCGCGGCCGCCCTCGGCGTAGGCGCGCTGGGTCAGCAGCATGCGGCGCACATCCGGGTGCACGATGATGGGGTCGGCCGGCTTGTCCGGCGCCTTCGGACCGGAGAGGCTGCGCATCTGCAGGCGCTCCTTGGCGTAGGCCGCCGAGTTCTGGTAGGCCACTTCCGTCAGGCCCAGGCCCTGCATGCCGACGCCCAGGCGGGCGGCGTTCATCATCACGAACATGGCGTTCAGGCCCTTGTTCGGCTCGCCGACCATCCAGCCGCGCGCGCCGTCCAGGTTGATCACGCAGGTGGCGTTGCCGTGGATGCCCATCTTGTGCTCGATGGAGCCGCACTTCACGCCGTTGCGCTCGCCCGGGTTGCCGGCGGCATCGGGGATGAACTTCGGCACCACGAACAGCGAGATGCCCTTGGTGCCGGCCGGCGCATCCGGCAGGCGGGCCAGCACCAGGTGGATGATGTTGTCCGACAGGTCATGCTCGCCCGCCGAGATGAAGATCTTCGTGCCGGTGATGGCGTACGCGCCGTCGGCCAGCGGCTCGGCCCTGGTGCGCAGGATGCCGAGGTCGGTGCCGCAATGCGGCTCGGTCAGGCACATCGTGCCGGTCCACTCGCCCGACACCAGCTTGGGCAGGTAGCGCTGCTTGAGTTCATCCGTGCCGTGCGCGTGCAGGGCCTCGTAGGCGCCGTGCGACAGGCCGGGGTACATCGTCCACGCCTGGTTGGCCGAGTTCAGCATCTCGTAGACGGCGTTGTTGACCAGGATCGGCAGGCCCTGGCCGCCGAATTCCGGATCGCAGCCCAGCGCCGGCCAGCCGCCTTCGACGTATTGCTTGTACGCTTCCTTGAAGCCCTTGGGGGCCGTCACGACGCCGTCGCCGTGGTAGGTGCAGCCCTCGCGATCGCCCGACTGGTTGAGCGGGAAGATGACTTCCGAGCAGAACTTGCCGGCTTCTTCGATCACCTGGTTGATGGTATCGGCGTCGATCTCCGCATGCGCCGGCATCGCCTTCAGATGCCCCTCGACATCGAGAAGCTCATGAAGGACGAACTGCATATCGCGCAACGGTGCGGTGTATTGACCCATCTGGGACTCCTTGGTTGTGCTGCGCGACGACCGCTAGGTGTGCGATGCCACGTCAGGTTCGGTAAGACTGAATCAGTTTGTTGAGCGCCACCATGGCCAGCTCGGCGCTGTCGGGCACCCGCAGGAAACGCGCGTCGTGATGCAGGCCCAGCTCCAGGCTGTACATCTCGAACAGCATCAGCTTCGGATCGGCCTCGGCGCGCAGATGGCCTTCTTCCTTCGCCTGCTCGATCGCGCGGGTCAGCGCCGCCCGCCAGATCGTGACGCTCTTGACGAGTTCGTCGCGCACCGGGCTCCCGGCGCGGTCGTCGTACTCCACCGCGCCGCTGATGTAGATGCAGCCCGTGGTGACCTCCTGGATGCGCCGCTCCATCCAGCGGCGCACCAGGCTCCACAGGCGCGGCAGCCCGCGCGGTTCCGTCAGGCTCGGGTAGAAGACTTCCCGCTCGAACCGGCGGTGATACTCGCGCACCACCTCCACCTGCAGATCCTCGCGCGAGCCGAAGTGCGCGAACACGCCGCTCTTGCTCATCTGCATGCGCTCGGCGAGCACACCGATCGTCAGCCCTTCCAGTCCGTCGCGCGATGCCAGTTCCAGCGCGGCATCGAGAATCGCGGCACGCGTCAGCTCGCCCTTGCGCATCGGCGTGGCTGCTGCATGGTTCGACTCAGGACGGGCGGTGGGGTGACGCATGATGATTTCTCTCCGTTCATTTCGGGGGCATGACACGCTGGCACGTCGCGCTCTCGCTGGGCGCCGTTCGCGTGCCGTGCAAGGCCGTCAGTCGGCCTGCACGCACACTCTAGCCCAAAATCGAACGGTCGTTCAATTATTCACAGCCGCTCGCTTCAGCGGCAAGTGTTTTATTAGAAAACCGCATCTAAACAAAAGCACCGCGGTGCACGCCACGGCATTGCAGCACGCGGCGCGCAAACCCCGTCGGGACAAGGCTTTGCGCGATGTGCGCCGCATCACGAAAACACGCGCGGCGCAACATCAACGGCCCCGATCTAGTACTACCGATCAGTAAATAGAACGCGGCCGCAAGACACGGAAAACACCCGCCCCGATCATGCCGCCGCCCCGCCGCACATCGGACCGCGGCGGAAGATGCGGTGGTCCATCTCGCGCAGATCGGCTGCCACGGCAACCTCGGCGGCGCACTGGTCGAGCACGTCGCGCCGCAGATCAATGCCGGGAGCGATTTCCGTCAGCGTCAGCCGGCGCCCGCCGTGGCCGTCGTCGCGCATCTCGAAGACCGCGCGCTCGGTCACATAGCGCACCGGAATGCCGGACCGCGCCGCGTACGCCCCGTTGAAGGTCAAGTGCGACACGGCCGGCACGATCTTCTTCAGGCGCCCTTCGCGCACGATGCGCAGGCGGCCGTCTTCAGCCTCCACCTGCAGGCCGCCGGCCGTGAGCGTGCCCATGAACACCAGGGCCCGCGCGCTCTGCGTGATGTTGATGAAGCCGCCGACACCCGCGACGATCGTGTCGTCGCCTTCACCGAACAGGCTGACGTTGACGTTGCCCTGCCCATCCAGTTCGGCCAGGCCGAGAATGGCGAGGTCAATGCCGCCGCCCTCGTAGAAATCGAACTGCGCCGGCTGGTCGACCACCGCCTCCGGATAGGCCGATGCGCCGAAGCTCAGCCCATCGGCCGGCGTGCCGCCGATCGGCCCGGCCTCGACGGTCAGCGTGAAGCCGCGCGCGCCCTCCTGCTCGGCCAGCGCGCCGACGGCGGCGGGCATGCCCACGCCCAGGTTCACCACGCGCGGCCGCCGCGCCATCAGCTCCAGCACCGCGCGCCGCTGCACCAGCGTGCGGGCATCGAGCACGCCGTGCAGGCTGGCCTGCAGCGCCGCGCCGGCTTCCAGCGCGTCCTCGCGCAGCTGGATCGCTTCGCCCTGCCAGGGCCGGAGGTAGGCCGGGTTGAACGCCTCACCGAACGTCATCTGGTGTTCGGCCGAATCCTCGGCCACGACGACGTAGTCGACCAGGATGCCCGGCACGTGGACCGCCTGCAGGTTGTCGTGCCGGTCCACCAGCCGCCGCACCTGCGCGACGACGATGCCGCCCGCATTGCGCGCGGCCTGCGCCATCGCCAGCAGCTCGTGGTGGAAGGCTTCCTCGTGCGTGCTGATGTTGCCGCGCGGGTCGGCCGCGGTGCCGCGCAGGAAGACGCAATGCAGCGGGAAGCGCGGATAGAACAGGTAGTCCTCGCCGCGAAAGCGCTCGTATTCGACCCACGACGCGGTGCCGGCCGCGCGGGCCGCCCGGGCGCGCGCGTTGATGGCCGCGCCCTGGTAGCGCGCATCGAGCGAGGTCCGCGGATCGACAAAGGTATGCAGGCCGATCCTGGTCAGCACGCCCGGCTTGCCGCCGGCGATGGCGCGGTACAGGTGCGTCAGCACGCCCTGCGGGAGGTTGAAGGCCTCGCACTGCTCGGCCAGCGCCAGCGCGGCCAGCCGCGTCGCCGAGCGCCAATGGCCGCCGACCACGCAGCGCGTCATGCCGGGGTTGCCGAAGTGGTTGACGCCGCGCGTGGTACGGTCGCCCTGGCCGGCGGAGTACACCAGCGTGAGGTCGCGCGGTTCGCCGGTGGCCAGGAAGCGGCGTTCCAGCGCGTGCGTCACCGCCTCCGCGTGGCCCGCGCCGACGAAGCCGGCGCACGCCACCGTCCAGCCCGGCTGCACCAGCCGCGCCGCTTCCTCCGCCGTGATGACCTGCATGTCCCCTCCGTGTGATTGCAGGCGCCCGCCTTGCGTCAGTAGTGCGCCGCGCGGCCGCTGATGACGACGCCCAGCCGCACCAGCCGATACGCGCACCAGTCGACCACGCGCCACCACCAGGGCCGGGCCGCATGCGCATCGGCGAGGATCGGCCGCGCATGGCGCGCAATGGCGTCTTCCAGCGCGGCGCGCAGCTGCCCGGCGACCCCCGCGTCCCAGGCGACCACGTTGGCTTCGCGCGCCAGCAGCAGACTGAACGGATCGATGTTGCTCGAACCCACCGTCGCCCAGCGCCCATCCACGACCGCGACCTTGGCGTGCAGGAAGCTGGCCGTGTATTCGTGGATCTCCACGCCGTCGCGCAGCAGCATGTGATACAGCGAACGCGTTGCGTAATGCTGCACCGCATATTCGACATGGCCCTGCAGCAGCATGCGCACCCGCACGCCGCGGCGCCGGCACGCGGCCAGCGCGCGCATGAAGCGCACGCCCGGCAGGAAATAGGCATTGGCGATGATCACCTCGTGCCGCGCCGTGCCCAGCGCGCGCAGGTACTCGCGCTCGATGGCGCGGCGGTTGCGCACGTTGTCGCGCAGCACCAGCGACGCCAGCACGTTGTCCGGCGCCTGATCGTGCTGCGTCCCCGAGGCACCGCGCCGCCCCGGCTTGGGCGTGTCGGTCATCACCGGAAACTCGGCGGCCACGCCGGTCACGCCCACCTCGCGCACGCCGGCGAGCAGGCCCGTCTGCCACCACAGCCGGTCGACCATCAGCGCGATCTGGCCGACCAGCGGCCCGCGCACGCGCACGGCGAAGTCATAGCGGGCACCCAGTGCGTCGTCGCGGAACGGGGTGTGGTTCAGGTCGTCGATGATGTTGATGCCGCCGACGAACGCCACCTCGTCATCGATCACGGCGACCTTGCGATGCAGGCGGCGCAGGTAGCGGCGCTGCAGGCGAAAGCCGCGCACCGGCCGGTACACCCGCCAGGCCGCGCCGGCCGCATCCAGCATCGCCGCGATGCCGGCGGGCAGCGTGCCGGTGCCAAAGCCGTCCACGGTGACGCGCACGTCCACGCCGCGCCGCGCCGCGCGCGCCAGCGCCTCGGTCACGCGGCGCCCGGTGTCGTCGTCGATATAGATGTAGGTTTCCAGCGCGATGCGGCGGCGCGCGGCATCGATGGCTTCGATCAGCGCGGGAAAGAACGCGGCGCCGCCGTGCAGCAGGTCGATCCGGTTGCCCGGCAGGGGCTTGCCCCGCCGCCACTCCGAACGCAACGGCCCGGCATCGCGCGCGACCTTCATGAGCGCGACAGTTCCGCCAGCAGGGGCACGTGATCGGACCGCTGGGCCCAGTCGCGGCCGGTCAGCGCATGTGCGCGGTCGATCTCGAAGCCGCGCACATAGATGCGGTCCAGCCGCAGCCACGGCAGGTGGCTCGGAAAGGTGCGCAGCGGCCGCGCGCCGGCAGCCTTGTCGGCCACCTCGGTGACGCCCAGCGCCTGGCAGATGACGCGGTCGAGCCGGTTGTTCCAGTCGTTGAAGTCGCCCGCCACCACCAGCGGCGCATCGATGGGCACCACCGAGCACACGCGCTCGATCAGCGCCTCGGCCTGCCGCCGGCGGCTGCGTGCGAACAGGCCGAAATGCGCGCACAGCAGGTGGACCTCGCCAAACCCCAGGTCGGCGACGGCATGCAGCAGCCCGCGCTGCTCGAAGCGATGGTCGGAAATGTCGAGGTTCTCCGACAGCAGGATCGGATAGCGCGACAGGATAGCGTTGCCGTGGTGCCCGTGGTCGTACACCGCATTGCGGCCGTACACCGTGTGCGGGTACACGTCGGTGGCCAGGTATCGCAGCTGGGTGTAGTGCGGGTCGAACAGTTCAGCGGCCACCAGGCGGTCGTTGCGGTCCTGCACTTCCTGCAGGAAAACGATGTCGGCGTCCATGGTGTGCAGCCCTTGCCGCACATCGTGCACCCGCACGCGCCGCGCGATGCCGGTCACGCCCTTGTGGATGTTGTAGGTGGCGACACGCAGGCGCAGCATCTCAGGCCCGGTCCTTTGCCAGCGCGGCCGCGTCGGCCAAGCGCGCGGGCAGCTGCAGGATCGCCTCGCCGTTGCTGCGCGAGAAGCAGCGCGCGGCGGCCTCGCGGTACGGCAGCCACTCGGCCTGCAGATGCTCGCGCGGCGACAGCCGCACCGGCACCTCGCCGCCGACCAGCAGGCCGAACCAGTGTTCGGTGTTGCGCGTGACGCCCGGCGCGTAGCGGTGGCGCCAACGCGGGTAGATCTCGTATTCGATGTGATGGCCCCAGTCGATGAGCCGGTGCTGCATCGTGTCGATGCCGGTTTCCTCCAGCACTTCGCGGCGCGCGGTCTCGGCCAGGAGCTCGTCCGGGGTGTCACAGCTGCCGGTGACGGATTGCCAGAAACCCGGGTGGTCCGCCCGCTCCATCACCAGCACCTGGAGATCAGGCGTGTGGATGACGACGAGGACGGAAACGGGAATCTTGTGCGGCATGACCAGGAGAAGCAACGGATGGCGCGAGCGCGCCACGGTCCGATAGCTTACCGCAGCCGGACCGCGGCGGCGGCACTCAGCCGGCGCGCAGCGGCCCCTGGCCGGCCCGGGCCCGCGACAGCCACAGCGCCGTCTCATCGCTCGCGGTCTCATGGCCGAGTTCGCGGCGCGCCATCGCCAGCAGCGGATCGAGCGCCGCCACGTAGGCTTCGGCGGCGTGATGCGACTGCAGCCACAGCACATCCGCGCGTTCGACCAACTGCTGGCGCAGCGCCGCCTGCTGCGCGGTCAGCTCACGCTCGCGCGTGCCGAGCGCGTTGAATTTCTGGATCAGGAAGCGCTGCACCTCGGTCTGCTCGGATTGCGCGTTGGCCTGCTCGAAGCGCACCACGATGGCGGCGGTCTCACGCTCGATGCGGTGCAGCTCGTCGCGGCCGTCATGCCCGGCGGTCTCCAGCGCCTGCAGCGCGCGGCGCTCGGCCAGCAGCGCGCGGGCGTGGTCGGCGAAGCAGCGTTCGGCGGTGAGGTAGGCCTCGGCCAGCGGGCGCGGCGCGTCATACAGCAACGGGTGGACCGGCGTGTTGCCTGCCACCGGTGGCAGTGCCGTGTCGGGCATGCGCAGATTGGCCACGCCGCGCAGCCAAGCCATGCGTTCGGCGGCGGCGCGGCCGAGATCGCGCAGCGCTTCGGACAGGCCGGCACCGGACGCCGGCACGATCGGCACGGTCGTTCCCTGTGCGCCCTGCGCCGCAGCGGCGATTTCCGGTACACACGCGGCCACGGTGGTCGCCACCGCCTCCGCCATCGCAATGGCGGCGCGGCGTGTCGCGCGGCGGATCTCGATCCAGGCCAGCGCGATCACCACCAGCGCGGCAATCAGCCAGGTCAGCAGAAATGCGGCGTGCGCCACCACCCAGGCACGCACGAAGTCGATGGTTTCACTCAAGGCGTCTCTCCTCGCTCGTCAAACACGGTGACAGCTAGAAAAGACCGTGCCCGGCCGCCATCGTTCCTGGCAAGCGACGCGCGCACCACCCATGCCGCATCCGCGCGGCCCAAAGAAAAAACCGCGCCGCCCTTGCGGGCCGGCGCGGCTTGCGTCCAGCGGGAAGCGCGTCGGTCAGGCCGTGGCCGCCGCCGGCGCGGCGACCTTGGCCTCCGCCGCGCGCAGGCGGATGTGCAGTTCGCGCAGCTGCTTCTCGTCGACCGGGCTCGGCGCCTGCGTGAGCAGATCCTGCGCACGCTGCGTCTTCGGGAAGGCGATCACGTCGCGGATCGAGTCGGCGCCGGCCATCATCGTGACAACGCGGTCCAGGCCGAACGCGATGCCGCCGTGCGGGGGCGCGCCATACTGCAAGGCGTCCAGCAGGAAGCCGAACTTGGCGCGCGCTTCTTCATCACCGATCTTCAGGGCGCGGAACACCTTGCTCTGCACTTCTTCACGGTAGATCCGCACCGAGCCGCCACCGATTTCCCAGCCGTTGAGCACCATGTCGTAGGCCTTGGCGATGCACTTGCCCGGATCGGTTTCCAGGTATTCCAGGTGCTCGTCCTTCGGACTCGTGAACGGGTGGTGCATGGCCACCCAGCGCGCGTCTTCCTCGTCGTACTCGAACATCGGGAAGTCGACCACCCACAGCGGCTTCCAGGCGTCTTCGAACAGGCCGGTGCTCTTGGCGAAGTCCGAATGGCCCACCTTCAGGCGCAGCGCGCCCATGGCGTCGTTGACGACCTTGGCGCGGTCGGCGCCGAAGAACAGGATGTCGCCGTCTTGCGCGCCGCTACGCTTGAGGATCTCGGCGATGGCCGCGTCGTGCAGGTTCTTCACGATCGGCGATTGCAGGCCGTCGCGGCCCTTGGCCACTTCGTTGACCTTGATCCAGGCCAGGCCCTTGGCGCCGTAGATCTCGACGAACTTGGTGTAGGCGTCGATGTCACCCCGCGACAGGGCAGCACCGCCCGGCACACGCAGCGCCACCACGCGGCCGCCTTCGGCGTTGGCCGGGCCGGAGAACACCTTGAAGTCGACGTCTTTCATGGCGTCGGTCAGCTCGGTGAACTCCAGCTTCACGCGCAGGTCCGGCTTGTCCGAACCGAAACGGGCCATCGCCTCGCGGAACTCCATCACCGGGAACTTGGCATCCAGCGCGACCGACATGGTGTTCTGGAACACCGTGCGGATCATTTCTTCAAACAGATCGCGGATTTCCTGCTCGCTCAGGAACGACGTTTCGCAGTCGATCTGGGTGAATTCGGGCTGGCGGTCAGCGCGCAGGTCTTCGTCGCGGAAGCACTTGGTGATCTGGTAGTAGCGGTCGAAGCCCGACACCATCAGCATCTGCTTGAACAGCTGCGGCGACTGCGGCAGCGCGAAGAACTGGCCGGCGTTCACGCGCGACGGCACCAGGTAGTCGCGCGCGCCTTCCGGCGTGCTCTTGGTCAGCATCGGCGTTTCGATGTCGATGAAGCCCTTGTCGTCCAGGTACTTGCGCACTTCCATCGCCACCTTGTAGCGCAGGCGCAGGTTGTATTGCATCTGCGGGCGGCGCAGGTCCAGCACGCGGTGCGTCAGGCGCGTGGTTTCCGACAGGTTGTCGTCGTCGAGCTGGAACGGCGGCGTGACGGAGGCGTTGAGCACCGTCAGCTCATGGCACAGCACCTCGATCTTGCCGCTGGCCAGGTTCGGGTTGGTCGTGCCTTCCGGACGCGCACGCACGATGCCCTTGACCTGCAGGCAGAACTCGTTGCGCACGCCTTCGGCCACCTTGAACATCTCCGGACGGTCCGGATCGCACACCACCTGCACCAAGCCCTCGCGATCGCGCAGGTCGATGAAGATCACGCCGCCGTGGTCACGCCGGCGATGCGCCCAGCCCGACAGGGTGACGCTCTGGCCCAGCAGTTGTTCGGTGACCTGACCGCAATATTGAGTACGCATTTGCATGTTGTGGTTTTCCGCGAAGCGCGCCGCCAACACAGCGACACGCGTGAAAGTTGATCGAGAAGCCGGCGTGAATCGGTTGGGACGACCGGCTCAGGGGGCGGACACGGCGCCACCACCATCGGGCAGCGCCTGCGGATTCGAGGGGCCGCGCGGCACCTGGGCCGGCGACCGGTCCTCCGATTCGGGTGATGGCGGGTCCATGCGTCGCGGCAGCGACTCCGGCGCCACCACGCCCATCGACACGATGTACTTGAGCGCCGCATCCACCGTCATGTCCAGCTCGATGGTGTCGGCCTTGGGCATCATCAGGAAGAAGCCGGACGTCGGGTTCGGCGTGGTCGGCACATAGACGCTGACATATTCGCCCTGCAGGTGGTTCTCCACGTCGCCGCCGGGGCGGCCGGTCAGGAAGGCGATCGTCCACGAGCCTTCACGCGGATACTGCACCAGCAGCGCCTTGCGGAACGCATTGCCGTTGGACGACAGCAGCGTGTCGGAAACCTGCTTGACGCTCGAATAGATCGGCCCGACCACGGGGATGCGCCCCAGCAGCGCCTCCCACCACAGCACCAGCTTCTGGCCGATGAAGTTGTGCGCGAGCACGCCCACGATCAGGATGAACAGCAGCGTCAGGATCGCGCCCAGCCCGGGAACACGCATGCCGAACAGGCGGTCCGGCTGCCAGGCCGCAGGCAGCAGCGCCAGGCTCTGGTCCATCGTGCCGATGATGAGCGACAGCACCCACAGCGTGATCGCAAGCGGGACGAGCACCAGTAGACCGGTCAGGAACCATGTCTTGAGGGCGCTGGTTTTCTTGTTCATGGGAACAGGCGGCCGAAGGTTGAGGCGTTCAATGGCACGCGCACGACGCGCCGCAGCCACCGGAAGCCGCCGCGCCGGCCGAGGCCGTGCCGCTGTCGGAGGCGGCCGAGGCAGGGGCGGCAGCGTCGCCGGAGGCGGTGCTGTCGGTCTTGGCCGCGGCGCTGGTCGCCGACGTGCCGCCGGAGCCGCCGCGGAAATCCGTCACGTACCAGCCCGAGCCCTTGAGCTGGAAGCCGGCTGCGGTCAGCTGCTTCTTGAACGCCGGCGCATTGCATGCGGGGCAATCCGTCAGCGGCGCGTCGCTCATCTTCTGCAGCACATCCTTGGCGTGGCCGCAGGCGTCGCATCGATAAGCATAGATCGGCATGGTGTCCTCACCTGGAACGAAACGTAGATCTCGAAAAAGCAAAAAGCGGGTGCCAGCACAGTCCGCACGGCACGGGCCCGCGGAATCTCGGGGCGCCGGCGCGGATTGCAAGTGCCCGCACGCAAAGCCTTGAATTATAAACCCTTTCCGCAAAATCCCCGACGGCGGATTCGCGGCATCCGACGCAGCGCGCCACAATGTGGCCCGCCCTGCCCGCGGGAACGCCGCGCGTCAGGCCTGTGTGACGGGCTCGCTGGCCGGAACGCGATCGCGGATCCATTGCGGACCCAGCGAGCCGATCACCATCGCCCCCAGGCTGGCCAGCAGGCCGACCAATTGTGGCGGGAACATCGCATCAGAGAGGAACACCTCGCACCAGATCCACACGGTCAGCCCGAGGGCGATGGCCAGCAGGCCGCCCTGGCGCGTAGCGCGCTTCCAGAACAGGCCGAACGCCAGCGGCACGAAGGCGGCGACCAGCGTCACCTTGTAGGCATTCTCCACCATGTGGAAGATCGACAGATGCGAGTTGAGCGCAAACAGCGTCACCAGCGCCGTGAAGACCAGCACCACCGCCTGCATCACGCGCAGGAAGCGCTTGTCGTCCATGCGCGGCAGCATCGGGCGCAGCACGTTTTCGGCAAAGGTGACCGACGGCGCCAGCAGCGTCGCGCTCGCGCAGCTCTTGATGGCCGACAGCAGCGCGCCGAAGAACATCACCTGCGCGACCAGCGGCGCGTGCTCGAGCACCAGCTTGGGCAGGATCAGCTGCGAATCGGTGTTGATGTACCTGGCGACCATCTGCGGGTCGATCAGCGTAGCCGAATACGCCAGGAACATCGGGATGAAGGCGAACAGGAAATACAGCACGCCGCCCAGCACCGAGGCCGTGCCGGCGATGCGCTCGGTGCGCGACGACGTCACGCGCTGGAACACGTCCTGCTGCGGAATCGAGCCGAGCATCATGGTGATCCAGGCCGTCACGAAGCCGATCACCTCGATCGGGTTGAACGCCGGCCAGAACGAGAACTTGCCCGCCGCCGATGCATGCGCCACCACCGTGGCCACGCCGCCGGCCTGGCCCGAGACCTCCCAGCCGATGTACATCATGCCGATCACGATGATGATCATCTGGATGAAGTCCGTCACCGCCACCGACCACATGCCGCCGAACAGCGTGTAGACCAGCACGCTGGCCGCGCCGATCATCATGCCGGTCTGCTGCGACAGCCCGCCGTCCGAAACGGTATAGAACACCAGGCCCAGCGCCTTGATCTGCGCCGCCACCCAGCCCAGATAGGACACGACGATGCACAGGGTGGTCAGCACCTCGGCCACGCGGCCGAAGCGGTTGCGGTAGAAGTCGCCGATGGTCAGCAGGTTCATCCGGTACAGCGGCCGGGCGAAGAACAGGCCCACCAGGATCAGGCACAGCGACGACCCGAACGGATCGGCCACCACGCCGTGCAGGCCCTCCTTGAGGAACACCGCCGGAATACCGAGCACCGTCTCGGAACCGAACCACGTCGCGAACACCGTGGCGGTGACAACGTAGAACGGCAGGCCGCGGCCGGCCACCGCGAAGTCGGCCGTATTGCGCACGCGCAGCGCCGCCCACAGGCCGATACCGACCGAAATCACCCAATAAACAATGACGAACCAGATCAGCATGGCACTCGATTCACGGAAGAACAGACTCTGGAAATCCCGTTGGCGGCCACGCCGGCGCCGGGCGAAATGGCGGGATTATAGCGATGGGACACCCCTGCGGGGCATTGGGGCGGCCACGAAAGCGGACCAGTTTGCCACTTTTTTAAGCAACGAGCCGCAACAGGCGTCCGCAGGCTTTTTCCGGGTGATCGGCCATGTTGCTCAGCACCAACACCGTGCCCTGCCCCGGGCGTGCCCCTGTGGCGCTAAAGGCGCCGGAGTCAGTCGGCGCGGCGGCGCCAGACCTGCCAACGCTCGCGCCCGGCGAACACGGGTATCGATTCGTTCTCTGGGACCAGCGCATCGGCAATCCGCTCGAAGGCCGGCGACAGCAGCGCCTCCTGCTCCTGCGCCGTGATCTCGAACGGCGGCCCGCTAGGCGCGGCGGCCCGGCCGTCGACCACAACGAAGAACCCGGCCAGCAACCCGCCGGGCGGCAGCAGCCGCGCGACCTGCGTGGCGTAATCCGCCCACAGCCGGCGCGGCATCGCGCACAGGAAGGCGCGCTCGTAGATCCATTGCACCGGCTGGCGCGGCGTGAACCGGAAAAAATCGGCCAGTTCGACCACGCCGGCATGCGGCCCCAGCACGGCCTGTGCGGAGGCCACCGCACTCGGCGCGAAGTCGATGGCGGCGACGGGCCAGCCACGCTCGGCCAGCCAGCCCGCCTCGTAGGCGCTGCCGCAGCCGGGGATCAGCGTGGAGAGCGGCGCGGGCTGCGCTTCGCAGAACTGGCGGAAGGCCGGCGGCACGCCGTGCGCGTCCCAAGGCATGTGGTCGCGGCTGAAGCGCTCGTCCCAGAACGCGGGGGCGGCGGCATCGCGAGTGGTGAAGACGGGCGGTTGGGCCATGCGGGTCAGAGTCGGTCGGCGGTCAGTGGTGGGCCAGCCACGCCAGCACATGCGTGGCAATGATGCCGACCGCAAAGCCGCCGATGAACAGCAGCGCCGCCGACAGCAGGCGGTTGGTGCGGCGCTGCTCGGCCAGCAGCGCGCTCAGCGTGGCGGTCTGAGCGCTGCCGTTGTCGCGGGCGTGGCGCTCCAGGATCTGGTGCGCCAGGCGCGGGAAGTCCGGCAGCATGTTGGCCCATTGCGGCGCCTCGATCTTGAGGCGATCAACCAGGCCGCGCCAGCCGATCTGCTCGTGCATCCAGCGTTCCAGGAATGGCTTGGCGGTCTTCCACAGATCCAGGTCCGGATCGAGCTGGCGGCCCAGGCCCTCGACGTTGAGCAGCGTCTTCTGCAGCAGCACCAGCTGCGGCTGCACTTCCACGTTGAAGCGGCGCGAAGTCTGGAACAGCCGCATCAGCACGAGCCCCAGCGAAATCTCGCCGAGGGGGCGATCGAAGTACGGCTCGCAGCAGGCGCGAATGGCGCCTTCGAGCTCCTCCACGCGGGTCTCTTCGGGCGCCCAGCCGGATTCGACATGCAGCAGCGCCACACGGTGGTAATCGCGCTGGAAGAAGGCCAGGAAATTCTGCGCCAGGTAATTCTTGTCGAATTCCGACAGCGCCCCGACGATGCCGAAATCCAGCGCGATATAGCGGCCCAGGGACTCGGGCGCCACGCTCACCAGGATGTTGCCGGGGTGCATGTCGGCGTGGAAGAAGCCGTCGCGAAACACCTGCGTGAAGAAGATCTCCACGCCGTCGCGCGCCAGCTTATGCGTGTCGACGCCGGCCGCACGCAGTTCGTCGGCGTGCGAGACGCGCACGCCGTGCATGCGCTCCATCACGAACACCTCAGAGGTGCACCAGTCCCAGAACACCTCGGGCACCAGCAGCAGCTCGGACTTGGCGAAGTTGCGGCGCAGCTGGCTGGCGTTGGCGGCCTCGCGCATCAGGTCGAGTTCGTCGTGCAGGTACTTGTCGAACTCGGCGACCACCTCGCGCGGCTTCAGGCGCTTGCCGTCCGCCCACAGCTTCTCCATCCACGTGGCCACGTCGCGCATCAGCGCGAGGTCGCTGTCGATCACCGGCAGCATGCCGGGACGCAGCACCTTCACGGCCACCTCGCGGCCGTCGTCGGGACCGCCGCGCAGGGTGGCGAAGTGCACCTGCGCGATCGAGGCGCTGGCCACCGGATGATGGTCGAAGCGATGGAACAGCGCCGACAGCGGCTTGCCCAGCGATCGCTCGACAATGGCGGCCGCGATCTTGGGGTCGAACGGCGGCACACGGTCCTGCAGCTTGGCCAGTTCGTCCGCCACATCGGGCGGCAGCAGGTCGCGACGCGTGGACAGGACCTGCCCGAACTTCACGAAGATCGGGCCGAGCTGCTCCAGCGCCAGGCGCAGGCGCTCACCGCGCGGGCGTGTCTGCCTGCGGCCGAGGGTCAGCACCCAGACCAGCGCGCGGATGCGCCGGCTCTTGAAGCCCGACAGCGCGAGCTGATCCAGCCCGTGATAGAGGATGACGAAGATGATCTTGCACAGCCGGAACAAGCGCGTCATGCCGATTCGCCCGCCCGTGCCGTCGAGGTCCCGCGCGCGGCGCGTTCGAGCCGCTCCAGCCGCTTCTCCAGGCGCGCCGCATCATCGCGCACGGCCGCCACGTCCGCGGCGAACTGCGCGAGCCGGGCATGGCGCACCAGCGTCGGCTGCTCGTCGGTCAGGTAGGACGCCACCGCATCCACCAGCGAACGGCCCACGCGCGTCGCCTCGGTGCGGATCGACTGGGCGCCCCGCACCATGCGCTGCGCGAGCACATCGCCGAACACGCGCGACAGATCTTCGGCCGCATCCCAGCGCACGTTGCGCAGCAGCGTCGACAGCACGTTGGCGAATTCGGCCTCACCGTCGATGCGCACATGCTTGAGCACGGCTGCCTGGCCACCGGTGGCGTAATCGCCCACGGCGGCCGCGAGCGGCACCACGACCCGGACGGCCGGCTCGACACCAAGTTCGGGCGACGTCACCAGGCCACCGGCATCCACCTGCAGCGACAGCGAGAACGGCGCGAGATCGAAATGCGCGACACGGCCCGCGAACGGACGCAGCATCGCCTGGGCCCAGGGCTCCTGCCGCAGCAAGTGATTGAGCGCGAGCAGCAGCGGCTGCATCAGCGCAACGGGAAACGGGGACGAAGAGGCAGTCGAAGACATGCGGCGATGGAAACCGGAAACGGGCTAGCCGGTGGGCAACAAAAAAGGCCCGAACCGGACGGTCGGGCCCTATTTTACGGGCAATGCCGGGAGGGCCGGTTTGACCGCCCTCCAAAGCGTGAAGGTTATTGCAACTGCTGGATACCGGCCAGCACCCAGCCGCCGCTGCCCTGGGTCGGCTTGGTCAGGTTCCACACCTCGGCGAACGGCTGTGCCGGCGCGCTCGTCTCTTCGCGGATCATGCCCGAGAAACGCACGCTGGCCAGGTATTCGGCCGGATGCGTCTCGATGCCGAGCAGCTCGGCCTCCACCGACACCACGTCGGTCTTGTTGGGCACGGTGCCGCGGTCCGTCAGGTCCATCTTGATCTCGGCGAACATCTCCGGCGTGGTGAACTCGCGGATGTCGTTCAGGTTGCCGGCATCCCACGCGGCCTGCAGCCGGACGAAGTAGACCTTGGCGTTGCGCAGGAAAGCCTGCGTGTCGAAGTCGGCCGGCACCCCCCACGGCTGCTGCGCAGCGGGCGCCGCGGCCGGCGCGTTGGCCGCCGGCGCGGCCGGGCCACCGAGGCTCCAGGCTTGCGCCGCGGTCTGTGCGCCCACGCCCAGGCCCGACGTATTACCCGCGCTGCCAGTGCCGGTCGACGCCGCGACCGGTGCGGCCGGCTGTGCCGCGGGTGCGGCCGGCGCCGGCACATAGGGTTCGCGGTCACCGCTTAGCGACGGACCGCCGGTGGCGTACGCCGGCTCCTGCGGACGGCTGCCGCGCAGCTTGCGGATGATCCACATCACCACGAAGGCGATGATCGCGATCAGGATCAGGTTCGACAGCAGCGACGCCAGACCGGCGCCCAGGCCGAACTTGGACAACAGGTAACCGAGGCCCAGGCCCGCGGCCAGGCCACCCAGCATGGCGCCCCAGTTGCGGCGCGGCTGCTGCGCCGGCATCGGCGCGGGCGCCGCCGGCGACGGCTGCGCGGTCGGCGCCGCCTGCTGCTGGGTCGGTGCGGGCGTGGTCGGCGGCGTCTGCTGACGCTGCGTCACGGTGGACGATTGCTTGCCGAAGCTGCGGCTGCCGCCGCCGATGCGCTTGGCGTTGGCATCCATGGCCGCGCCCAATGCGAGCGTCGCAACCAGTGCGGCCGTTACGAGTTTTCCACCCCAATGCAATTTCATCGCTGTCATCTCTCCTGTGGCAGTGACGCCCCATCAGATGATGACGCCCCCGCCGGAATTCAATGTGACGGATCGTGGCATGACGCCGCAGCGCGCCACATCGCCCATCCAACGGATCAGAGACGCCGGCCGACGTGCAGCGCGACGACACCCGCCGTCAGATTGAAGTATTCGACCGAGTCCAACCCGGCCTGTTCCATCATCTGCTTGAGCGTTTCCTGATCCGGGTGCATGCGGATGGACTCGGCCAGATAGCGGTAGCTCTCGGCATCGCCGGCGACCTTGCTGCCCAGCCACGGCAGCACCTTGAACGAGTACACGTCGTAGGCCTTCTCCAGCGGCTGCCACACCTTGGAGAACTCCAGCACCATCACCTTGCCGCCCGGCTTGACCACGCGACGCATCTCGGCCAGCGCACGATCCTTGTGCGTCATGTTGCGCAAGCCGAACGCAACTGTCACGACATCGAAGTAAGCGTTCGGAAAGGGAATGTGCTCGGCATCGCACAGGCAGGTGGGCGTGAGCACGCCGGCATCGAGTAGGCGGTCACGGCCCACGCGCAGCATCGATTCGTTGATGTCGGTCAGCCACACCTCGCCGGTAGGGCCGGCCTGGCGCGCGAAGGCCTTGGCTAGGTCACCGGTGCCGCCGGCGATGTCGAGCACCTTGTAGCCCGGGCGCACGGCGGCCTGGGCGATGGTGAACATCTTCCACAGCCGGTGCATGCCGCCGGACATCAGGTCGTTCATCACGTCGTACTTGCTGGCGACGGAATGGAACACGCCGGCGACCTTGCCGGCCTTCTCGCGCTCGTCGACCTGCTGGAATCCGAAGTGGGTTTGGCTCATGACGGAATGGGGTTGCGATGCGGCGCGCCTGCGCCGCGGAGTGAATCGGAATCAGTGGCCGTGGCCGCAGGCATGGCCGGCGCCGGGCGCCATCGGTGCGTCGCGGTCGAGGCCCGCGGCGGCGAGGCGATCGAGATAGGCCTGCCACAGCGCGTCCTGCTCGGCGCCGAGGCGGTACAGATAGGCCCAGTCGTAGATGCCGGAATCATGGCCATCGGAGAACAGCGGGCGGATCGCGTAGTTGCCAACCGGCTCCACGCCGACGATGCCGACCTCGCGCTTGCCGGTCTGCAACACCTCCTGCCCCGGCCCATGCCCCTGCACTTCGGCCGACGGCGACAGCACGCGCAGGTATTCGAACGGCAGGCGGAACTGCTTGCCGTCGGCGAAGGCGATCTCGAGCACGCGCGATTGCGTGTGCACCGTGATGCCGGTCGGCTGCGGAGTGTCGGCGGTGAGTCCGGCCATGGAAAAACGTCTCGGGAATTGCGGATCAGGAAGCCGCCAGCGCCATGTGCGCAGGCTCCTCCACCACGCGATAGCTTACCGCAGTCAGTGCGTCGCCCTCCGGGACATAGCGCAACCGGCGATGATGGAAACGCGCCACCGTGCTGCGGTGCGCCACGCTCACCAGGGTCACCTCGGGCATCGCGTCGAGCATCAGGCCGTACATGAAGGCTTCGGTGTCCTCGTCGAGTGCGCTGGTGGCTTCATCCAGGAACAGGTAATCCGGGCGCTGCAGCAAGGCGCGCGCGAAGGCCAGGCGCTGCTGCTCGCCGGGCGACAGGCGCAGGCTCCAGTTGCTGACTTCGTCCAGCAGGCCGACCAGCGCCGGCAGGCGGCAGGCGACCAGGACTTCGGCCAGGCGCTCGGCGGCGTACTCGGTGGGCAGATCGGGATAGCACAGCGCGTCGGCCAGCGTGCCGGCGGGCAGGTAGCTGCGCTGCGGCAGGAACAGCACGCGGGCGTCGTCGGGGATGTCGATGCGGCCGGTGCCGTAGGGCCAGATGCCGGCCACGGCGCGCACCAGCGTGCTCTTGCCGCAGCCGGAGGGGCCATTGACCAGCACGCGCTCGCCGCGGCCGATGGCCATGTCGAACGGCTCGACCAGCACGTCCTGCGGCGCGCGGCCGGGCAGGTTCAGCGCCAGGCCGTGCGCTTCGATGGCGGGCACGGCGGCGGCATCGACCTCGATGTCGCGGATGCCGGCGCGGCGCTCCTCTTCGCGCTCGGCGGCGCGCATGGCGCGCTGGAATTCGATCAGGCGGTTGGTGGAGGCCTTCCAGCTGACCAGCGTGCTGTAGTTATCGACGAACCAGGACATCGCCCCCTGCACCTGGCCGAACGCCGTGGCCACCTGCATCATGCCGCCCAGCGTGAGCGTGCCGCCGAAATAGCGCGGCGCCGACACCAGGAACGGGAAGATGATGGCGAACTGTCCATAGCCGGAACTGGCGAAGTTCAGACGCAGGGTGTAATCCATCAACTGATTCCAGTTGGCGCGGATGCGTTCGAAGCGGCCGCGCAGGATAGCCTTCTCGGTCGGCTCGCCACGGTAGAGCGCAATGCTCTCGCTGTTCTCGCGCACGCGCACGAGCAGGAAACGGAAATACGCCTCGTAGCGCTCCTGTTGAAACGACAGCCCGATCAGCGGCCGACCCACGAAATGGATGGCCACCGAGCAGACAACCGAATACAACAGCGCAAACCACACCATATAGCCCGGGATGACGAAGTCATGCCCGCCCAGCGCGAACGCCAGCGGCCCCGACACCGCCCACAGGATGCCGAAGAACGAAACCAGCGTCACCGCCGAATTGAGGAAACCCAGCGCCAGCGTGAGGGTGGCATCGGTGAAGTTGCGCAGGTCGTCGGCGATTCGCTGGTCGGGGTTGTCGGCCGTGTGGGTCTGCTCCAGGCGGTAGAAGGCCTGTTTGCCGAGCCAGCCGTCAAGGAAGCTGCCGGTGATCCACGTCCGCCAGCGCATGCGCAGCATCATCGTGTAGTACTGGCGCAGCACGGAGGCGACGATGATCAGCGCGGCGATCCAGGAGAAGCGCCCGAGCTGGCGCCAGAATTCGGCCTTGTCCTTCTGTTCCAGCGCGTTGTAGAACAGCCGGTTCCAGTCGGTGAACAGCACGTTCATGTAGACCACGAACAGGCTGAGCGCGACCACCAGCGCCAGCAGGCTCCAGGCCTTGTAGCGGTCTTGCGAGAACCAGTAAGGCTTGATGAGCTGCCACGTCTCGGACAGGTTGAGCCGGCCGTGGTGAACGGTCAGCTCGGCGATCGAGTCCTTGTGGCTATCGGGCGTGGCGGCGGTGCGCGGTGTCGTCATGGCGAGGTCGTTGACACGACAGGAGACGGAATGAACATCTGACGGGCTGCGCGCGACGGGGTTCCGCGCAGCCTCGCGTGGGCGTGGCTCAGGCGTCGGCCAGCGCGGCCTGCAGCGCGTAGGACAGCGCCGGCAGCCTGGCGGCGACCTCGGCCATCCGCGCCGCATCGGGCTCGCGCTGCGCGGCGGCCCAGACGGCCTCCGGGAAGTGCGTGTCCCAGCGGTAGCGCGGGATGACGTGCCAGTGCAGGTGCGGCACGAAGTTGCCGAAGCTGGCGAGGTTGATCTTGTCCGGCGCCAGCACTTCGCGCTGCACGCGCTCGACGCGGGCGACCACCTCCATCAGCCAGCGGCGGTCAGCCTCCATCAGGTCGGTCTGCTCGGCGACGTGGCCGTTCCAGATGACGCGGCAGAAGCCCGGAAAGCGCGCGTGCTCGACCAGCACCACGCGCGCCCGGGCATTGCGCCAGACCGGCTCGCCGCCGTCGCCCTCGCACAGCGCGCAGCCGGCCACGCGCGCCCCCGCCGTCACACCAGCACCCGCTCGATACCACCGGCGTTGGCATGGGCGACGTAGTCCTGCAGCCAGGTCTCGCCCAGCACATGGCGCGCCATCTCGACCACGATGTAGTCGGCCTGCACCGAAGCATCCTCGCTGTAGCGCGACAGGCCCTGCAGGCACGACGGGCAGCTGGTGAGGATCTTCACGTCGCCGCTGAAGGCCTCGCCGCCCTGGCCGCTGGCCTGGTCAAGCTGGCGCAGCTTGTCGGCGCCCTTGCGCATCTCTTCTTCCTTGCGGAAGCGGATCTGCGTGGAGATGTCCGGACGCGAGACCGCCAGCGTGCCGGACTCGCCGCAGCAGCGGTCGTTCTTCTCGATCGCGCGGGTCTGGCCGTCGGCGCCCTTGTTGCCGCCCATCAGCTGGTTGACCAGCTTGGTCGGGTCCATGGTCTTGATCGGGGTGTGGCAGGGGTCGTGGTACATGTAGCGCACGCCCTGCACGCCGTCGATCTTGACGCCCTTCTCCAGCAGGAATTCGTGGATGTCGATGATGCGGCAGCCCGGGAAGATCTTGTCGAATTCGTAGCCGGCCAGCTGGTCGTAGCACGTGCCGCAGCTCACCACCACCGTCTTGATGTCGAGGTAGTTGAGCGTGTTGGCCACGCGGTGGAACAGCACGCGGTTGTCGGTGACGATCTTCTCGGCCTTGTCGTACTGGCCATTGCCGCGCTGCGGATAGCCGCAGCACAGGTAGCCCGGCGGCAGCACGGTCTGCACTCCGGCGTGCCACAGCATCGCCTGCGTGGCCAGGCCCACCTGCGAGAACAGCCGCTCCGAGCCGCAGCCCGGGAAGTAGAACACCGCCTCGCTGTCGGGCGTGGTGACCTTCGGGTCGCGGATGATCGGGACGATCTCGTTGTCCTCGATGTCCAGCAGGGCGCGAGCCGTCTTCTTGGGCAGGTTGCCCGGCATCTTCTTGTTGATGAAGTGGATCACCTGCTCGCGCACCGGCGGCTTGCCCACCGTGGCGGGCGGATGCGCGGTCTGCTTCCTGGCGAATTTCTTCAGGATGTCGTGCCCCAGGCGCTGCGCCTTGTAGCCCCAGTCGATCATCACCTTGCGCGTGAGGTTGATGGTCTCGGGATTGGTCGCGTTCAGGAAGAACATCGACGCGGCGGTGCCGGGGTTGAACTTCTTCTGCCCCATCTTGCGCAGCAGGTTGCGCATGTTCATCGACACGTCGCCGAAGTCGATCTTGACCGGGCACGGCGTGGCGCACTTGTGGCAGACCGTGCAGTGGTCGCCCACGTCGGCGAACTCTTCCCAGTGCTTGACCGACACGCCGCGGCGCGTCTGCTCTTCGTACAGGAAGGCCTCGATCAGCAGCGAGGTGGCCAGGATCTTGTTGCGCGGGCTGTACAGCAGGTTGGCGCGCGGCACGTGGGTGGCGCACACCGGCTTGCACTTGCCGCAGCGCAGGCAGTCCTTGATGCTGTCCGAGATGGCGCCGATGTCGCTCTGCTGCATGATGATCGACTCGTGCCCCATCAGGCCGAACGACGGCGTGTAGGCATTGCGCAGGTCGGCGGCCGGCGCCTGCGGGTCGTTCAGGTCGCGCAGCAGCTTGCCCTTGTTGAAGCGGCCGTTCGGGTCGACGCGGCGCTTGTAGGCGGCGAAGTCGGCGATCTCGTCGTCGGTCAGGAACTCCAGCTTGGTAATGCCGATGCCGTGCTCGCCCGAGATGACGCCATCGAGCGAGCGCGCCAGCGTCATGATGCGGGCCACCGCCTTGTGGGCGTCCTGCAGCATGTCGTAGTCGTCCGAGTTGACCGGCAGGTTGGTGTGCACGTTGCCGTCGCCCGCGTGCATGTGCAGCGCCACGAAGACGCGGCCGCGCAGCACCTGCTTGTGGATCGCCTGCGCTTCGTCGAGGATCGGCTTGAACTCGCCGCCGTTGAAGATCTTGCGCAACTCGGCGCGGATCTCGGCCTTCCACGACACGCGGATGGTGCGGTCCTGCAGCAGATGGAACAGGTTGGCGTCCGGCTGGACCTGCAGGCGCTCGTCGATGGTCTGGGCGAGGTAGCCCAGGCCCAGGCCGATCAGGCTGGCGCGCGCGGCATTGACCGGCGTGTCAAGATGGTCCAGCAGGTACTGCCAGCGCGCGCGGGTGGCGCGCAGCAGCTGCTGCGCCTGCTGCACGCGGTCTTCCAGCAGTTCGGCGCTGGGGATCTCGTTGGCGTCGTCGGTGCGGCCGAGCGGCAGGTCGGTGCGCGCGAAGAACGCCAGCAGCGCGTCTGCCAGCTTCAGCTTGTTCTTGACCGACAGCTCGATGTTGATGCGCTCGATGCCGTCGGTGTACTCGCCCATGCGCGGCAGCGGGATCACCACGTCTTCGTTGATCTTGAAGGCGTTGGTGTGCTTGGCGATGGCGGCGGTGCGCGAGCGGTCCAGCCAGAACTTCTTGCGCGCCTCGGGGCTCACGGCGACGAAGCCTTCGCCGCTCTTGCCGTTGGCCAGGCGGATGACTTCCGAGGTGGCGCGCGCCACGGCATCGTCGTCGTCGCCGACGATGTCGCCGATCAGCACCATCTTCGGGAAGGCGTTGCGCTTGCTCTTGGTGGCATAGCCGACCGCGCGCAGGTAGCGCTCGTCCAGGTGCTCCAGGCCGGCCAGGATGGCGCCGCCGGGTTTCTTGGTCTCGGCGTCGAGGTAGTCCTTGATCTCGACGATGCTCGGGATCGCGTCGCGCGCCTGGCCGAAGAACTCCAGGCACACGGTGCGGATCGACTTGGGCATGCGGTGCAGGACCCAGCGCGCGCTGGTGATGATGCCGTCGCAGCCTTCCTTCTGCACGCCGGGCAGGCCGGCCAGGAACTTGTCGGTGACGTCCTTGCCGAGGCCTTCCTTGCGGAACTTGCGGCCTTCGATGGTGAGCGACTCGGTGCGCAGCGGCTTGCTGCCCACGGGCGCGTTGCCGTCGAACCACTTCAGCTCGAAGGTGGCGACCGGCGCGTCGTGGATCTTGCCCAGGTTGTGGTCCAGGCGCGTGACTTCGAGCCAGTTGCCGTCCGGATCGACCATGCGCCACCAGGCCAGGTTGTCCAGCGCGGTGCCCCACAGCACGGCCTTCTTGCCGCCCGCGTTCATGGCGACGTTGCCGCCGATGCACGAGGCGTCGATCGAGGTCGGGTCCACCGCGAAGACGAGACCGGCGCGCTCGGCGGCCTCCGCCACGCGGCGCGTCACCACGCCGGCGGCCGAATAGATGGTGGCGACGGGGTGGTCGACGCCGGGCAGGTCGGTCATCTCGACCGCATCCAGGCGCTCCAGCTTCTCGGTGTTGATGACGGCCGAGAACGGCGTCAGCGGCACGGCGCCGCCGGTGTAGCCGGTGCCGCCTCCGCGCGGGATGATGGTCAGGCCCAGCTCGAAGCAGCCCTTGACGATGCCGGCCACCTCGTCTTCCGTGTCCGGCGCCAGCACCACGAACGGGTACTCGACGCGCCAGTCGGTGGCGTCGGTGACGTGCGACACGCGCGACAGGCCGTCGAACTTGATGTTGTCCTTGGCGGTCACGCGGCCGAGCACCTTCTGGGCGCGGCGGCGCAGGTCGTACACCTGGGCGAATTCGTCCTCGAAGGCCTTGACGGCGCGGCGCGCGTGCACGACCAGCTGCTCGACCTTGCGGGAGCGCTCATCGCTTTCCGGGTCGTTGTGCGCGGTCTGGTCGGCGGTGCGGCGCTTCTCGATCTCCGCCAGGCGGTGATTGAGCGCGTCGATCAGCATCTGCCGGCGCTTGGGATTGTCGAGCAGGTCGTCCTGCAGGTACGGATTGCGGCGCACCACCCAGATGTCGCCCAGCACTTCGTACAGCATCCGCGCGGAGCGGCCGGTGCGGCGTTCGCTGCGCAGCTCGTCGAGGATCTGCCACGCAGACTCGCCCAGCAGACGAATGACGATTTCCCGATCCGAGAACGAGGTGTAGTTATAGGGAATCTCGCGCAGCCGTGGCGCGGCGTCCTGCGCCGCGAGTTTGGCGTCGATCAGCAGTGGGGCATTCATGGCGAGCCGCAGGGAGGGGCGCGGCTAGGACGGAGACGATCCCCGCCGCGCGGTCATTAAAGGGGAATTGTACTGCAAGGCGCCCGCTTGACGCATTGCAGCAACGGTATCCCTGCACCGAACATGGGCGCCAAAACCATCGCGTTTTCAACGGGTTGCGGAAATACCGGCGCGCGGCGGGCCCGATGAAGAGGACGAAAAGTCACATCAGGAGCGTCTTGATCCACCCGAAGATGCCGTGCCAGAAACGGTCCGGCAGGGTCAACAGCGCGGCGGTCATGACCAGGTAGCGCAGGAACTTGCCGATCGCCATGTAGGCCACGCTGGGCCAGAAGGACAGCCGCAGCCAGCCGGCCAGCGTGCACAGCGGATCGCCGATGCCGGGCACCCACGACGCCAGCAGCGACACCGGGCCGATGCGGCGCATCCAGCGGAAGTATTTCTTGTCCAGCGGCGGGGCGCGGTGGCGCTGCGGGTGCGGGATGTGCTGCACGTGCTCGGTGTCGTGCTGGCGGCGGCGGCGCGCCAGGTGGAACCGCACCAGCGCCAGCTTGGCCGCATAGCCCATCCACCAGTCGACCGCGCCGCCCAGCGTATTGCCGGCGGCCGCCACGAAGATAGCCGGCCAGAACATCTCGGGATTGAGCTTGATGTAGCCGAACACCGCCGGCTCGGACCCCAGCGGCAGCAGCGTCGCCGAGACAAAGCAGACGATGAAGATGGCGGGCAGCCCCACGTTGGGCAGGGCCAGGGTGGCGAGGAGCCAGGCGATCCACGTTTCCATGCGGTCGATTGTAGAGGCCGGGCGGCGATGGCGTCGCTCGGGGCGCACCCCGGCGGCCCGCGCGCCTCAGCCGAAGAACAGGTAGGCGATCAGCACCGCGCCGACCAGGCCGATCAGGTCGGCCCACAGCCCGCAGGCGAGCGCGTAGCGCGTGTCCTTGATGCCCACGCTGCCGAAATACACGGCCAGCACGTAGAACGTGGTCTCGGTCGAGCCCTGGATGATGGCGGCCAGCTTGCCCTGGAAGGAGTCGACGCCGTAGGTGGTCATCACGTCCACCATCAGGCCGCGCGCGCCGGCGCCGGACAGCGTTTTCATCAGGCCCACGGGCAGCGCCGGCACGAAGCGCGTATCGATGCCCAGGTGGCTGAACGCCGCCGACAGCCCCTGCATCAGGAACTCCATGCAGCCGGCCGCGCGGAACACCGCGATGCCGACCAGCACCGCCACCAGGTACGGCACGATGCCGATCGCCACCTGGAAGCCGTCCTTGGCGCCGTCGACGAAGGTCTCGTAGACATTGATCCGCCGCAGCGCCCCGCACGCCAGGAACGCCACCACGATCGTGAGGATGGCCCCCGCGCCGATCAGGCCGATCCACGCCGCCATCTGCTGGGGCGGAAACTGGCGCAGCCACGCGAACAGCAGCCCCATCGCCGCGACGAAGCCGCCGAAGTACGCCAGCAGCGCCGGCCGGAATAGGTTGATGCGCTGATGCCAGGCCACCGCGGCGATGCCCGCGCAGAAACCGACGAAGGTGGACAGCAGCGTCGGCAGGAAGATGTCGGCCGCGTTGAAGCCGGCCAGCCCCTGCTTGACCGCCAGCGCCTGCCGGATGGCGATCACGGAGGTGGGCACCAGCGTCACGCCGGCGGTGTTGAGCACGACGAACATCAGCTGCGCGTCGCTGGCGCGGCGCGGCTGCGGGTTGATCGACTGCAGCTCGCGCATGGCCTGCAGGCCGAGCGGCGTGGCGGCGTTGTCCAGGCCCAGCACGTTGGCCGAGACGTTCATCATCATCGCCCCGTTGGCCGCGTGGCCCGGCGGCACCGATGGGAACAGGTGGCGCATCAGCGGGTTCACCAGGCGGGCGAACAGGTCCACCACCCCTGCCCGCTCGCCGACGCGCATGATGCCCAGCCACAGCGCCATCATGCCGGTCAGGCCGAGCGCGATCTCGAAGCCGGTGCGCGCGGCGTCGAACATGCCGGTGAGCATGCGGGAGAAGATCTCCATGTCGCCCATCGCCACCTGCACGCAGGCGGTGACGAAGGCGACGAGGAAGAAGGCGAGCCAGACGAGGTTGAGGGCCACGGCGCATTCATGCAGTGCGGAAGCGCCTATTGTGCCGGACCTGCGCGCCAAGCCAGCCGGGCAAGCGCAGAAAGGCAACCTATACTGCCCGGATCACGGTGCAATCCTTTCCAGACAGGGGCGGCCGCATGACCAGAATCCTCATGGCCGGGCTGGCCGGCGGGCTGACCCTGAACGTCGTCATGCTGCTGACGTTCCGCTTGATCGGCTTCGGCTGGAACGGCGGCGGCTTCCTGCTCACGGCCACGATCCAGAGCCGCAAGCTGATCGCGGTGTGGACGCAGATCGAACCGCTGCCGCTGATCGTCGCCAACCCCGCGCCGATGATCGCCGGGCTGGTGCTGTTCGGCGTGGCCCACGCGGCCATCTACGGCTGGCTGGCGCCGGCGTGGCCGCAGGGCGTGCTGCCGAGAGCGCTGCGCTTTGCCGGCCTCACCTTTGTGCTGTCCTACCTGTTCTTTGAATTCTTCACGCCGTTCAACCTGCTCGGCGAGCCGCTCGTGCTGGTGCTGGCGGAACTGGGTTTCTGGGCCGTCATCGCGGCGGCGCAAGCCTGGGTGATCGCGGCGGTCATGGAGCGGCGCGCAGTGCAGCCGAAGGCCGCGTAGTCCCGCGCCGCTCAAGCCTGGCCGGATGATGCGCCAGCGGCCGGCTCGTCCACCGGCACGGTCTCGTGAAAGTTCGCGTAGTCGACATGCGTGACGTTGCCTTCGTCGTGCATCAGGTCGACATAGCGATGCCCCCAGCGAATCTCGTCGTGCCGCCAGGAATGGCGTGCCAGCAGGGTCTGGGCGGCGGTCTCGTCGGAGCCCCCGATGGTGAGCAGCAGCAAGGCATCGCCGGCGGCGAGCGACGCGGCGGTGGCGCCGAAGAGCGGACTCGTCTCGTCGATCACGTGCATCAGGATCCAGCCGAGCAGGAAGATCGGATGCTCGCTGCGCACCAGCGTGAGATCGCGAATCTTGTAGAGCGTGTAGCCCTCGGGCGAGCGTTCGTCCTGCAGCAGGCGCAGCTTGGCCGTGGCCTCGGCGATCACGTTCTGGCGTGCGTTGGCGGCACGCACCATCAGCGTCGGCTTGCCGTTGAGCGTGCGCACGATCGGATTGCGCACGAACATGATCTTGGCGCGCGGCCGCGAGAAGCGCGCGAACACCAGCCCCGTGGCCAGGGCGATGCCCGACATGCCGACGAAGATCTCCAGCGTGGCGATGCAGTGCGCGTAGAGGGTCTGCGGGTGCATGTCGCCGTAGCCGACGGTGGCGAGCGTCTCCACGCTGAAGAAGAACGCCCCGACGAAGCCCGGCGGCGACTGGTTGGCGATGGACGCCGTGCCGAGCGAATACAGCCCGGCGAAGACGGTGTTCAGCATGAAGAACAGCCCGGCGAGCAGCGCGAAGAACGTCGGCCAGTTCACCTCCAGCGCGCGGTGGTAGATGTCGCGCCAGCCGAGCGGCGGCATGCCGTGGGCAATCACATGCTGGGTGCCGGACCAGAGCTTGCGCCCGCGGCGCGTGCGCCGGGAAAGGAACGACCGGATGTCCATCGCTGCCCTCCTCCCGAAAGGTACAGGGGTTGTGCCCGGGCCCCGGGCGGCCGGGGCAGTGTACCGACCGGTCCGGCCCTGGCACAAGACGCCGCGTGATAGGCTTATGGGCTGTCCTCCGTCCAACCCGGTCCCCGCATCATGGCCATCGACTATCTCAAGAAGATCCTGACCGCCAAGGTCTACGACGTCGCGCAGGAAACCGACCTGCAGCCCGCGCCCAGCCTGTCGGCACGCATCGGCAACCGCGTGTACCTCAAGCGCGAAGACAACCAGCCGGTGTTCTCGTTCAAGCTGCGCGGCGCCTACAACAAGATGGCGTCGCTGACGCCGGCCGAGCGCAAGCGGGGCGTGATTACGGCATCGGCGGGCAACCATGCGCAGGGCGTGGCGTTCAGCGCCGCCCGGCTCGGCTGCAAGGCGGTCATCACCATGCCGGTGACGACGCCGCAGCTGAAGATCGACGGCGTGCGCTCGCGCGGCGGCGAGTGGGTCGAGATCGTGCTGCACGGCGAAAGCTATACGGATGCGTACGACCACGCCGTCAAGCTGCAGGAGAAGCACGGCTACACCTTCGTCCACCCGTTCGACGATCCGGAGGTGATCGCGGGCCAGGGCACCATTGCCGTGGAGATCCTGCGCCAGCATCCGGAGCCGATCCACGCCATCTTCGCGGCGATCGGCGGCGGCGGGCTGGTGTCGGGCATCGCGGCCTACGTGAAGGCGGTGCGCCCGGACATCAAGGTGATCGGCGTGCAGACGGCGGATTCCGATGCGATGGCCTGCTCGGTGGCGGCCGGCAAGCGGGTGACGCTGCGGGACGTGGGCTTGTTCTCGGACGGCACGGCGGTCAAGCTGGTCGGCAAGGAAACCTTCCGCCTGACCCGCGAACTGGTCGACGAGATCATCACCGTGGACACCGACGCCATCTGCGCGGCGCTCAAGGACGTGTTCCAGGACACCCGCAGCGTGCTGGAGCCGGCGGGCGCGCTGGCGCTGGCCGGGCTCAAGCAGTACGCGGCGGACCGCAAGCTCAAGAGCCAGTCGCTGGTGGCGATCGCGTCCGGCGCCAACATGAACTTCGACCGCCTGCGCTTCGTGGCCGAGCGCGCCGAGGTGGGCGAGGCGCGCGAAGCCGTGTTCGCGGTGACGATTCCGGAGGAGCGCGGCAGCTTCAGGCGCTTCTGCGAGGTGGTCGGCTGGTCGCGCAGCGTGACCGAGTTCAACTACCGCATCGCCGACAAGAACGAGGCGCACATCTTCGTGGGCGTGCAGATCGCCTCGCGCGCCGAGGGCGACAAGATCGCCGACGGCTTCCGCAAGCACGGCTTCCCGACGCTGGACCTGTCCAACGACGAACTGGCCAAGCAGCACATCCGCTACATGGTGGGCGGGCATTCGCCGCTGGCCGAGAACGAGCTGCTGTACCGCTTCGAGTTTCCCGAGCGGCCCGGCGCGCTGATAAAGTTCCTCTCGAGCATGAGCCCGAACTGGAACATCAGCCTGTTCCACTACCGCAACCAGGGCGCGGATTCGAGCAACATCCTGGTCGGCATCCAGGTGCCGAAGAACGAGAAGCGCGCGTTCAAGGCCTTCCTCGCCACGCTCGGCTACACGTTCTGGGACGAAAGCGAGAACCCGGTCTACGGACTGTTCCTGCGCTGATCCCATCCGTTGCCGTGGAGTCTTCCGCATGAGCCATCCCGAACACTCACCGCTGGGCAAGGTCTCGGCCTACAAGACGCAGTACGACCCGAGCCTGCTGTTCCCCATTCCGCGCCAGGCCAAGCGTGACGAGATCGGCCTGGCCGCCGGCAGCGCGCTGCCCTTCTTCGGCATCGATCTGTGGAACCTGTACGAGCTGTCGTGGCTGAACCTCAAGGGCAAGCCGCAGGTGGCGATCGGCACCGTGATCGTGCCGGCGGATTCACCCAACATCGTCGAATCGAAGTCGTTCAAGCTGTACCTGAACGCGTTCAACCAGACCAAGGTGGCCTCGAGCGAGGCGCTGCAGCAGCTGATCCATCACGACCTGTCGGAGGCGTGCGGCGCGCCGGTGCAGGTGCGCATCGTGCCGCAGGAGGAATTTGCCCGACAGAAGATGGGCGAGCTCGCAGGCCTGTCGCTCGACCGGCTGGACGTCGAAACCGACGTCTACCAGCCCACGCCCGGGCTGCTGCATGCCGACCAGGACGAAAGCCCGGTGGAGGAAGTGCTGGTGTCGCACCTGCTCAAGTCCAACTGCCTGGTGACGGGCCAGCCGGACTGGGGCAGCGTGCAGATCCGCTACGTGGGCGCGCCGATCAACCAGGAAGGGCTGCTCAAGTACCTGATCTCGTTCCGCGAGCACAACGAATTCCACGAGCAGTGCGTCGAGCGCATCTTCATGGACATCCAGCGCCAGTGCCGGCCGGTCAAGCTGGCGGTGTACGCGCGCTATACGCGGCGCGGCGGGCTGGATATCAACCCGTTCCGGACCAACTTCAACACGCCCTGGCCGGACAACCTGCGCAACGCGCGCCAATAGGCCGCGCGTGCCGGCCGCACGCAGACCAGGGCGCCTTCGGGCGCCCTTTTTTCTTGCCCGCGCGTCGACCGAACGACATACGCGGCATCGTCCGTTTTGGGGACCCGCGCGGGGCTTTCGTTTCGCCCCTGCTCGCCTATAGTGGAACCGCAGTCCGGCACCCGGGGGAATCGCGAGGCACCCGTCCGCTCTTGTGGAGGGGGCTCTCTCGACGGGGGACATGGCCATGACGACGACGCCATGGTGGCCGCTACGCGCGGTTGCGTGTGCATGCCTGTTGCTGAGCGGCAGGCCGATCCTTGCGCAGACGACGAACGAGGTGGTGGATGACAAGCCGCCGAGTTTCGAAACCCTGCAGCGGCAACTCGCCGAGGAGCAGGCGCGCCTGAGCGAACTCAAGCGCGCCATCCAGCAGCAGGAAGCCCGCCTGAACGACATGCGGCGCGCCCTCGGCATGGGTGCGCTGGACGATGTGCGCGGTGCCGGGGCACCCGGCGCGGGCGCGGATTCGGGCAGCGCCACCGGCACGACCGGCAGCGCGGCCTCGCAGATGGCGCAGAACGGCCAGCCCGGCGCCACGCCGGTGGGCCAGCCGCCCGCCGAGACCGGCCAGCCGCCACGCGTCGCGCAGATCTTCGACGAGCCCAGCGCGCTCACGCCGCCCGGCAAGGTGGTGGTCGAGCCCTCGCTGCAGATGGCGTATTCGTCGTCCGACCGGGTGGCGCTGGTGGGCTACACCATCATCCCGGCGCTGCTGATCGGCCTGATCGACGTGCGCCAGGTCAAGACCACCACGCTCACCGGCACGGTGGCGGTGCGCTACGGGCTGGCCAAGCGCTGGGAGCTCGAAGCGCGCGTGCCCTACGTCTACAGCACCAGCGAGAATGTCAGCCGCGAGATCTTCACCGGCACGGCCACCGACCGCGCCTTCAGCTCGCACGGCCACGGCATCGGCGACGTCGAGCTGACCGCGCGCTACCAGCTCAACGCCGGCGGCATCGACAAACCGTTCTATATCGGCTGGCTGCGCTTCAAGACCCGCACCGGCAAAGACCCGTTCGAGGTCACCACCGACTGCATCACGCGCTGCGTCAGCAACACCACCGGCACCGGACTGCCGCTGCAGCAGCCCACCGGCTCGGGCTTCTTCGCGGTGCAGCCGGGACTGACCTGGCTGTACCCGACCGATCCGGCCGTGTTCTTCGGCAGCATCAGCTACCTGCACAACTTCGAGCGCAAGGACGTCAGCCTGAACCTGGTGGACGGCTCGAAGGAGTTCCTGGGCGACGTGAAGGCCGGCGACATCATCGGCCTGAACTTCGGCATGGGGCTGGCACTGAACGAGCGCGCCGCGTTCTCGATCGGCTACGACCAGAGCATCATCGGCCCGACCAGGCAGAACGGCCAGCGCGTGCCGGGCTCGGTGCGCACCATCCTGGGCACGCTGCTGGTCGGCTACTCGTACCGCATCTCGCCCAAGATGACGCTGAACCTGTCGGTGGGCGCGGGGCTCACGCGCGACACGCCCGACCTGACGGTCACGCTGCGCCTGCCGATCACCTTCTAGGACGCGGCCGGCCCGCTCAGTGCGGGTTGACCACGTTCGTCAGCGCGTTCTGCAGGAGGTTGCCGAGATTGAGTTGCCGGAACTGCGGCAGGCTGTTGACGGCGGCGTTGATGGTGGTGAGCGATTGCAGCGTCTGGTTGTTCAGCGTGTTCTGGATCACCGTCGCGGCCGCGGTGGCGCCGGCGACGGCATCCGGCGAAAACGCGTTGTTGGGCCCGTTCTGCACCAGGCTGACGGTGTTGGCGACCGCCGCCAGCTGACGCGCCTGGTCGGCCGTCATGCGCGCCACGTCGGGAATGTTGACCGACACGCTCGTCGTCAGGGCGCCGTTCACGTAGACGGCGCGGTCGATGCCGAACGAGATCCGCAGGTTGTCCACGCTGGGAATGTCGAAGCCGCCGCGCATGTCGTCGAGCCGGTCTTCCGACACGGCCGTCCACGCATGTACGGGGTTCGGCCGCGCGCCTTCCGTGCCGTCCATGCAGTCCAGGCAGGCGTCCAGCCCGCCCGCCCAGGCCGGCGCCGAGCCGGCGCAGGCGAGCAGGCCGACCGCGCAAGCAGTCCATGCCAACCGTCCCATGATGCCCTCCAGCGCGCGGTCCGCCTCAGAAATCGCCCGGACCGTGCTTGGGGATGACGATGTTCCCCAGGCCGCTGCGCTCGGGCCCTTCGGCCAGCGGCGCGCGCGGCGCGACGCGCCAATCCGCTCCGGTGTTGAACGCGGCGCGTTCCTCGCGGTTGTGGATGACGAACAGCAAATGGTTGTCCCACATGCCCTCGAAGCTGGCACGGGGAATCGCGCGCGTGCCCATGGCCGGATCGCCGACCAGCACGCGCCCCGCCTGGACGCCCTTGACCACGACAAAGTGGTGGTAACCGTTCTCGCTCAGCAGCACGATGGCGGGCAGGTGGGCATCCTTCAACGCATCCAGCGGCTGCTCGAAGCCGTCCGCCTCGAAGCCCTGCGACTCGAGATAGCGCTTGATGTCGAGCAGCGAGAACCCCTCGCGCCGGATCTTCTCCTGGTTGCCATGCCGGTACATGGCCTCGAACACGACCTGTTCGCTGACCGGATAGCCGTACTGGTACGTCAGCAGCGTCGCCACCGCGGCCGAGCCGCAGCTGAAATCGAAGCGCTGCCGGATCGTGCGCAGGAAGCGCATCTCCTTCATGCTCGTGACCGGCACGGTGTACAGCGCGCCGCCCGCGCCCGGCATGTCGATCGAGCCGGCGCGCGCCGGTGCCGGCACCATCAGCGGCGCCAGCGCCCCTGCCATCGCCAGCAGCGTCGCCCACCCCATCCCACGCATGGCGTCATCCCCGTCGCGCGGTCAGGGCCGGAACTGCACGTTGACGATGGTGGCGTTCTGGATCAGCACGTTCGCGCCGGTGTTCTGGATGACCGTGGGAATCCCGCTCGCATTGGCGAAGGAGCCGTCGCGCACGATGTTCGCCCCCGTCGCCACGTTGATGGCGGCGTTGTCCGTCACGGTGCCGGACAGCCTGGCGTCGTTGACGGTCTGGTACAGCGGCTGCGTCCCGCCGCGATAACCTTCGAGCGCAGATGCCTCCACCGCCTGGCCGAATCCCTGCACCACCGTGGCCGCGGCGACCGGGGGACGCGCCGCCTCCACGCTGGGCTGCAAGGACGCGTCCGCGACCGGGACATCGTCCGCCGCCATTGCCATCGCCGCGGGCCATGCCGCGAGGCCGCATGCGCACAGCCATGCCGCCAGTCCTGCTGCGTTGTCGGATCGCATCGAGCGCCTCCTTCACGTTCCGACCCGGGCCGGGCCGCTTGCCCGCGGTCCGGCCCGACCTTCCGCCGCCGGCGCCCGCCTTCACTGCTCGCGCGCCGGCGGCGGCACTTCCCCGCTCAAGCCTGACGGCCGCTTACTTGCCGACATTCAGGTTGGCCTGCACGTTGATGCTTTGCTGCACCAGCGAAGCGAAGCCGCTGTTTTGATTGGCGACCATCACGCCCGCAGCGGATTGGCCGACGCTGGTCATGGCGTTGGACATGTTGAAGGTGCCCGCATCCACGGCCACCGCACCGCCAGCGCCACCCGCACCGCCGACCGCGCCATTGCCGACACCGCCGTTGCCGGTGCCGCCCATGCCGCCCGCGGCACCCACGGCACCGGTCGCGCCGTTGCCCGCGGTGGTCGAAGCCGAGCCGTTGGTCGCGCTGCCGTTGGCCGCGCCGCCGCCCGCGCCGCCTGCGCCGGCAACGTTGGTGGCCATGCCGCCCGCGGCACCCGCGCCGCCCGTGCTCGAGCCCGTCGCCGCGCTCGTGCCGGTGCCCGCGCCGCCCGAGGCCGACGACGCGCCGCTGCTGACCGAGCCGCCTGCGCCGCCCGCACCGCCGGCCGCGCCGGCGGCACCGCCGGTCGCCGTGCCGGAGCCATGGTGACGATTGGCATCGCCGCCAGCCGCGCCGGCACCGCCACCGCTGCCGCCACCGCCGCCACCGGCTGCGCTGGCACTGCCGGCCCAGCCGCCCAGGCCCGCGCCAAGGCTGGCCGAGAGCGTGCCGGAGCTACCGCCCGCGCCACCGCTGCCCGCGTTGCCGCCGGCACTCCCGCCCATGGCACCGTTGCCCGCCGTCGCACCGCCATTGGTCGCGCTGCCGTGCGTGACACTGCCCGAGCTGCCACCCGAGCCGCCGCTGCCGCCCGCGCCGCCAGCCCCACCGCTGCCGCCGGTGCCGCTGCCGCCATAGCCGTAGCCACCCCTGCCGCCGCTGCCGCCGTTGGCCGTGCCGGTATTGGTCGCGACATTGCCGATCCCGGAAACGCTGATGTTGCTCACCGCGCCATCCAGCCGGGAAATGGCGATGGCCTTGCTGGTGTTGAAGGAATTGCTGAACGTGGACACTGCGGTACCACCGTTGTTGGCGGCCGCGGTGCCATAGCCTTCGGCGTGTGCCCAGCCGCTGTTGTCGCGGTTGCTGCCCTGGCTTTGGTCGTTGTTCTGGTTGGAGTTGTCTGTGTTCCGTGTGCTCGTACGCGAGCTGGTGTCGGTCGTTGTCGTTGTCGTGGTGTTGGTGATGGTGGACGTGTTGGTTTGGGTCTTGTCACCCGCGCCGGACGCCGTGTTCCCGATGTCGGCCCATGCCGCGCCAGAGACCCCCAATCCCATGGCGATGGCGGTGGCCAGTAACGTCTTCTTCATAGCGCACTCCAGAAAGAGAGAAGGGGCGGTTTGCTTGCTGCACTGGGAGACCTCACCCACCCCGGGGCGGCTGTTCGCATATTCGGTGCCATCCGCGAGGCCGGCCGCACAGCGGATCGCTAACCAATTGAAAACGTGGAGGAATCGGAAAGCCCGCGGCCGCCCGCGTGCGCAGTGCCGCGCAAATGTGTCGGGACGTACATTCTTTGGCGCGGGAATCGGAGCGATTCGGTTGCGCGGCTGTAACAGTCCAGCGCGCCGCCGTGCCGCGCGAACGTCGGCGCATCGCGCGAAGCGCCGCGCGCCGCCTGCGGATGCCGCCGGTGCGCACGCTTCAATGCGCAGGCAGCGACCGGGTTTCGGGCCTGATACAACCGGGCCCGCGCACATTCATTCGATGTAGGCAGGCAGGCCGGCCAGCAAGCATCCCCGCAGGCACTCGCATGTTGCGGCACGGCAACCGCGGGACAGGCGCCGGCCGCGCGGGCATCGCGCACACCTGTCCGGCCTTCGGCACGACATCACCGAGAAACAGGCAGGGCAACGGTTTCGGCGGGGGCGATGCCGGACAGCCGAATTGCCGGCCCGCGCACGATGCCGGGCGCATCGTGCGCGGCGTCACGCCAACGACATGCGGTGTGCGGCGGATCGGCATTTCATCCGAGAAACCGCGCGCCGCCGTATCAGGCCGTGGCAGCCACAGTCAGCCTGAGCTCTTCGATCATGCGCTCGCGCATGACGAATTTCTGGACCTTGCCCGTCACCGTCATCGGCATCTCGGTGACGAAGCGGATGTAGCGCGGGATCTTGTAGTGCGCGATCTGTCCTTGGCAGAATTCGCGGATCTCCTCTTGCGTGGCCTGCTGGCCGGGCTTGAGCACGATCCACGCGCACACTTCCTCGCCGTACTTCGGATCGGGCACGCCGAACACGTTGACGGCCTGCACCTTCGGGTGGCGGAAGAGGAATTCCTCGATCTCGCGCGGGTACACATTCTCGCCGCCGCGGATCAGCATGTCCTTCACGCGGCCGACGATGTTGCAGTAGCCGTCGGCGTCGAAGGTGGCGAGATCGCCGGTGCGCATCCAGCCGTCTTGGATGGACTCGGCGGTCTTGGCCTCGTCGTCCCAGTAGCCGAGCATCACCGAATAGCCCCTGGTGCACAGCTCGCCCTTCTCGCCCACCGGCACCACCTCGCCCGCGCCGTCCACCAGCTTGACCTGCAGGTGCGGCTGGACGCGGCCCACGGTGGTCACGCGCTTGTCGAGCGGATCGGTCACGGCGCTCTGGAACGACACGGGGCTGGTCTCCGTCATGCCGTAGGCGATGGTGATCTCGCGCAGGTGCATCTCGGCCACCACGCGCTTCATCACCTCGATCGGACACGGCGAGCCGGCCATGATGCCGCCGCGCAGGCTGGACACATCGAAGCCGGGGAATTCGGGATGATCGAGCTGCGCGATGAACATGGTCGGCACGCCGTGCAGCGCGGTGCAGCGCTCCTCGGCCACGGCGCGCAGCGTGGCGAGCGGGTCGAAGGCCTCGCCCGGGAAGACCATGCACGCACCGGTGGCGGCGCAGGCGAGCACCGACATCACCATGCCGAAGCAGTGGTACAGCGGCACCGGAACGCACAGGCGGTCCGTGCCCTGCAGATTCATCGCCATGGCCACGAAGCGCGCGTTGTTGACGATGTTGACGTGGGTGAGCGTGGCGCCCTTGGGCGCGCCGGTGGTGCCGCTGGTGAACTGGATGTTGATCGCATCATCGGGCGACAGCGCGGCGGTGATGGCGTCGAGCGTGCCGGCGGGTACGCCCTGCCCGCGCGCAATCACCTCGTCGAAGCGGATCATGCCGGGCGTGGCCCCCTCGCCCATCCGGATGACCCAGCGCAGCGCCGGCAGCTTCGCGGCCCGCAGGGCACCCGGCTGCGCCGTGGCCAGCTCGGGTGCCAGCGTCTGCAGCATCTCCAGATAGCGCGAGGTCTTGAACGCCTCGGCCACCACGATGGCCTTGCAGCCGACCTTGTTGAGCGCGTATTCCAGCTCCGTGAGCCGGTAGGCCGGATTGATGTTGACCAGGATCAGCCCGAGCCGCGCGGTGGCGAACTGCGTCAGCACCCATTCGTAGCGGTTGGGCGACCAGATGCCGATGCGCTCGCCGCGCTGCAGCCCCAGCGCGTGCAGGCCGGCGGCCAGCGCATCGACCTGCTCGGCGAACGCGCGCCACGTGCAGCGCACGCCCTGCTCCCGGAACACCACCGCCTGCGCATCGGGACAGCGGCGCACCGTGTCCGCCAGCAACGCGGGCACGCTCACGTGCGCCAGCGGCACCGACATATCGCCCACCACGGACGACACACCGCCGCGCGGACGCGGATCGAACGCTTCACCAGCCATGGACGTCTCCTCCAGTATGGATTCGGCACCGGCCGCGTTCTGTGCGGGCCTGGTTTGGGTTGCCTCTGCGTACAGCAGCCTGCAATTTGACGCAGCCCGGCGCGTTTGGCAATCGGCTCGCGGATGGACGACGAGGCCTGAGCATTGCTGCATCGCAGCAGAAAAAATCCGGGCCGGCCACCGCCGACGCGCTACCATGCCCGCCTGACGTTTCGGATGGGATTGGCGATGATCGTTGTGGTGATGGGTGTGTCGGGGTGCGGCAAGTCGACGGTGGGCCGCATGATTGCCGAGCGGCTGGGGTGCACCTTCCGCGACGGCGACGAATTCCACAGCGAGGCCAATCGCGCCAAGATGCACGCCGGCATCCCGCTCAACGACGACGACCGCAAGCCCTGGCTCGAAACCATCCGCGCCTACATGGACGAGACCACGGCCGGCGGCCGCTCGCTGGTGGTGGCGTGCTCGGCGCTCAAGGAACGGTACCGCGACGTGCTGCGCGGCCCGTCGGGCAGCACGGCGTTCGTCTACCTGAAAGGGGACTTCGAGCTGCTGCGGAACCGCCTGGCCGCCCGCCAGGATCACTTCTTCAACCCGGTGCTGCTGCGCAGCCAGTTCGACGCGCTGGAAGAGCCCGCCGACGCCATCGTGGTGGACATTGCGCTGCCGCAGGAGACCGTCGCGCAGCAGGCCGTCGAACAGCTGCAGGCGCGCATGGCGCATCGCCCGGCGGCCTGACGCGCACGCACCGCTGCCACGGCGCATCAACTGCGTCAGCTACGCGAGAGCTGCTGCAGCACGGCCTGCACGTCCCCGTTGCACACCCGGCTCATGCGGTCCTGCTCCTGGGGCGTGTCGATCTGCTCGTGCGCCTGCAGCCCCAGTTCGATCAGCGACCGCGCGCGCGGCAGCCAGTGGCGCGAGAGTGCCGCCTCAAGTTCGGCGGCCATGCGGTCCGGATCGCCGAAGTACAGGCGACCGCCGTATTCGCGCTGAATCTCCTGGCGGATGAGCTCGGCCGCGCGCGGCAGCACGGCCCGGTTCACGGCCACATGCCGCATCTCGTGCGCGCGGATCGCCTCGTAGGCGCACGAGCCCGGCGCGAACTCGCGCGCCACCGTCACGCGGAAATCGCTCAAGATCAGCACCACGTCAACCGACGGCCGCAGGCAGGTGGTCGGCGGCTGCGTCGGCAGGGCGATGTAGCGGGTCGTGACGGCGAACTGCGCAGCCAGCGTGGCGTACGTCTTGCCCAGCACGCGCGAGGCACGGTCATAGGGCGGGGCCTCGGCGGTGAGCTGATCGACGGAGCGGTCGTTGGTGAAGGCCAGCGGCGTCTCGTTGGTGCGCACGGTGACATGCATCGGCCCCAGCCGCTCATCGCAAGTCTTCAGCCAATAGCTCTTGGATGCGCCCATCGGCAGGGGCGTGCCGCCCGGCGGCGTGTCGGTGGCCGCGGCCACGGTCTCGATCGGCGAAAACCGGACATGCGTCAGCCGCGCGCGGTCATGCCGGCTCCATTGCCATGCGCCGGCCACCGCAGCCAACGCCAACACCAATGCCATCACCCGACGCATGATGGGCTCCCCGTTCGATGCCATTCCATTCGTGCATGCAGCGCTTTTCGGGCGCCGTCTGTGTCTGTGTCATGCCGGCGCGCATTCCGCCGGCACCGCGCGGCCCGCCGTCATGCGACGCACCGCATCGCCGGACTGCCGCAGCGCCTTGCGCGCCTCTGGTAAGAAAGGATAGAAGATCGGCCACACATGTGGGAGCCGCCGGCCCAATTCCACCGAAACGGATACGCCCGCGGCGCGCGCCCGCTCGGCCATCCGGAGGGTATCGTCGCGCAGCACTTCGCTGGTGCTGACATAGCAGTGCAGCGGCGGCAGCCCGGTGAAATCGGCGTACAGCGGCGAGGCCAGCGGATGGTCGGCCGGCACGCCGGAGTCGCCCAGATAGAGCGTCGCGCCGCGCGCCATCCAGGCACCGCGGAACATCACGTCGGAGGCATCGTTCTCGACCAGGCTGGCGCCGGTGGCGGCCAGATCGGTCCACGGCGAATACAGGATCGCGCCGGCCGGCAGCGGATCGCCGGCATCGCGCAGGGCCACCAGCAGCGCCAGCGACAGCCCGCCGCCCGCCGAATCCCCCGCCACCACGATGCGCGACGGCGCGACCCGCTGCGCCAGCAAGCCCCGATAGCCGGCCAGCGCATCGAGCACGGCTGCGGGAAACGGATGCTCGGGCGCCAGGCGGTAATCCAGCGCGAACACGCGCGCCCGTGCATGCACGGCCAGACCGATGGTGATGGAGCGATGCGTGCGCGGGCTGCAGAAAAAGTAGCCGCCGCCGTGCAGATAGAACACCACCGGCGGCGCATCGCCAAGACTGTCGGGATCGGCCGGCTCGATCCATTCACCGGGCAGCGCGCCGTCGGCCCGAACGATGCGCCAGTCCGGCGGCAGGCGCACCGGCATCGGCATCGATCGCGTCTCTGCGTTGACGCGCGTTGCGATCGGGTCGAACGGCAAGCGCTCGGTCGGCTTCTTGATGCGATTGCGCGCCAGCCACGACACCACCCAGTTCTGCCAGCTCATTGCCTGCCCCATGCCCAGAAACGTCCAGCGTAGCGGGGTTGCGCCATCCGGACAATGGGCGCGCGTCGCGCCTGCCATGTGCCCGCCGGCAGCCCGCGGACCGGTCGCGTCCCGCGAAGCCTGTCCCGCTGCCGTGCCCGAGCGTCCGGCACATCCGCCCAACAATCTATAAATTTATATATTATTGGGTCCTTAATTGATGGCAGACTCGCAGACATGACGATCGATCTCGCACACTTCACCCCGGGCCCCGCCCTGATCGGCGGACTGGCCATCGGCGCGGCGGCGGCGATGCTGGTGCTGTTCAACGGCCGCATCGCCGGCATCAGCGGCATCCTGGGCGGACTGCTCGAACGCCCGCGCGACGACATGGCGTGGCGCCTGGCCTTCCTCGCCGGGCTGATCGGCGCGCCGGTGCTGGCGGCGGCCCTCGGCCGGCCGCTGGTGCCCGACATCGGGGCGGGCTGGGGCGAAGTCCTTGCGGCCGGCTTCGTGGTGGGCCTGGGCACGCGCTACGCGGGCGGCTGCACCAGCGGCCATGGCGTGTGCGGGCTGTCGCGCGGCTCGCTGCGCTCGCTGGTGGCCACCGCGACCTTCATGGCGGCGGGCGTTCTCACCGTCTTCGTGCAGCGGCACGTGCTGGGAGGCTGACATGGCCGTCCTCATTGCATGGGCAGCGGGGCTGCTATTCGGTGCCGGACTCATGGTGTCGGGCATGGCCAGTCCGGCCAAGGTGCTCGGCTTTCTCGATCTCGCCGGCCGCTGGGATCCGTCGCTGGCCTTCGTGATGGCCGGGGCGATCCTGGTCGGCGCCATCGCGTTCTTCATCGCGCGGCGGCGCGGGCGTTCGCTGCTGGGGCTGCCGGTCCGGCTGCCGGCCGGCGCGGCGATCACGGCGCGGCTCGTGCTCGGCAGCGCGGCGTTCGGGATCGGCTGGGGACTGGCGGGATTCTGCCCCGGTCCGGCGCTGGTCGCGCTCGGGGCCGGCGCGCCGAAAGCCTGGGGCTTCGTCGCCGCCATGCTGGCGGGCATGGCGGTCTTCAGCGCGATGGAACGGCGGCGCTAGACACCGCTCGCGAACAAGCCCGCGACGATCCGCGCCGCAGGCTTGTGCTCGTTACACGGGGGGCGTCGGATACCGCGTCTGCGCACGCTCCCTTTCAAACGGATCGATCGGGCTCGATCACGGCACGCGCGACCGGCCGCCAGGCAACCAGCCTGGGCAACCGGCGCCCGTGCTCACCGCGAACGCGCGGCCTCTGCGATCTTGCCGGGACCCGGGGGCCGCGCGTGCTATGCGCCCCGCCGCAACCTCCGCGCGACAAGCAGCGGCAGGCGCCACAGGCACCCGAACAGCAGCCGGAGGTGCATCCAGATCAGCAGCACGTTGTCCCGGCCGTAATGGAAGTGCGACACCCCGCCTTCGGCGGCACGGAAGTACCGCACGGGGGCATCCAGCCGGATCGGACGCACGCCGGCCCAGCACAGGCGCACGGCCGCCTCGGGATCGAAATCGAAGCCGCGCATCCAGCGCCGCTGCCGGCGCATGATCACGACCAGCGGCGCGATCGGATAGATGCGGAAGCCGAACAGCGAATCGCCGATGCCGGCCCACAGGGTCTCGATGTCCGTGCAGACGTTGGACAAGCGGCGGCCCTGCACGCGCAGCTGCGGCGCGCTGGCGTCGAACCTCGGCCGGCCCAGCACCATCGCGTCGGGCGCGGCCTGCGAGGCCGCCATGAACGCGGGGATCAGGTCGGCGGGATGCTGGCCGTCGGAGTCCATCGTCAGCACATGCGTGAAGCCGCGCTCGGCCGCGGCCTCGAGCCCGGCGAGCACGGCGACGCCCTTGCCGCGGTTGCGCGGCAGCACCATCACGTGCAGCCCCGGGTCGCGCTCGGCCATCGCCTGCAGGCGGGCGGCACTGCCGTCGGTGCTGCCATCGACGACGACCCAGACGGGGTTCCAATGCGCGCGCGCACTGCGCACGGTGTCATCGACCTTGATGCCGGGGTTGTAGCTGGGGATCAGCACCAGGTGCGTCGCCGAAGCGCGGGTCGTGGACATGGAAACAGCCAATGGGAGAAAAACCGGAGAAGGGCTGGCCGGCGTGCGCCGCGAGGCTCAGGCCAGTCCGCCGTTGATCGAGAGGACCTGCCCCGTGACATAGGCGGCCGCATCCGATGCCAGGTACGCCACCATGCCCGCGACCTCGTCGGGCTGGCCCGCGCGCCCGGCCGGCACCAGCTGCTTGATGCGCTCGGCCGGAAACGCCTCCCCGGCCATCGGCGAAGCGATGATGCCGGGCGCCACCGCATTCACGGTGATGCCGCGCGAGGCCAGCTCCTGCGCCAGCGATTTGGTCGCGCCGATCAGGCCGGCCTTGGCCGCCGCATAGTTGGCCTGCCCGCGATTGCCCATCACGCCGGCCACCGAGGCCATGTTGATGATGCGCCCCCAGCGGGTGCGGATCATCGGCATCAGCAGCGGCTGCGTGACATTGAAGAAGCCATTGAGCGAGACGTCGATGACGCGGCGCCATTGCTGCTGCGTCATGCCGGCCATCGGCGCATCGTCGTGGACGCCGGCGTTGTTGACGAGAATCTGCACGGGCGCGCCGTCGAGCACGGGCGCCAGGGCGGCCTCGGTGGCCTGCGCGTCGGTCACGTCGAATGCGATGGCATGCGCGGTGCCGCCGGCCGCGACGATCCGCTGCGCGACGGCTTCAGCCTGCTCCAGATTGCGGTTCGCATGCACCCAGACTTCGTGCCCGGCCCTTGCCAGCGCCTCGCTGACGGCCTGCCCGATTGCACCGCTGCCCCCGGTTACGAGCGCACGCATCGCTTCTCCACTCCCTTTGGTTGGTCCACTTCCGATGTGATCGGCCATGCGCGGGGCCGGCCGCCCCGTGTCCGGGCGGTGCCGCCGCAGCGCGCCGGATGCTAGCGCACGCGGTGCGCCGCGATGTAAGCGGCCAGCGAACCGAGCGTGGCGAAGATCTTCTGGTTATCCGGATTCCCAGAGCGCAGTTCGAAGCCGTATTTTTTCGAGACCAGCAGCGCGATTTCCAGGATATCGATGGAGTCGAGCGCGAAGCCTTCCCCATATAGCGGGGTATCGGCGGACACGTTTTCGAGTTGGATGTCTTCGAGATTCAGTTCGCCGATCATCAGCTCGGCGAGCTCTTTTTCCAGTGCGTTCATCGTGCAAGCAAACGGGCAGCTCACGGCAGGGAGGCAACCGGAGACACCGACGTCCGTCTGGTCCGTCCCGTGCATGTCGCGCGCAGCCCTGCCACCCCCGCCCGCATCATGGGCCTTTTAAGGTAGGCGGATTCTAGACGAAGGGTCCCCCCTCGTATACCGCCAAACGGTGACAAAGATACAAGGCGCGGACCGCACTTTGTGACGGGTCCGCACGGGCCGCCCGGCCGATCCCCGCAGGGCGCCGCCCCGCCTGACGCCGGCGGCGGCCCGGCCGTACAAACGGTTACAAAGCCGCGCCGGCACAACCGCAACAATGGACGGCCCGGACACTAGAATGTGCCGGCCCGAACGCACCAGCCAAAACGTTTGGCGCCAAACGAGGTGCGTATGATTGGGGGCATCGCCGATCCCCGCGCCGCGCCCACCCTGTCAGCGCCGATGTCCCCGAAATGCAGTGCCATCCATTGAGCCGATCCCCGCAAGTCCGCCCCGCCCCATGTCGCCCGCCCCGCGCCGGCCGGGACATGATGCCGGGGTGCGCGCGTCGGCAAGACCCGCCCGGGAGCGGACGATGGGCGCGCTGACCCGCATCGCGCGCGGCGCGGCCGGGGTCCTCGCCGTTGCCGCTTACCAGATCGGCGCGCACCACGCGGCGGCGACGCCGGGTGCGCACGGCTTCGGCCTTGCCATGGCGATCGTGCCGCTGCTGGCGATCGCGCTAGCCGCGGCGCTGCGATCGGCGCATCGCGCCTGGCTGCTGCCGCTGTGGGCGCTCGCCTGCGCGGCACTGTGGCTGGCGCGTGCACCGCTGGCGCGCCATTTCGAATGGGGCCTGTATCTCGAGCACGTCAGCTTCAACCTGATGATGGCGTTCGTGTTCGGCCGCACGCTCGCGGCCGGCCGCACGCCGCTGTGCACGCAGTTCGCGGCCATCGTCCACGGCACGCTCGCGCCGGAGGTGGCGCGCTACACGCGGCAGATCACGGTGGCCTGGACGCTGTTCTTCCTGGGGATGGCCGCGGTCTCCACGCTGCTGTTCGCCGCGTCGCCGATCGTGACGTGGTCCACCTTCGCCAACTACCTGACGCTGCCGCTGGCGGGCGCGATGTTCGTCGCAGAATATGCGTGCCGGCGCCTCATGCTGCCGCCCGCGCAACGCACCGGCCTCCTGGAGTCGGTGCGGGCCTACCGGCAGTCGATGCACGCCAGGGCAGGCCAGACCCGATGAATCCACCGTCCGCGCGATGCGGTACCGCCGCGCCGCTCGACCTGTCGCTACTGTATTGATCCACGCCATGCAGACCTATCCGCTGGTGTTCCATGCCTCGCCCGACCAGACCATCGCCTGGCGCGACGGCGCGCCGGTTGCCGTGCGCACCTTCCTCGCCGAGGTGGCACAGCTGGCCGCGGCGCTGCCTGCGGGCGCGCATGTCTTCAACGCGTGCACCGACCGCTACCGGTTCACGGTCGGCCTGTGCGCGACGCTGGTCGCCGGCAAGATCAGCCTGCTGCCGGCCTCGCAGACGCCGGAGACCGTGCGCCGGCTGGCCGCGTTCGCGCCCGATGTGTTCTGCCTGCACGATGCGCCCGACTGCGCGATCGCGCTGCCCCGCTTCCGGTTTCCCGAGCCGCTGCCGGCAGCGGGGGCCGATGCGCCGGTCGACGTGCCGCAGATCGATGCATCGCGGGTGATGGCCTATATCTTCACGTCCGGCTCGACCGGCACGCCCGTGCCGCACCGCAAGACGTGGGGCGCGCTCGTCGAGGGCGTGCGCGCGTCGGCCGCGCGCCTCGGGCTGCTCGATGCGCACGCCTGCACGCTGGTGGGCACGGTGCCGCCGCAGCATATGTACGGCTTCGAGTCGACGGTGCTGCTCGCGCTGGTCGGCGGCCTCGCCTTCAGCAACCGGCTGCCGTTCTATCCGGCCGACATCCGGGCGGCGCTCGAAGCGGTGCCCCAGCCGCGCGTGCTGGTGACCTCGCCCATCCATCTGCGTGCGCTGCTGTCGTCGGAGCGCGCGCTGCCGCCGGCCGCGCTGGTGCTGTCGGCGACCGCGCCGCTGCCCGAGCCCCTGGCGAGCGAGGCCGAGGCACGGCTCGCGGCGCCCCTGATCGAGATCTACGGCAGCACCGAAACCGGCCAGATCGCCACGCGACGGACCGCGCAGGGCGCCACGTGGCACCTGCAGCCGGGCATCCGGCTCGAAGCCCGCGCCGGCACGCCCGATGAGGACGGACCGGTCACCTGGGCCTCGGGCGCGCACCTCGATGCGCCCGTGCCGATGGGCGACACGCTCGAGCCGATCGACGACACCCACTTCCTGCTGCACGGACGCAAGGCCGATCTCATCAACGTCGCCGGCAAGCGGACTTCGCTGGCCTACCTGAACCACCAGCTCAACGCGATACCGGGCGTCGAGGACGGCGTGTTCTTCATGCCGTCCGCCGCGGACAACGGCAGCGAGCCGCCCGCGCGCCTGGCCGCGCTGGTGGTCGCACCGGAGCTTGCCGCCGCCGACCTGCTGCACGCCCTGCGCGAGCGCATCGATCCGGCCTTCCTGCCGCGCCCGCTGCTGTTGGTCGAGGCGCTGCCGCGCGATGCCACCGGCAAGCTGCCGCGCGATGCGCTCGCGGCGCTGATTGCGCAGCACGGGCACCGCGGGGCCCGCGCAGGTGCGCCGGCCCCGATCACCTTCACGATCCCCGCCGATCACCCCGCCCTGCCGGGCCATTTCCCCGGGCACCCGATCGTGCCGGGCGTCGTGCTGCTCGATCAGGCGATCCGCCGGATCGGCGCGGCGCTGAACCGGCCGTTCGACGCCTGCCGGCTCAGTTCGGCGAAATTCCTCAGCCCCGCCGCGCCCGGCGTGCCGCTCGCGCTCGCCTTCGAGGCCACGGCCAGCGGGGCGATCCGCTTCACGGTCAGCGCCGGCGAGCGCGAAGTCGCGAGCGGCGTGCTGGCGCAACAGGAGGCGGCGCGCCCATGAAGCGCACCGAATGGGCCGAGCGCGAGGAGCGCAGCAACCTGCCGCTGCTGCGCGCCATGACGTGGATTTCGCTGCGCTTCGGGCGGCCGGTCGGCCGTGCCGTGCTGCGGGCCGCCGCCGCGTATTTCATGCTGTTCTCGCCGTCGGCGCGCCGGGCTTCGCGCGACTATCTGCGCCGGGTGCTCGGCCGGCCCGCGCGCTGGCGCGACGTGTACCGGCACCTGTTCACCTTCGGCGCGACGATCCACGACCGCATCTACCTGATGCACGGACGCTTCGACCTGTTCGACATCCGCCTGCAGGGCGAGGGCCTGGTCCACGCCGCGCTCGCCGAGGGGCGCGGCGTGTTCCTGATGGGCGCGCACCTGGGCAGCTTCGAGGTGGTGCGCGCCCTCGGCCGCACGCGGCCGGGCATGCGCATCGCCATCACCATGTACGAAGACAATGCGCGCAAGATCAACGCCGCGCTCGCCGCCATCAACCCCGCCGCGAAGCCCGAAGTCATCGGCCTGGGCCGCGTCGACGCGATGCTCAAGGTGCACGAGGCGCTGGACGCCAACAGCATGGTCGGCATGCTGGCCGACCGCACCCTGCTGCGCGAGGCCGGCGCATCGGTGCAGCGCATGGCCTTCCTGGGCGCACCCGCCATGTTCCCGCTCGGCCCGCTGCACATGGCGGCCATGCTCAAGCGCCCCGTGCTCTTCATGACGGGCCTGTACCGTGACGGCAACCGCTACGACGTGCACTTCGAGACGCTGGCCGATTTCTCCGGCGTGCGGCGCGACGAGCGGGCCGCCGCGGTGCACGCCGCGCTGACGCGCTACGTCGCGCTGCTCGAACGCTACTGCCGGGCGGCCCCCTACAACTGGTTCAACTACTTCGACTTCTGGCAGGGTGCCGAGACCGCCGCACCGCCCCGCGACGCCGCACCGCCGGGCGCCGACCTGCCCGCCACCAGGAACCCCTGACGCATGACCGCCACGCGCCGCTTCCTTCCGATCCGTCGACGGGCCTTCGGGGCCATCGCCATCACCCTGACCGCCATCGCGCTGGCCGACGCCGCCATCGCCGCCGGCGCGACCGGACCCAACCCGTCCGACTGGAACCTGGACCGCCTGATGTCCACGCTCGCGCGCAACAAGGCGGGCCGGGCGACGTTCGTCGAAACCAAATACCTGGCGATCGCCGCGCAGCCCGTGGAATCGTCCGGCGAACTGGTGTTCGCGGCGCCCGACCACCTGGAGAAGCACACGCTCAGCCCGAAGCCCGAGCACCTCGTGGTCGACGGCGACAAGCTGACCATCGAGCGCAACCAGCGCAAGTACACGCTGCCGCTGGCCCAGTACCCGGAGCTCGACGCCTTCATCGAAAGCATCCGCGCGACGCTCGCGGGCAACCGCTACGCGCTCGAACAGGTCTACCGGGTGGCCGTCACCGGCCGCGGCGATGACTGGACGCTCACGCTCACGCCGCTCGACGCGCGCATGCTCAAGGTGGTCAGCACCATCACCCTCGACGGCACACGCGACCGGCTGCACCGGGTCGCGATCCAGCAGGCCGACGGCGACCGCTCGGTGATGCAGCTGCAGGACCGCCCGGCGAACTGACCGATGCCTCCACGCCCATCGACCGGCCCCGACACGCATCGCCCGCGCGCACTGCGGCAGCCCGCCGTGCTGCTGTGGCTGCTGGGCCTGCTGGCCTGCGTCGCCGTGATCGTCCGCGCGAGCTTCGTGGCCGATCTATCCGCCTTCCTGCCAAGCTCGCCGAGCGCCGAGCAGCGCGTGCTGGTCGACCAGTTGCGCGACGGGCTGGTGTCGCGGCTGATGCTGGTCGCGATCGAGGGCGGCGAGCCGCCGGTGCGCGCCGAGCTGTCGCGGCGGGTGGCGGCGACCCTGCGCGGCGATGCCCGGTTCGCGTCGGTCAGCAACGGCGAGCCGGTCGGCCGGGAGCGGGACCAGCGCTTCGTCGTCGATCACCGCTACCTGCTGAGCCCGGCGGTGACGCCGCAGCGCTTTTCCGCCGACGGGCTGCACCAGGCCCTGGGCGACAGCCTCGACCTGCTGAGCTCGTCGGCGGGCCTCGTCGCCAAGGCCATGCTGCCGCGCGATCCCACCGGTGAAGTGGCCGCGCTGGTCAGCCAGCTCGACAGCAGCGCGCAGCCGCCGTCGCGCCACGGCGTCTGGGTCTCGCGCGACGGCCGGCGCGCCGTGCTGGTCGCCCAGACCGCCGGCGCCGGTGCCGACACCGACGCGCAGGCCGGCGCCATGGCCGCCGTGCGCGGCGCCTTCGAGGCCGCCGCGCGCGCGCTGCCCGACGCCGCCGCCTGCCGCCTGCTGATGACGGGCCCGGGCGTATTCGCCGTCGACACGCGCGACACCATCCGGCACGACGTGGAGCGGCTCTCCACGCTGAGCCTCGCCCTGATCGTCGCGCTGCTGTTCGTGGTCTACCGGTCGCCGCGCACGCTCGCGCTCGGCCTGCTGCCGGTGCTGTCGGGCGTGGCCGCGGGCGTGGCGTCGGTCAGCCTGGCGTTCGGTGCCGTCCACGGATTGACGCTCGGGTTCGGCACCACGCTGATCGGCGAAGCGGTGGACTATTCGATCTATCTGTTCGTGCAATCGGCGCAGCCGGGCGTGCGCCGGGCGGATGCGATGCGCGGCTGGATCGCCGAGTACTGGCCGACCATCCGGCTCGGTGTGCTGACCTCCGTGTGCGGCTTTGCGTCGATGCTGTTCTCGGGCTTTCCCGGCCTGGTGCAGCTCGGGCTGTATTCGATCGCGGGCCTGGCGACGGCCGCCCTGGTCACGCGCTTCGTGCTGCCGCATCTGCGCGGCGGCCAAGCCGCCATCCGGGATGTCTCGCGGCTGGGCGCGGCACTGGCGCGCGCGGCCCGGGCGGCGCCCCGGCTGCGCTGGCCGCTGGCGGCGCTGCTGGTTGCCGCCTGCGCCGGGCTCGCGCTGCACCATGACCGGCTCTGGAACCGGGAGCTGGCCGCCCTGAGCCCGGTGCCGGCCCAGAGCCAGGCGCTCGATGCGAGCCTGCGCGCCGACGCCGGTGCGCCCGACGTGCGGTATCTGGTGGTGATCTCGGGCGCCGGCGAGCAGGCCGTGCTCGAGGGCGCCGAGAAGGTGTCGGCTCAGTTGCAGCCGCTGGTGGATGCGGGCGTGCTCGGCGGCTACGACAGCCCGGCGCGCTTCCTGCCGAGCGAGGCCGCGCAGCGTGCGCGCCTGGCGAGCCTGCCGAACGCCGACGCGCTCGCGGCACGCCTGCGCGCCGCCCTGGTCGATCAGCCCATCCGCGTGAAGCCGGAACGGTTCGCGCCGTTCCTCGCCGATGTGGAGGCAGCGCGGCACCAGCCGCTGCTCACGCGCGCGGACCTGCGCGGCACCTCGATGGCGCTGGCCGTCGATGCCCTGCTGACCGAACGCGCCGGCCGCTGGAGCGCGATGCTGCCGCTGCGCGCGAGCGCCGACGCGCAAGCGCGCAGCGCCGGCCAGCCCGGCCTCGATACCGCCCGGGTCCGTGCCGCCGTCGAGCGCGCGGGCGTGCCGGACGCGCTCTTCATCGACATGAAGGCCGAGGCCGACCGCCTCTATGTGAACTACGTGCGCGAAGACATTCGCCTGTCGCTCGCGGGCGTCGGCGCCATCGCGCTGCTGCTGGCGATCGCGCTACGGTCCGCGCGGCGCGCCATGCTCGCGCTCGCGCCGCTGGCGGCCGCCGTGCTGATGGTAGCCGCCGGCTTTGCGCTGGCGGGCGTGCCGCTGACCATCCTGCACCTGATCGGCATGCTGCTGATCGTGGCGGTCGGCTCGAACTACGCGCTGTTCTTCAGCCGGCGCGCGGATGCATCGGCCGGCGCGCAGCCGGTGACGCCGCAAACCCTGGTCTCGCTGCTGATCGCCAATCTCGCCACCGTGGCCGGCTTCGGCCTGCTGGCGCTGTCGCGGGTGCCGATGCTGGAGACGTTCGGGCTGACCGTCGGCCCCGGCGCCATCCTCGCACTGGTGTTTGCCGCCATCCTCGCGCCGGCGGCGACACAAGCGACCGCGCCCGCACCGACCCACCCCCGTCACGGAGATCCGGCATGAATCCGCCGTTGCCCATTCCGCCCGGCACGCCGCGCCCCTGGAAGCCGACGCCGCTCATCGCCGGCACGGCCGTGCTGCACGCCGGCGCCGCTGCGGCGGTGGTGGCCCAGCCGGGCTGGTGGCCGTGGGCGGCCGGCGGGGTGATCGCGTCCCACCTGGCGCTGGCCGCTGCCGGCCTGTGGCCGAGCAGCGCGCTGCTCGGCCCCAACTGGACCCGGCTGCCGGAAAGCGCGGGCCGCAAGATCGCCCTCACCATCGACGATGGCCCGCATCCGGAAGTCACCCCGCGCGTGCTCGATCTGCTCGATCGCCATGGCGCGCAGGCAACGTTCTTCTGTATCGGCGACCTGGCGCGCCGGCACCCCCGGCTGGTCGAAGCCATCGTCGCGCGCGGGCATGCGGTGGAGAACCACAGCCAGCGGCACTGGCACAACTTCTCCCTGCTGGGCCCGGGCGCGCTGCGGCGCGAGATCGAGGCCGCGCAGGAGACGCTGACCGGGCTCAGCGGCATGCAACCGCTGTTCTTCCGCGCGCCCGCGGGCTTGCGCAATCCGTTCCTCGAGCCGGTGCTGTGCCGGCTCGGACTGCAGCTGGCAAGCTGGACCCGGCGCGGCTTCGACACCCGCACGCGCGACGCCGCCGTGGTGACACGCCGCCTGCTGCGCGGCCTCGCCCCGCGCGACATCCTGCTCCTCCATGACGGCCATGCCGCACGCAGCACGCAAGGCGAGCCGGTCGTCCTGGAAGTGCTGCCGGCCTTACTGCGCGCGGCGGCGGATGCGCGGTTGCAGTGCACAACGCTGCGCGCCGCGATCGCGCCGGAACCGATCCATCCGGCCCAGCCCGCCCCGGCCGCTTGATAAAATTTGAAAAGACCGGCACCCAGACCGTCCCATTGACCACCCCATCGCGGCCCCGCAAGGCCGCCACCGGACCCGTCCCGTTGAAACCCCTCCTGCTCACGCACTTCACCGCCACGAGCTGCCTCGGACGCGGCCTCGACGCCACGCTCGATGCCCTGCGCGGGCAGCGCGGCGGCCTCGCGCCCTGCCGCTTCGAGCGCGCTGACCTCGACACCTGGACCGGCGCGGTCGAGGACGTCGACGCCCAGCCCGTGCGCGCCGACCTGAGCGACTTCGAGTGCCGCAACAACCGGCTCGCGCAGATCGGCCTGACGCAGGACGGCTTCGCCGAACAGGTCGAGGCAGCACGGGCGCGCCATGGCGCCGGGCGCATCGGCGTCTTCGTGGGCACCAGCACCGCCGGCATCCTGGAGACCGAACTCGCCTACCGGCACCGCGATCCGCAGACCGGCGCCCTGCCCGCCGATTTCCGCTACGCGCACACGCACAGCCCCTATTCGTCCGCCGCCTTCGTGCGCGCCTATTTCGGGCTGCACGGCCCGGCCATGTCGGTCTCGTCGGCCTGCTCGTCCGGCGCCAAGGTCTTCGGCTCGGCGCGGCGCATGCTCGAAGCCGGCCTGATCGACGCGGCGGTCGTGGGCGGCGTGGATTCGCTGTGCCTGACCACGCTGTACGGCTTCAACTCGCTCGAACTGCTGTCGCGGCAACCATGCAAGCCGTTCGACGTGGCGCGTGACGGCATCTCGATCGGCGAGGCTGCAGCCTTCGTCCTGCTCGAGCGCGCCGACGGCCGGTCCGGGCACGACGAGGCCATCCTGCTGCTCGGCGTCGGCGAATCGAGCGACGCGCACCATATGTCGACACCGCATCCGGAGGGACTGGGCGCGCGCCTGGCGATGGAGCAGGCGCTGGCCTCGGCCGGCATCGCGGCCGAGGCGATCGACTACATCAACCTGCACGGCACTGCCACCGCCAGCAACGACGCCGCCGAAAGCCACGCGGTCAACGCACTGTTCAGCGACACGCCGTGCAGTTCGACCAAAGGCGCGACCGGCCACACGCTGGGCGCGGCGGGGGCGCTGGAAGCGGTGATCGCGGCGCTCGCGCTGCGCCATCAGCTGCTGCCCGCCGGCATCAACACGACCCGGCCCGATCCGGTGCTCGCGCTCGACTACGTGCTGACGAGCCGACCGGCCCGCCTGCGCGCCGCCCTCAGCAATGCGTTCGGCTTCGGCGGCACCAACTGCAGCCTGGTGCTCGGCCGCGCGGACAGCCTCGCCACCTCCATCGCCCCATGACCCGACTGAGCGCATTCATCGAAGGCGTCGGGCTGCTCGGGCCCGGCCTGAACCAGTGGCCGCACGCAGCCGCCCTGCTGACCGGCCAGGCGCCCTACGCGCCCGAACGCACCGCCTTGCCGCCGCCCGCCGGTCTGCCCGCGGCCGAACGGCGCCGCACCGGCCCCGCCGTCCGCGTCGCGCTGGCGGTGGGCCTGGAAGCGGTGGCCGCGAGCGGCCGCGACGCCGCCACGCTCGCCACCGTCTTTGCCGCATCCGGCGGCGACAGCCAGAACTGCCACGCGATCTGCGAAACGCTCGCGGGCGAAGACCGCCAGCTCTCGCCGACGCGCTTCCACAATTCCGTGCACAACGCGCCGGCGGGCTACTGGAGCATCGCCACCCGCGCCATGGCGCCGTCCAACGTGCTGTGCGCCTACGACGGCAGCTTCGTCGCGGGCCTGCTCGAAAGCCTGTGCCAGGTGACGGTCGACGCGGTGCCCACCCTGCTGATCGCCTTCGACACCGATTACCCCGAACCGCTGCGCGCGGTGCGGCCCATTCCCGATGCCTTCGGCGTGGCGCTGGTGCTGGCGCCCGAGGCCGGCCCGCACACGCTGGCGCGCATCGATGCCCGGCTCACCGATGCGCCCGCCACCCCCCTCGCCTCACCCGAGTTCGAGCCGTTGCGGGCGGGCAACCCCGCCGCCCGCGCGCTGCCGCTGCTCGAAGCGCTGGCCGCCCGGCGCCCGGCGAGCGTGGTGCTCGACTACCTGCCGGACACCCGGCTGCACGTCGACATCGTCATGCCGACAGCCTCCGGCGCCTTCCCGCGATGACCACCGACCGCCCCCTCTCGCCGCCGCTCGACCACGCCTGGATCGCCGCGCGCATTCCGCACAGCGGCGCGATGTGCCTGCTCGACCAGGTCGTCACGTGGGACGACACGCACATCCGCTGCACCACGACCAGCCATCGCGCCCCCGACAACCCGCTGCGTGCCCACGGCCGGCTGGCGGCGGTCTGCGGGATCGAATACGCCGCCCAGGCCATGGCCGTCCACGGCGCCATCCTCGGCAACGCGCAAGACCGCCCGCGCGCGGGCTTCCTTGCCAGCGTGCGCAGTGTCGAGGCGCACGTCGAACGCCTGGATACGATCGAGGCCCCCTTGACCATCGAGGCCGAGCGCATGGGCGGCGACGGCAACAACGTGCTGTATCGCTTCTCGGTGCGCTGCGGCGAGCGCGTGCTGCTCACCGGCCGCGCCGCCGTCGTGCTGGACGCGGCCGGCCTGGGCCTGCCGGATGCCGGTGCGCTCGCCAAAGCCAACGCTCAGGCGCGGTAGCGTCAACACTTGTTCGGAGGACAGACACCATGAACCGTCGCCACTTCGCGCTCGCCGCGCTCATGCTCGCCCTCCTCAGCCCCGCGGCACGCGCCGACCTGGGCGAGATGAAGCAGGACATCAAGCAAGGCTCGAAAGATGCCGCGAAAAAAACGGGACACGCCGCGCGGGAATTCGGCCACGCGACCGCCAACGCAGCCCGGACGGTCGGTCATGGCGTAGCGAACGCGGCGCACGAGACCAAGCGGGCCACCAAGCGGCTCTTTCACAAGAACGATTCGGAATGAAAGACCGGCCCCGCGCGATGGCGGGGCCGATCATCAGGAGAACAACCCGGGCGCGGTCAGTCATCACCATCACACGGTCGATGCGCCTGAGGCACGAAATTTCTGCCGCTCTATTGCGGCCTACGGGTATTCGTTCTGCAAAAAGGCTAGGGCTGGCTGCCGCCACTGCCCTGCGGATACCCACGGCCGCCGCACGGCTCAGCATGAGCCGACTGTGCGGAGAGGAGCGCATAGGTTCCAACGGTGCCGCTAACCACTGTCAGTAGGGCAACGGCAAGCAGGAAACTCTTGATCACGCGTTTCATGGCTTCTCCCCGGGGCGGCAGGCATCGTCCCCTAAAGTTTAGTTCGCCAGTTGCTCTCCAGCGCTCATCGAGAGGGCGCCGTATCGAATATTTTCTGACATGACCGCTAGCCGCGCCGACTTGTTGCGCTTTGGGCGTTTTTGCCGGAGCGACAAGCCTTCCGCTCGATACGGACGATAGACGCGTTTGTGATGGTCTTTCCAACCGTCCCGCTGCAGCATCACGTGCACACGGCGATAGCCGTAATGCACACGTGTGGCCGCAATCGCCTTGATGCGTGCAAGCAGTGCCAATGCGTCGCGAGCAACAAACCGATACCCGTACACCGAGCACGACATGCGAAACAGCGCGCAAGCCTTGGTCAGGCTCGCGCGATGGCGTTCGGTAGCTCGTCGATCAGCGTGCGCGTGCGGGAAGGCTTCAGAGCTTTTTTGACAGCACGTCCTGCAGCATGGCCTTGTCCAGGCTCAGGTCCGCCACCAGCCGCTTGAGCTTCGCATTCTCTTCTTCGAGTTGGCGCATCCTACGCAGCTCCGAAGGGCCAACGCCACCGTAGTTCTTCCCGTTGTAGAACGTCGCGTCGCTGATGCCGCAGCTTGCGGCACACTGCCTCGACCTTCGTGCCCAGCTCCGCTTGCTTGAGCGCGAACGCTATTTGCGCCTCGGTGAACTTGCTCGTCTTCATGGCATGTCTTCCATTTCAAATGGTGAAAATCATGCCGGAGTCTCGACTTCTCTGGGGTACGGTTTGCTGGTATAGGGTCAAAAAAAGAAGGCCCCGCAAATCCCTGCCTAACCCATTGATTAGACAAGAATTTCGGAGCCTTCCTTTAAAGAATTAGACTAAGTTCCTCTTAGAACGGAATATCGTCATCCATATCCTCAAACCCATTCGAAGGCGCCTGCTGACGGCGCGCGCCGCCGCCTTGACCACCACCGCCTTCGCCGCGGCTCATACCGCCGCCGCCCTGGGCACGGCCACCGCCGTAACCGCCACCTCCCGACGATTCGCCGCGCGAGTAGCCGCCGCCGCCACCGCCCTCGCCGCCCATGCCCTGGCGGCTGCCGAGCATCTGCATCTGCTCGGCGACGATTTCGGTGCTGTACTGTTTCTGGCCGTCCTTCTCCCACTGGCGGGTCTTGAGGCGGCCTTCGACGTAGACCTGCGAACCCTTCTTCAGGTATTCGCCGGCAATTTCGGCCAGGCGGCCGAAGAAGGCGATGCGGTGCCACTCGGTGGCCTCGCGCATTTCGCCGCTGGCCTTGTCCTTGTAGCGGTCGGTGGTCGCCACGCGGATATTGGTGACGGCGTCGCCGCTCGGCATGTAACGCGTTTCGGGATCGGCGCCGAGATTGCCGACGATGATGACTTTGTTGACGGACGCCATGATGAGTTTCCGAAGATAAGTAAGTGATGCCGCCGTATCGGCCGGCTTTAGTGACGACGCAGCGCCGGCATCCGCATGGGACCGGCGATTATAAGCCAGGCTGCCGCCAGGCCAGCGCAGGTGAAGAACACCGCATGCTGCCCGGCATGCAGCAGAATCCAGCCGCCGCCGGCCCCGCCCGTGAACAGCCCGAGCGCCTGCGTCGTGTTGTAGACGCCCATCGCGGCGCCCTTGCGCACGCCCGGCGCATATTTCGAGACCAGCGACGGCTGCGAGGCCTCCAGCACGTTGAAGCCGAGGAAGTACACCAGCAGCGCGACCGTCAGCGAGGCCAACGTCGGCTGCGCCTCGCCCAGCGCCAGCTGCGCCACCATCACCAGCGCGACGGCCGACAGCAGCACCGCCTTCATCTTGCCGCGCTTCTCCGCGGCGATGATGGCCGGCACCATCAGCACGAACGACACACCCATCACCGGCAGGTAGATCTTCCAGTGCGAATCGACCGGCAGGCCGGCGGTCTCCAGCATGTGCGGCAGCACGACGAACAGCGCCGTCTGCGTGGCATGCAGCGCGAACACGCCGAAGTTCAGGCGCAGCAGCTCGCGGTTGTGCAGCACCTCGCGGAACGGCGCGCTCACGTGCGCCGCCGGGCGCGGCGCATCCGGCACGACCCACAGCACCACGCCGATGGCGATCAGCGCCAGGATGCCGATGGCCAGGAACATGCCCGGCATGCCGATCCAGCGGAAGATGACCGGCGCGCTGACAATGGCCACGGCGAACGACACGCCGATGCTGCCGCCGATCATCGCCATCGCCTTGGTGCGGTGCTCCTCGCGCGTCAGGTCGGCCACGAAGGCGATCACCGCGGACGAGATCGCGCCGGCGCCCTGGATGGCCCGGCCCACCGCGATGCCCGCCACGCTGTGCGAGAACGCCGCCACCAGGCTGCCCGCGGCAAAGATCAGCAGCCCCGCCACGATGACCGGCTTGCGCCCGAAGCGGTCCGACAGCCAGCCGTAGGGGATGTAGAGCACGGCTTGCGTGAGGCCGTACACGCCGATGGCGAAAGCGACCAGCTGGGTGTTGCCGCCGTCCGGCAGCGACTTCGCGAACACGGCGAACACCGGCATGATCATGAACAGGCCCAGCATGCGCAGCGCGAAGATGCCGGCCAGCGAAGTGGCGGCGCGCAACTCGAAACCGGTCATGCGGCCGGAGGCGGAAGTCATGAGTGGGGAAGCGGAAGACATGTGCGGGGACCGCCGCCATCGAGCGACGGCAAGGACACTTGAACGGCCCCGCGAATCGCCCCACGCTGGGGCCAGCACCCGCAAAACCGAAGTTCGGTATATTAGCAGGCTTACCCTTTTCGCCCCTTCCGCCTTTTTGCCAATTCTTGTGGCACGGGGCCCGACAGCGCGACGCCGCACATGGAAGCCATCAAGATTCGTGGGGCCCGGACCCACAACCTGAAGAACATCAACCTCGATCTGCCGCGCAACCAGCTGGTGGTCATCACGGGGCTGTCGGGGTCGGGCAAGTCGTCGCTCGCGTTCGACACACTCTATGCGGAAGGGCAGCGCCGCTACGTGGAGTCGCTGTCGGCCTATGCGCGGCAGTTCCTGCAACTGATGGAAAAGCCGGACGTGGACCTGATCGAAGGCCTGTCGCCGGCCATCTCGATCGAACAGAAGGCCACCAGCCACAACCCGCGCTCCACCGTCGGCACCGTCACCGAGATCCACGACTACCTGCGCCTGCTGTACGCCCGCGCCGGCACGCCCTACTGCCCGGAGCACGGCCAGCCGCTGGAAGCGCAGAGCGTGTCGCAGATGGTGGATGCCGTGCTGGCGCTGCCGGCCGACACCAAGCTGATGATCCTGGCGCCCGTGGTGACCAACCGCAAGGGCGAGCACGTGGACCTGTTCGAGGCGATGCAGGCGCAGGGCTTCGTGCGCTTCCGCATCCGCTCGGGCGGCGGCACGGCGCACGAGGCCGAAGCCAAGGTCTACGAGGTCGACGCGCTGCCCAAGCTGAAGAAGAACGACAAGCACGCCATCGAGGTGGTGGTCGATCGCGTCAAGGTCAACCCGGAACTCAAGCAGCGCCTGGCCGAATCCTTCGAGACCGCGCTGCGCCTGGCCGACGGCCGCGCCCTCGCGCTGGAGATGGACACGGGCAAGGAGCACGTCTTCAGCTCCAAGTTCGCCTGCCCGATCTGCTCGTATTCGCTGCCGGAGCTGGAGCCGCGCCTGTTCTCGTTCAACAACCCGATGGGCGCCTGCCCCCATTGCGACGGCCTGGGCCAGATCACCTTCTTCGACCCGAAGCGCGTGGTGGCCTTCCCCAACCTGTCGCTGGCCTCGGGCGCCATCAAGGGCTGGGACCGCCGCAACCAGTTCTACTTCCAGATGCTGCAGAGCCTGGCGGCGTTCTACGACTTCGACACCGACACGCCGTTCGAAGAGCTGCCCAGTGAAGTCCAGGACGTCGTGCTGCAGGGCTCGGGCAAGCAGCAGATCCCGTTCACGTACATCAACGAACGCGGCCGCACCACGGTGCGCGAGCATGCCTTCGAGGGCATCATCCCCAACCTGGAGCGGCGCTACAAGGAAACCGACTCCATCGCCGTGCGCGAAGAGCTGGCCAAGTACCAGAACAACCAGGCCTGCCCCGAGTGCGAGGGCACGCGCCTGCGCCGCGAGGCGCGCCACGTCAAGCTCGGCGACAGCGACCAGGCCCGCGCCATCTACGAGATCAACGGCTGGCCGCTGCGCGATGCGCTCACATATTTCCTCACGCTGAACCTGCACGGCGCCAAGCGCGAGATCGCCGACAAGATCGTCCAGGAAATCACCTCGCGGCTGAACTTCCTGAACAACGTCGGGCTCGACTACCTCTCGCTGGAGCGCAGCGCCGACACGCTCTCCGGCGGCGAGGCGCAGCGCATCCGCCTGGCCTCGCAGATCGGCTCGGGCCTGACCGGCGTGATGTACGTGCTGGACGAGCCCTCCATCGGCCTGCACCAGCGCGACAACGACCGGCTGATCGGCACCCTCAAGCACCTGCGCGACCTCGGCAACTCGGTGCTGGTGGTCGAGCACGATGAAGACATGATCCGCGCCTCGGACCACGTGGTCGACATCGGCCCCGGCGCCGGCGTGCACGGCGGCCAGATCATCGCCGAAGGCACGCCCAGGCAGATCGAGCGGTCACCCGGCTCGCTGACCGGCGAATACCTGTCGGGCAAGCGCCGCATCGAGGTGCCCAAGCAGCGCACCGCGCCCGACGAAGCGCGCTGGCTGCGCATCGTCAACGCGTCGGGCAACAACCTGAAGCACGTCAACGCCGACATCCCGGTCGGGCTGCTCACCTGCGTGACGGGCGTATCGGGCTCGGGCAAATCGACGCTGATCAACGACACGCTGTACAACGCGGTGGCGCGCCACCTCTACGGCTCCACCCCGGAGCCCACCGCGCACGACCGCATCGACGGCCTGGAGCACTTCGACAAGGTCATCAACGTCGACCAGTCGCCGATCGGCCGCACCCCGCGCTCCAACCCGGCCACCTACACCGGCCTGTTCACGCCGATCCGCGAGCTGTATGCGGGCGTGCCGGCCGCCAAGGAGCGCGGCTACGACCCGGGCCGCTTCTCGTTCAACGTCAAGGGCGGCCGCTGCGAGGCGTGCCAGGGCGACGGCGTGCTCAAGGTCGAGATGCACTTTCTGCCCGACGTGTACGTGCCCTGCGACGTGTGCCACGGCAAGCGCTACAACCGCGAAACGCTGGAGGTGCTGTACAAGGGCAAGAACATCACCGAAGTGCTCGAGATGACGGTCGAGCAGGCGCACGAGTTCTTCGCGCCGGTGCCGGTAGTGCGCCGCAAGCTGCAGACGCTGCTGGACGTGGGCCTGGGCTACATCCGCCTGGGCCAGTCGGCGACCACGCTGTCGGGCGGCGAGGCGCAGCGCGTGAAGCTGTCGCTGGAGCTGTCCAAGCGCGACACCGGCCGCACGCTCTACATCCTCGACGAGCCAACCACCGGCCTGCACTTCCACGACATCGAGCTGCTGCTCAAGGTGATCCACAAGCTGCGCGACCAGGGCAACACGGTCGTCATCATCGAGCACAACCTCGACGTGATCAAAACGGCGGACTGGCTGCTCGACCTCGGCCCCGAAGGCGGCGCCGGCGGCGGGCAGATCATCGCCAAGGGCACGCCGGAGGAGGTGGCCAAGAGCCGCGCGAGCTTTACCGGCAAGTATCTGGCGCCGTTGCTCAAGCGCAAATGAGGCGCACGCCGCCGCGGCTTGCAATGGCATCGCGGCGGCCTACCATGGATGGCATTGCCCTACTCGCGGGAGCGCGGCCATGGAACTCACGGTAGTCCCCATCGTCAAGCCGGAAGCCACCAACTTCATCCTCGGCCAGTCGCACTTCATCAAGACCGTGGAAGACCTCCACGAAGCGCTGGTCGGCGCGGTGCCCGGCATCCGTTTCGGCCTGGCCTTCTGCGAGGCGTCCGGCAAGCGGCTGGTGCGCTGGTCCGGCAATGACGACGCCGCGCTCAAGCTGGCCCGCGACAACGCGCTCGCCATCGGCGCGGGTCATGTGTTCCTGATCTTCCTGGGCGACGGCTTTTTCCCCGTCAACGTGCTGGCCGCCGTGCGCGCGGTGCCGGAGGTGTGCCGCATCTACTGCGCCACCGCCAACCCGACGCAGGTGATCGTCGCGCAAACCGAGCAGGGCCGCGGCGTACTGGGCGTGGTGGACGGCGCCTCGCCGCTGGGCATCGAGACCGATGCCGACATCGCATGGCGCAAGGACCTGCTGCGGCAGATCGGCTACAAGCTGTAGCGCTCAGGCCTCGGTGCTCGTGGCCTCGTCCGCCTCGTGCATGCGGCTGCGCCCCAGCAGCCCGGCCTCGTCCAGCACCGGGTAGGCGGCCGCGCAGAACAGCGAATTGAGCCGCTTGAAATCGCTGATGATGTCCAGGTGCAGCGAGCTGGTCTCGATGCTCTCCGAGGTCTGCGCCGACACACGCGTAAGGTGGCTGCGCGCGTAGCGCTTCTCCAGGTCGCGGAAGTGCGCCTTCTCCAGCATGAGCTGCTGGGCGCTGCGCAGGTCGCCGGTCAGGAACACCGACAGCGCCAGCCGCAGGTTGGCAACCAGCCGGGCATGCATGTCCTCCAGCTCCCGCAGGCCCGCCTCCGAGAAGGCCAGCTTGTGCGCGATCTTCTTCTCGCGCACGTCCTGCAGCATGCGATCGATGATGTCGCCGGCATGCTCCAGGTTGATGGTCAGCGAGATGATGTCGGCCCAGCGCTTGCCCTCGCGCTCGTCCAGCGCCTCGTGGCTGAGCTGCGTCAGGTAGAGCTTGATGGCTGTGTACAGCGCGTCGACTTCATCGTCGACGGCGCGCGTGGTCTGCAGCAGCCGCACGTCATCGGTCTTGAGCACGCGCATGGTGTTTTCCAGCATGTGCTCGACGCGGTCGCCGATGCGCAGCACCTCGCGCGAGGCATTGCCCAGCGCCAGCATGGGCGTGGCCAGCGCAGACGGATCGAGATAGCGCGGCGCGACCAGTTCGTCGACGTGCCGGCCACCGGGCAGGATGCGCGTGCACAGCCTGGCCATCCGGTCGGTGAAGCCGACCAGCAGCACCGCCAGCGCCACGTTGAAGAGCACGTGGAACGCCACCACCACATGCTGCAGCGCCACACTGGCATGCGGCGCCAGTGCGGCCAGCTTGTCCAGGAACGGCAGCACCAGCGCCGCCCCCAGCACGCGCGACAGCAGATTGCCCAGCGTCGCCCGGCGCGCGGCCTGGCTGGACGACGGCGTGGTCGCCAGCGCGGCGATGGCGCTGCCGATATTGGCGCCCAGCACGATCGCGAACGCCACCTTGATCGACACCGCCGCCGAGGTCGCCAGCGTGGCGCAGAACAGCACCACCGCCAGGCTCGAATAGCACAGCAGCGTAAGCAGCGCGCCGATCAGCATGTTCAGGCCGGTGTCGGCCGAGATCGAACCGAGCAGCACGCGCAGCGCATTGGCCTCCACCATCGGGCTGGCCGCCACCGCGATCAGCTCCAGCGCCAGCATGATCAGCCCCAGCCCGATCAGCACGCGCCCAAAATGTCCGACCGGACTGCCCTTGCGCGACAGGTGCAGGATCACCCCGAAGAAGATCAGCAGCGGCGACAGCCACGACAGGTCCAGCGCAAACACTTGCGCCATCATCGCGGTGCCCACGTTGGCACCCAGCAGGATCGCCAGCGCCGACGACACGCTCATCAACCCCTGCGCGACGAACGCGCCGACGATGGTGGCGGTGGCGTTGCTGCTCTGCACCAGGCACGTCACGCCGATGCCAGCCAGCAGCGCGGAGAACCGGTTCGACACACTGCGCGACAGCAGCCTGCGCAGGTCGGCGCCATACAGGCGCAGCATGCCGACCTTGACGGTCTGTGTCCCCCAGACCAGCAGGGCCACGCCCGAGAGCAGCTTGAGCAGCGTGTACATCCTTTCTCGCCTTGCCTGTGACTTACTTGGTGAGCGCGACCCGCAGCCCCAGCCCGATGAAAATGCAGCCGCTCACGCGATCCAGCCACAGCGACGCGCGCGGCGTGCGGCGCATCCAGCCGCCCAGCGCCGCCGCGCACCAGCCGTACAGGCCGAAGACCACGATGGTCTGCGCCATGAACACCCCGCCCAGCAGCAGCATCTGCAGCGCCGCATGACCGGCCTGCGCATCGACGAACTGCGGCAGGAACACCACGAAGAACAGCGTCACCTTGGGGTTGAGCATGTTGGCCAGCACGCTCTGGCGGAACACCTGCCACAGATCGGGCGCCGCCGCCTGCGCGCTCACCGACGGCCCGACGCCGCCCTTGCTGCGCAGCGCCTGCACGCCCAGCCAGACCAGGTAGGCCGCGCCCAGCCAGCGGATCGCCTGGAACGCCACCGGCGCGGACTGCAGCACCGCCGCCAGCCCCAGCGCCGCCAGCGTCGTATGGAACAGGCAGCCCGAGGCAAACCCGGCCGCCACCGCCAGCCCGGCCTTGCGGCCCTGGCTCGCGCCGCGCGCGATCACCTGCAGGTTGTCCGGCCCCGGCATCACCGTGATGGCGACGGAAGACAGCAGGAACAGCAGCACATTCGGCATCGTTGTCCTCTCATCAAAAGGTCACACCACCGCGCGGCGCGCGGCGGCGTCTTGTTGCGGTGACACCAAGGGATGCGGCCAGGGCATCGCCGGCGGCCATCAATGCCCGTCGAAGCGGCACACGGTAAAGAGCGGCAGGCCGCCGTCCATCAGCAGGCGCGAGCCACCCAGTTCGGGCAGGTCGACGATGGCCGCGCCCTCCACCACCGTCGCGCCCAGCCGCTCCAGCAGGCGCTTGCCGGCCATCATGGTGCCGCCGGTGGCGATCAGGTCGTCGATCAGCAGCACGCGGTCGCCGGGCTTGCAGGCGTCGGCGTGGATCTCCACCGTGGCGCTGCCGTACTCCAGCATGTACTCCTCGGCCACGGTGGTGAACGGCAGCTTGCCCTTCTTGCGGATCGGCACGAAGCCCAGGTTCAGCTCGTACGCGACGATGGAGCCGAGGATGAAGCCGCGCGCATCGATGCCCGCCACCAGGTTCAGCCCCTGTCCCATATAGCGATGGACGAACACGTCCACCAGCACGCGCAGGCTCTTCGGGTCCTGCAGTAGCGGCGTGATGTCGCGGAACATCACCCCCGGCTGCGGCCAGTCGGGCACGGTGCGGATGCGCTCGCGCAGGTAGCGCGTCACATCGCCCAGTTCGGTCGAGGCAGGAACGGGCGAGGACGGAGAGATGCTGGCGTCGGTCATTGCTGAAACAGAAAGAGAAAAGGCGATGCGGTAGCCGGCTACCACCCGGCCCGGATGGCGCCGCACCACAATGCGGCAGGCACGGTGCACGGCAGCCGCCATGCACAAACCGCAACCATACAGGAGACGACGATGGCGAAGAAGATTCTGATGCTGGTAGGCGACTATGTCGAAGACTACGAAGTCATGGTGCCCTTCCAGGCCCTGCAGATGGTCGGCCACACCGTGCACGCGGTCTGCCCGGACAAGCAGGCCGGCGAATCGATCGCCACCGCCGTGCACGACTTCGAGGGCGCGCAGACGTATTCCGAGAAGCCGGGCCACCGCTTCACCGTCAATGCCAGCTTCGCCGACGTCGATCCCGCCGCCTATGACGCGCTGGTCGTGCCCGGCGGCCGCGCTCCCGAATACCTGCGCCTCGATCCGCGCGTGCTCGACATCGTGCGCCACTTCAGCGGCGCCGGCAAACCCATCGCGGCGATCTGCCACGGCGCGCAGCTGCTGTCGGGGGCGGGCGTCCTGAAGGACCGCGCGTGCTCCGCCTATCCGGCATGTGGCCCGGAAGTCACGGCGGCGGGCGGCACCTACCAGGACATCCCCGTCGACCAGGCCCATACCGACGGCAACCTGGTGACCGCGCCCGCGTGGCCGGCCCACCCCGCATGGCTGGCGCAATTTCTTGAAGTCCTGGGGACGCGGGTCCTACACTGATCGGACTGCCCGCGCGCCGGGCGCTCCCGCCCGGAGACCCCGCCATGTGCGAAATCTTCATCCGCGCCAATCCGCAGTCGTACGAAACCCAGGCCCGCTCGCTGCGCCTGCACGGCGTGGCGACCAGCGTGCGGCTCGAATGCCTGTTCTGGGACGTGCTCGAAGAAATCGGCCGGCGCGACAGCCTGAGCGTCACCCAGCTGATCGGCAGGCTCTACGACGAACTGCTGGAGCGGCGCGGCGAGGTCGCCAACTTCGCCTCGTTCCTGCGTGTCTGCTGCCTGCGCTACCTGATGCTGCAGCAGGACGGGCGCATCCCGTCGGACACGCGCGTGCCGATCCGCTCGCTGAACGCGGCCGCGGTGCTGGCCGGCCTGCCGCCGCGCCTGGCCGAGCCGCCGCTGCAGCGGCGCTCGCGCGGGCCGCTGCTCGAAGTCGTGGCGAAATAACGCACCCGCACATCAGCGGGGCGACAGGCGCTCCTCGGCCTGCTGGAGGCCGTCGGGCGTGCCGCGCAGCACGACGATGTCGCCCAGCTCGAGCAGGGTGTTCGGCTCCGGGTCGAGCGCGCGGATACCCTGGCGCCGGATCGCCGTCACCGAGGTCTTGAAGGTTTCCAGCCCCAGCGTGCCCAGCGGGCGGCCGATCGCGGGCGAGCCCTTGATCAGCGGCACCGAGTGCAGGCGCACGGCGTCGCGCTCGAGCATGTCCTCGTCGTCATCCTGGCCGTGGAAGTAGCCGCGCAGCAGGCCGTAGCGCGCATCGCGCATTTCCTGCGCGCGGCGCACCACGCGCCGCAGCGGCACGCCCAGCAGCACCAGCGCGTGCGAGGCCAGCATCAGGCTGCCCTCGATGATCTCCGGCACCACTTCGGCGGCGCCGGCCTGCTGCAGCCGGTCGAGATCGGCATCGTCGATGGTGCGCACGATGACGGGCAAGGTCGGCGCCAGCGCCTGCACGTGGTGCAGCACCTTCAGCGCCGAGGCCGTGTCGGCATAGGTGACGGCAACCGCCGCCGCGCGGTGGACCCCGGCCGCCACCAGCGACTCGCGCCGCGCCGCATCGCCGTAGACCACACGCTCGCCGGCCGCCGCCGCATCGCGCACGCGGTCGGGGTCCAGGTCGAGGGCGACATAGCTGATGTCCTCCTGCTCCAGCATGTGCGCCAGGTTCTGGCCGCTGCGCCCGTAGCCGCAGATGATGACGTGGCGCTCGGTCTGCAGGCTCTGCGCGGCGATCTTGGTCATCGCCAGCGACTGCATCAGCCAGTCCGTGCGCGACAGCCGCATGGCGATCGCATCGCTGTACTGGATCAGGAATGGCGCCAGCAGCATCGACAGCAGCATCGCCGCCAGGATCGCCTGGCTGAGCAGCGGATCGATCAGCCGCATCCCGTCGATCTGGTTGAGCAGCACGAAGCCGAACTCGCCGGCCTGCGCCAGGCCGAGCGCCGTGCGGATCGCCGTGCCGCCGCCCGAGCCGAAGGCGCGCGCCAGCAAGGCGATCAGCGCGAACTTGAACAGCACCGGCCCGATCACCAGCCCGATCACCAGCCCCCAGTGCCCGATCACCACGCGCGGGTCGAGCAGCATGCCCACGGTGACGAAGAACAGCCCCAGCAGCACGTCGCGGAAGGGCTTGATGTCCTCCTCCACCTGCAGCCGGTACGGCGTTTCCGACACCAGCATGCCGGCCAGGAAGGCGCCCAGCGCCATCGACAGGCCCAGCCGCTCGGTCAGCGCCGCCATGCCCAGCGTCACCAGCAGCAGGTTCAGCATGAACAGCTCCTGCGAGCGGCGCGCGGCCACCAGGTGAAACCAGCGCGACAGCAGCTTCTGCCCCAGGAACAGGATCAGCACCAGCGCGACGATGATCTTCACCGCCGCGATGGACAGCGTCAGCACCAGGTCGGTCGGGTTCTTGCCGAGCGACGGCACCACGATCAGCAGCAGCACCACGGCCAGATCCTGGAACAGCAGCACGCTGATGATGTTGCGGCCGTGCTCCGTCTCCAGCTGCAGCCGCTCGGCCAGCATCTTGGAGACGATGGCGGTGGACGACATCGCCAGCGCGCCGCCCAGCGCCAGGCTCGCCTGCCACGACAGCGGGTACCAGCGCGAGAGCAGCAGCGAGGCCGGCACCGTCAGCAGCATGGTCAGCACCACCTGCGAGGCGCCCAGCCCCAGCACCAGCCGGCGCATCGAGCGCAGCTTGGCCAGGCTGAACTCCAGCCCGATCGAGAACATCAGGAACACCACGCCGAACTCGGCCAGATAGCGCGTCTGCGCCGAATCGGACTCCAGCCCGGTCGCATTCGGGCCGATCACCACGCCGACCACCAGGTAGGCCAGCATCGGCGGCAGTTGCAGCATGCGGAACAGCACCACGCCGATCACGGCGGCGGCCAACAACACGAGGGTGAGTTCCAGCGGCGAATGCATGCGACGCGAAAAATCAGGCGAAAGGGTTGGCAATGCGGGACGATGCCCCGGCATCGGAACGGTGCGTGCGACAAGCGGCACGCCGCACCTTGCAAAACCGATGCCAGGGCAACAAGAACCAAGCGACGCGGGACGCCACGGCGCAATGCCGGAGCGTGGCGGCGGGGGAAAGCAGTCATCGGAGGCGGACCGTTGCGGCACAGCAAAGCGGTGCGCCCGCACGCCCCGTCCGCTCCCCGCGGGCCAAGCCGCGGCGCGCTCCGGGCGGCCGTGGCCATGGCCAATCGTTGTTATACTTCGCCGCCATGATAGCGAATTTCAATCCGGATCGAGCGCTGGCCCTGGCCCAGCAGACCTTCGACATCGAAGCGCAGGCCGTGCTCGGTCTCAAGTCCCAGGTTTCCGCCGACTTTGCGCGCGCGGTCGAGATGGTGCTGCGCTGCACCGGCCGCGTGGTCGTCTCGGGCATCGGCAAATCCGGCCATATCGCGCGCAAGGTGGCGGCCACGCTCGCCTCCACCGGCACGCCGGCGTTCTTCGTCCACCCCGCCGAAGCCAGCCACGGCGACCTCGGCATGGTCACGCGTGACGACGTCTTCATCGGCTTCTCCAATTCCGGCGAGGTGTCGGAGCTGACCGCCATCCTGCCGCTGGTCAAGCGGCTGGGCGCCAGGCTGATCGCCGTGACGGGCAATCCGCAATCGTCGCTGGCGCAGCACGCCGACGTCATACTGAACTCGCGCGTCGAGGTCGAGGCCTGCCCGCTCAACCTGGCGCCGACCGCCAGCACCACCGCGCAAATGGCCCTGGGCGACGCCCTGGCCGTGGCTCTGCTCGATGCGCGCGGCTTCGGCGCAGACGATTTCGCCCGCTCGCACCCCGGCGGCTCGCTCGGGCGCAAGCTGCTCACGCACGTGCGCGACATCATGCGTCAGGGCGACGCCGTGCCGCGCGTGACCGAAGACACGCCGCTGTCGCAGGCGCTGATGGAAATCACCCGCAAGGGCATGGCGATGACCGCCGTGGTCGACGCCACGGGCCGCGCCGTAGGGGTCTTCACCGACGGCGACCTGCGCCGCCTGCTGGAAACCCCGCGCGACTGGCGCACCGTGCCGATGCACGAAGTGATGCACCGCAATCCGCACGCGGTCGGCCCCGACCAGTTGGCGGTCGAGGCGGTCGAAGTGATGGAAACGCATCGCATCAACCAGCTGCTGGTGGTGGACGCCGCCGGGCAGCTGATGGGCGCGCTGCACATCCACGACCTGACCCGCGCCAAGGTCATCTGAGTCTGATTCCGCTGCTCCGACACCCAGACGCCCCGCCGATGTCCAGCCCGGCCGATTCCCCCGTCCACAGCAACATCGAGGCACGCTTCCCGCAGGCAATGGAGCGCGCCGCCCGCGTGCGCCTGATGATCTTCGACGTGGACGGCGTGCTGACCGACGGCCGCCTGCTGGTCGGCCCGCAGGGCGAGATCAGCAAGGCCTTCGATACGCTGGACGGCCACGGCATCAAGCTGCTGGCCCAGGCGGGCATTACGCCGGCCATCATCACCGGGCGCGAATCCGAGATCGTGGCTTGGCGCGCCGGGGAACTCGGCATCGAACATCTGTACCAAGGTGTGGCCGACAAGCGCGAGGCCTTCGTCCACCTGCTTGCCGCCACAGCGCTGCAGCCCGCCGACGCCGGCTACATGGGCGACGACTGGCCCGACCTGCCGGTCATGGCGCAGGTCGGCTTTGCCGCCTGCCCCGCCCAGGCCCACGCCGAGGTGCGCAGCCGCTGCCACTATGTGACCCGGGCCAAGGGCGGTCGCGGCGCGGCGCGTGAAGTCGCCGACCTGATCCTCAAGGCCCAGGGCGCCTACGACGACCTGCTCGCGCAACTGCTGCAAGCGCCCAACGCCCCCTGACATGGCCAGCGAACGCTCTCAACGCCTCGTCTCCTCCCTGCTGCAGATCATGCTGCGCGGGTTGCCCATCCTGCTGATGGCGGTGGTATGCGGCGTCACCTTCCTGCTGGTGCAGGTCAACACACCGCAGACCGAAGAAACCGCCAACCAGGCCAAGCGCCACGTGGCCGACTACACCATGGACGGCATCTCGGCCACTGCGCTGGACGAGCGCGGCGTCACCAAATACCGCTTCACCGGCGTCCACATGAACCACTACGAGGACGACCTGACCTACGATGTCACCTTTCCCGCGCTGCGCATCTACGCGCCGGACCGCCCGCAGGTCACCGCGCGCGCCGATCTCGGCAAGATGAACGGCGAAGGCAGCATCATCGACCTGTACGACAACGCCAAGGTGGTCCGCGCCCAGGGCCCGGACCTGCGCCAGGACCCGCTGATGACCGCCGATTCGACCTACTTCCAGGTGCTGCTCAACGACGACGTGGTGCGCACCGACAAGCCGGTCGAACTCCATCGCGGGCCGTCGGTCATGAATGCCAACGGCCTCGTCTTCAACAACGTGACGCGCCAAGTACAATTGCTGGGCAATGTGCGCGGCCGCATCGAAGGGCTGGGCGCGCCGAAGCAGTAAACTGCGCCCTCGGCAACGTTCCGGCCCCGACGCTCCCGATCCACCGCGCCTTCTCCGATCCGATTTCCATGACCGACACCCGCCGCGCCAGCGGCCTTGCCCTCCTCGCCCTGAGCGCCGCGCTGTTGCTGCCGGCCCTGCCCGCGCACGCCGAGCGCGCCGACCGCGACAAGCCGCTGGTGCTCGAAGCCGACAACGCCAGCTACGACGACCTGAAGCAGGTCTATCACCTGTCCGGCAACGTGGTGCTGACCAAGGGCACCATGGTGCTGCGCTCCGACACCGCCGATCTGCGCACGGACCCGGAGGGCTACAACTACGCCGTCGCCATCGCCAAGCCCGGCAACCTGGCCTTCATCCGCCAGAAGCGCGACAACGTCGATGAGTACATCCAGGGCTGGGGCGAGCGCATCGAGTACGACGGCAAGCAGGAGATCTCCAAGCTGATCAACCGTGCCCGCATGGAGCGCCTGCAGGGCGCCACGCAGCTCGACGAGATCCGCGGCGCGGTCATCACCTACGACGGCCAGAAGGAGTTCTACACGGCCTCGGGCGGCGCGGAGAACGCAACCGCCGCCAACCCGTCCGGCCGCGTGCGTGCCGTGCTCGCGCCGCGCAGCGGGACGCCGGCCGCCAAGCCCTGATCCGTCCCGCCGACCCGCTTTTCCGCTTCGCCTATGTCCGCCACTGCCCAAGCCACCGCCACCATCGCGCCGCAAGCCGCCACCTCCAGCACGCTGGTGGTCCGGCACCTGAAAAAGCGCTACGGCACGCGCACGGTGGTCAAGGATGTCTCGCTGGACGTCAAGAGCGGCGAAGTGGTCGGCCTGCTCGGCCCGAACGGCGCGGGCAAGACCACCTCGTTCTACATGATCGTCGGGCTGGTGGCGCTGGACGCCGGCGATATCGTGCTCGACGGCCAGCACATCAGCCGCCTGCCGATCCACCAGCGCGCGCGCATGGGACTGTCGTACCTGCCGCAGGAAGCCTCGGTGTTCCGCAAGCTCAACGTGCAGGAAAACATCCGGGCCGTGCTGGAACTGCAGGAGCAGGACGGCAAGCCGCTGTCGTCCGCCGAAGTCAACCGCCGGCTGGACGCCCTGCTCGACGACCTGCAGATCGCCCACCTGCGCGACAACCCCGCGCTCTCGCTGTCCGGCGGCGAACGCCGCCGCGTCGAGATCGCCCGGGCACTGGCCTCCTCGCCGCGCTTCATCCTGCTCGATGAGCCGTTTGCCGGCGTGGACCCGATCGCCGTGGGCGAAATCCAGCGCATCGTCAGTTTCCTGAAAGACCGCAACATCGGCGTGCTGATCACCGATCACAATGTGCGTGAAACGCTGGGCATCTGCGACCACGCCTACATCATCAGCGAAGGCACGGTGCTCGCCGCCGGCATGCCTGAGCAGATCGTCGAAAACGAAGACGTGCGCAAGGTCTATTTGGGCGACAACTTCCGGATGTAAGCCTGGCGCGCCTGCCTACGCCTTATGGACGTAGCAAAGCGGCACAATCAAGCAAATTCCGTTCCATCAGCCGACTGTTGGGCATAGAATAGCCCGCATGAAACAGTCGCTCCAGCTCCGTCTCTCCCAGCATCTGGCGCTCACGCCACAACTGCAGCAGTCGATCCGGCTGCTGCAGTTGTCGACCATCGAGCTGCAACAGGAAGTCGAGCAGGCGCTGACCGAGAACCCGCTGCTCGAGCGCGAGAACGAGTGGCTCGACACCTCCGCGCGCATCGGCGCCGACGGCTCGGTCAACGCCCTGCAGAGCAGCAGCGCCACCCCGCTGCCGACCGAATCGCCGCCGCCCGCCGCCAACGGTGCGGACCATGCCGACACAGCCGACGCATCGTACGAAAACGGCAGCGATTTCGACAGCGACTACGGCACCGAGCGGTCCGACTGGAGCCTCGACGACTTCGCGCGCAAACCCCAGTCCGACGAAGACGACCGCGCGCCGATGCAGCTGCGCGAGGCCGAACCCACGCAGCGCGAATTCCTGATGGAACAACTCGCGCCGCTCAAGCTGTCCCCGCGCGACAAGGGCCTCGTCATCTTCCTGATCGAATCGCTGGACGACGAAGGCTACCTGACCGGCTCGCTCGATGAGATCCTCGCCGACCTGCCGGCCGAACTCGAGGTCGAGCTCGACGAATTGCAGGCCGCGCTGCGGATGCTGCAGAGCTTCGATCCGGCCGGCATCGGTGCGCGCTCGGCGGCCGAATGCCTGACGCTGCAGCTGCAGCGCCTGGACTCCCCGGCCAAGCCGCTGGCGCTGACCATCGTCAACCAGCATCTCGAACTGCTCGCCGCGCGCGACTACACGCGGCTGAAGAAAGCGCTGTCCGTCGATGATGGCGAGCTGAAGGCCGCGCATGAGCTGATCCGCTCGCTGGCGCCCTTTCCTGGCCACGCCTTCGGGCGGGCCGAGGCCGACTTCGTCGTGCCCGACGTGGTGGTGCGCAAGACCGCCGCCGGCTGGATGGCACAGCTGAACCCCGACGTGATGCCACGCCTGCGCATCAACGACATGTATGCGCAGATCCTGCGCAGCAGCCGTGGCGAATCGGGTGCCGCCAACCTGCAGCAGAAGCTGCAGGAAGCGCGCTGGCTGATCAAAAATATCCAGCAGCGCTTCGACACCATCCTGCGTGTCTCGCAAGCAATTGTCGAACGTCAAAAGAGCTTTTTCACGCACGGTGAAATCGCCATGCGCCCCTTGGTTTTGCGGGAAATAGCCGATACACTGGGTCTACACGAGTCCACGATCTCCCGTGTGACGACCAACAAATACATGGCAACCCCCATGGGGACCTTCGAGCTGAAGTACTTCTTCGGCAGCCATGTATCGACGGAAACCGGCGGGGCCGCGTCATCCACCGCGATACGCGCGCTCATCAAGCAACTTGTAGGAGCCGAAGACCCGAAGAATCCTCTGTCCGATAGCAGAATTGCCGAGCTGTTAGGCGAACAAGGATTCGTGGTGGCCCGTCGGACGGTGGCCAAGTACCGCGAAGCCCTCAAGATCCCAGCAGTGAATCTGCGCAAGTCTTTATAGCCGCATCGCGGGCAGTTCCGGTGCGGCCCATCCGTGAGAAGGAGAACCGCTATGAACTTCAAACTCAGTGGACACCACCTGGACATCACGCCACCGTTGCGTGAGTACGTGGAAACGAAACTGGAGCGTGTGATCAGACACTTCGATCAGGTGATTGGCGTCAGCGTGCTGCTATCGGTCGATAACCACAAGGAGAAGAGTCGCCGCCAGTACGCGGAAATCAACCTGCATCTCAAGGGTAAGGATGTCTTCGTCGAATCACACCATGAAGATCTCTATGCGGCCATCGATCTCCTCGTCGACAAGCTCGACCGGCAGGTCCTCAAATACAAGGACCGCGTACAGGGGCATGATCGCGACGCCCTGAAGCATCAGGCCCTCTCCGCCGCGCAGATGCAGCAATAGCACGATGCACCACAAAAAACCGCGCCCCGGGATGGCGCGGTTTTTTTTATGTGTTGGTGCGTGCCCAATGAATCCGATTGCATCGGATTTCAGTCGGGCTAAAATCTGACCAAAGCATGAACGCATGGCGCCGCGCGGGTTTCCGCGTCACGCTATGCGACACACAGGGGCTGCGGCAACGCGAAAACGCTTTCCGCAACCGATTGCAGCCTTGGGGGAGTCGCCTCTCTGCCAGATGCGGCCATCGCTGGTGCGCCGCACAAATCGAGCGGTGCGCTGGTCTATAATGACTCGATTGTCCGCGCGCCACTTTGGTGCAGAAGGACGCCGCTCATTTCACGCATTGCACATGAATCGCTTGGCCAAACTGCTGCCGCCCGGGAATATTGCCCTCGACGTCAGCGTAACCAGCAAAAAGCGGGTGTTTGAACAGGCAGGCCTGCTGTTCGAGAACAATCACGGGGTTGCCCGCGCGACCGTCACCGACAACCTGTTTGCACGGGAATCTCTCGGATCGACGGGCCTGGGAGCTGGCGTGGCCATTCCGCACGGCCGCATCAAGGGCCTCAAGCAGCCGCTGGCGGCATTCATGCGCCTGTCCGAGCCCGTGCCCTTCGAATCGCCCGACGGCAAGCCCGTCTCGCTGCTGATCTTCCTGCTGGTGCCGGAACAGGCCACCCAGCAGCATCTGGAGATCCTGTCCGAAATCGCCCAGCTGCTGTCCGACCGCGACATGCGCGAGGGACTCACCACCCTGCCGTCGCCCGAGGCGATTCACCAGCTACTCACCGACTGGCGCCCTTAGGCCAAAGGCAACACGCCGCGGATGCCGCGGCCCGACCGCCCTCCACCCGAGCGCCACGGAACGCACCGACATGGAACTGACCGGCGTCACCGCCCAATCGATCTTCGACGACAATGCCGCCGACCTGAAGCTGTCGTGGGTCGCCGGCCTGGAAGGCGCGGACCGCGCATTCGACGTGGATTTCGCCAAGGAAGCGACCTCCGCAGCCGATCTGGTGGGGCACTTGAACCTGATCCACCCGAACCGCATCCAGGTGCTCGGCAAGCCCGAGATCACCTACTACCAGCGCCTGTCCGAAGAAAACCGCAAGCGCCAGATGGGCGAACTGATCCTGCTCGAGCCGCCCTTCCTGGTGGTGGCCGATGGTGTCGATCCGCCGCCCGACCTGGAACTGCGCTGCACGCGATCGTCCACGCCACTGTTCACGTCGCCGATTTCCTCCGCGGCCGTGATCGACCACCTGCGGCTGTATCTGTCGCGCATCTCGGCGCCGCGCGTGACGATGCACGGGGTGTTCCTCGACATCCTCGGCATGGGCGTGCTGATCATGGGCGACTCCGGTCTGGGCAAGAGCGAGCTCGGGCTGGAACTGATCTCGCGCGGCCACGGCCTGGTGGCCGACGACGCGGTCGACTTCGTGCGCCTGGGGCCGGACTTCATCGAGGGCCGCTGCCCGCCGCTGCTGCAGAACCTGCTGGAAGTGCGCGGCCTGGGCCTGCTCGACATCAAGACCATCTTCGGCGAGACCGCGGTACGCCGGAAGATGAAGATCAAGCTGATCGTCCAGCTCGTGCGCCGCAACGACGGCGAATTCGAGCGGCTGCCGCTGGATTCGCAATACATGGATGTGCTCGGCCTGCCCATCCACATGGTGAAGATCCAGGTGGCGGCCGGCCGCAACCTGGCCGTGCTGGTCGAGGCCGCCGTGCGCAACACCATCCTGCGGCTGCGCGGCATCGACACGCTGCGCGACTTCATGGACCGCCAGCGTGCCGCCATGCAAGCCGAAGCCGCGTCGCACTCGCCGCAGGGCCGCCTGCTTTAGCAAAGTCTTTACAAAGCGCGCGCTCCGACAGGCGAGCGCGGCGACTTTCTCAAACTTTTGTAGAAAAACGTCAACCCGGCACACGGCCATTCCGTTGTGGGAGGGAATGCGCCGAGCACACGCGACGGCGTTCATCGCGGGCGCGGCGCTCGATCCGCCCGCCCTTCTGACGGTATCCAAGGAGAAAACGATGAAACAACTGATTGCCGCTTGCGCCCTGGCACTCCCGTTCCTGGCCGGCCAGGCGTTCGCCCAAGGCAGCGCACCGGCCGCTGCTGCTCCGGCCGCACCCGCAGCCAAGACTTCGCAGCAAGAGAAGATGGCGGCCTGCGCCAAGGCCAACAAGGGCAAGAAGGGCGCCGATTACAAGAAGGCCCAGAGCGACTGCCTGTCCGGCAAAACCGACGCCGCGCCGGCAGCAGCACCGATGACCCAACAGGAAAAGATGGCAGCCTGCGCCAAGACCAACAAGGGTAAGAAGGGCGACGAATACAAGAAGGCCCAGAGCGATTGCCTCAAGAGCTGAGCATCCGCTTAGCGCAATGCCAGAAAGGTGACCGCCCAGGTCGCCTTTTTTGTTGGTCGCTGCCCTGCCACACAAGGATGCTATCCTCGCAGGATGCGGATCATTCTCATCACCGGTATGTCGGGTTCGGGGAAGTCGGTCGCCCTGAATGTGCTCGAAGACGCAGGCTACTACTGCGTGGACAACCTGCCCGCGCAGTTCATCCCCGAGCTGGCGCGCTATCTGGCGGACCAGGGCTACACGCACCTGGGCGTCGCCACCGACATCCGCAGCCGCGAATCGCTGCGCAAGGTGCCCGAGACGATCACCCAGCTGCGCAAGGAACACGATGTCCGCATGCTGTTCCTGACGGCCAGCACGAATGCGCTGGTGCAGCGCTACTCGGAGACGCGCCGGCGCCATCCGCTGTCGATCCGCAACGGCCGGCCCGATGCGGGCAATCCGCCCAGCGCGGCCAAGGGTCCCGACACCTCGCTCATCGAAGCCATCGAAATGGAGCGGGAGCTGCTGAGCCCGCTCGCCGATCCGGCACACCGCATCGACACCAGCACCCTGCGCACCAACGCCCTGCGCGCGTACATCAAGGAATTCATCAGCGACGAGCCGCACGACATCACCCTGATGTTCGAATCGTTCGGCTTCAAGCACGGCGTGCCGACGGACGCCGACCTCGTGTTCGACGTGCGCTCGCTGCCCAACCCCTACTACGATACGCAGCTGCGGCCGCTGACCGGGCGTGACCAGCCCGTCATCGACTTCCTGCAAAGCCAGCCGATGGTGCTGGCGATGGCCGAGGACATCCGCGCCTATGTCGAAAAGTGGCTGCCAAGTTTCATTGCCGACAACCGCAGCTACCTGACCGTGGCCATCGGCTGCACGGGTGGGCAGCACCGCTCCGTCTATATCGCGGAACGGCTCGCCACCTACTTCCGTGCGCATGGTAATGTGTTGGTCCGCCACCGCGAACTGGCGGTAGACGCTTAAACCGCGTCTGCCCCACTGGCCCGCGACTCGCCGCCCGGCCACGTAGCGCTGCGCGAAGGTCCCGCCGACGCCCGCCCATGCAAGACGATATTGCCCTCTCCCCGTTTTCCCCGCTGCCTCCGCTGCCGACCGAGCTGCCATTGTTCCCGCTGCACACGGTGCTGTTTCCGGGTGGCCTGTTGCCGCTGCGCATCTTCGAGGCCCGCTACATCGACATGGTGCGCACCTGCCTGCGCGAGCAGACCCCATTCGGCGTCTGCCTGATCGAGCGCGGCAACGAGGTCGCAGCAGACACGCCGACCGTCCCGGTCGACATCGGCTGCATCGCCCATATCGTCGAATGCGACATGGAGCAGCTCGGCCTGCTGATGATCAAGGCGCGCGGTACGCAGCGCTTCAAGGTGCGGTCGGTCGACACCACCGTCGGCGGCCTGCTGCGCGGCACCGTGGAGCCGATCGGCGCCGACCTGGAAGACTGCAAGGGCGAACTGTTCGACGATTGCGTCAATGCCCTGCGGCGCATCGTCACGACACTGGGCGCGCGCGAGGAAGGCCAGGTGCCGCTGGCCGAGCCCTATGACTGGGCCAGCCCGAGCTGGGTCGGCAACCGGCTGTGCGAACTGCTGCCGGTGCCGCTCAAGGCCAAGCAGAAGCTGATGGAACTGATGGATGCCGGCATGCGCATCGAGATCGTCCATCGCTATATGAAGCAGCACCACATCCTGTAGCGCGGCAACCGCCGGCCATCACACCAGGCTCGGCTGCGCCAGCATCTCCAGCGCCAGCTTCACGGGCGCCGGCATTCCCACGGTATCGAACCGCACGAGCGGCACCCAGCGCCAGTCGTCGCCCAGCGCGGCGGGCTGGCGGATGTCCGCGCGCAGCAGGTGCATCTGCAGGCGGAAATGCGTAAAGGTATGCATGAGCACGCCGGCCGACTCGATCGATGACACCGTACCGTAGGCCTGCGCAGCGGCATGCGCCACGTCCGTCGCCACCGGATGCGCATCGAGCGCCGTGTCCATGTCGCCCACCAGCGGCAGCGACCACAGCCCGCCCCAGATGCCGCGCTGCGGACGGCGCTGGAGCAGCACCGCGCCGTCATGCAGCGCCATCAGCAGGGTCGCCGCGCGCTCGGGGATGGCCTTGCGCGGACGCGGCACGGGCAGTTCCATCACGCGCCCGGTCCGGCGCGCCTCGCACAGCGATTCGAGCGGACATGCGCGCTCGCCGGTCAGGCATGCCGGCCTGCCGCGCGTGCAGACCGTGGCGCCCAGGTCCATCAGGCCCTGCGTGTACGACTGGATGCCGTCCGCCGGGGGCAGCACGGTCTCGGCGATGCGCCACATCGTTTCCTCGACGCGCTTGTCGCCGGGAAAGCCGTCGATGCCGAAGACGCGCGCAAACACGCGCTTGACGTTGCCGTCGAGAATGGCCGCGCGCACACCGTACGAAAACGCGGCGATGGCCGCGGCGGTGGAGCGCCCGATGCCCGGCAGCGCCGCCAGCGCCTCGGGATCGCGCGGAAATACGCCGCCATGCTCGGCCACCACGATCTGCGCGCAGCGGTGCAGATTGCGCGCGCGGGTGTAGTAGCCCAGGCCCGCCCAGGCGGCCATCACGTCGTCCGCGAGTGCCGCGGCCAGTGCCTGCACGGTCGGGAACCGCTCCACGAAGCGGGCGTAGTAGCCCAGCACCGCCGACACCTGCGTCTGCTGCAGCATGATCTCCGACAGCCACACGCGATAGGCGTCACCGGTGTTCTGCCACGGCAGGTGATGGCGGCCATGGCGGCGCTGCCAGGCGATCACGCGGACGGCGAAATCCTCGGGCAAGGGCGGCAGGGCGGGGGCGGACGGCGCGGCGCGGCGCGAACGGCGGGGTGTGGTGGTCATGCGTGTGATGGGGAGACGGCGCGCAGGCAGGCTGCGCTGGCGGGGATCATACCGGAACGAAAAAGGCGCCCGCAGGCGCCTTTTTCGTCGACATGCCGTCCGGTCGTCAGGCGGCCACCGACTGGGTCTCCAGCAGCGTGCCGGCCGACAGGATGCGCGACGAGTAGTCGGCGATCGTGCCGCTGCGCTCGTCCAGCGTGTTGAGCATGGCCTCCAGTTCGGCGATGCGCGCCTCCAGCGTGTCGGTCGCCTCGTGGATGCGCTCGATCGAATCGACACGCTTGCGCAGCTGCTTCTGGTGATCGCGCACCTGAGCTTCGAGCGGCGACATCACCGACTTCAGCCAGATCTCGATGTCGCGGTTCATGTCCTGGAAGGTGTCCAGCACGCGGCTGGCCACCGTCGAGAACGCGCCGTGCACGAGCTGCGGCTTCGGACGGGTCAGGAAGCTGAACGCGCCGAAGTGCGCGTGCGCCAGCGCCAGCGTCTCCTTGAGATCGGCGTCATAGCGCGTGCCCAGGAAGCGCAGCGGCGGCGACAGCGTGAAACCGTGCTCGGCATTGAACTTCTTGTACATGCCGTCGACCATCTGGTGCAACTGGTCGATGCGGCTGGTGGCATCGCGCACCAGGCCACCCAGGTGGCCGAACAGCTTCTCCATGTCGTCGCGCAGGCCGCGCGAGAACACGCGCTCCTTCATCTTTTCGCGCGCGTCGCGCATGGTGGTGCGGATCTGCTTGAGCTGCACGCTCTTGATGATCTCCGCGCTGTGGCGACCGAACACCGTGCGCAGCGCCTGGAACTTGGCGATGCTCTGCTCGAACTCTTCCTTCTCGCCCTGCACGCGCGACAGCATGTGCTTGACCATCGTGTGGTTCTTGCCACGCAGGCCGCGCAGCTCGAACAGCTGCTCGACGATGTCGCGGCGGCGCGTCTGCAGCAGTTGCTGCGCACCGGCAGCCATGTCCTTGACGGCCAGTTGCACCTGCTCGGTGACGATCTCGCGCCGCTGCGGGATCAGCTGATCGGACAGCACCGACTCCAGCTCCAGCAGCCGGCTCTTGGCCAGCAGCGCCGGGTCATGGCTGACCTTGGCCAGCAGGCCCTTCTGCGCCGAGACCGGATAGACGCGCTTGACGTCGATATCCAGCACCTGCGCGGTGGTCACGATCTGGCGGTTGATCTCGGACTCGACTTCCCGCTCGCTCTTGAGCGGGTCCCACAGGCCGTCGACCTTGTTGAGCACGGCGATGCAGCCCTTGCGCTGGCCGCCGCCCACGTGCGAGCGCCACAGCTCCAGGTCGCTCTTGGTCACGCCGGCATCGGCGGCCAGCACGAACACGACCACGTGCGCATCCGGAATCAGGCGCAGCGTCAGCTCCGGCTCGGTACCGATGGCGTTCAGGCCCGGCGTGTCCAGGATCACCAGGCCCTGCTTGAGCATCGGGTGCGGGAAATTGATGATGGCGTGGCGCCACTTCGAGACTTCGACGGTGCCGGCGGCATCCACCGAGAAAGCGGCATCCGGATCGGCATCGTTGTAGAGGCCCAGCAATTCGGCCTCCTCCTTGGGCACACGCACGGTCTCCACCACGTGGCGGAACGCTTCCAGCATGCCCTCGGGCGACGACGGATCGAGCGGCACCGACAGCCAGTGGCTTCCGGCGTCGCGGAAATCGGCGGTGGAGGCATCGTGCAGGCGCGTCTCGATCGGCAGCAGGCGAATCGACGGCGGATAGCTGTCGTCGTACATCAGCTCGGTCGGACACATCGTGGTCCGGCCCGCCGACGACGGCAGGATGCGCCGGCCGAAGTCTGCGAAGAAGATCGAGTTGATCAGTTCGCTCTTGCCGCGCGAAAACTCGGCGATGAAGGCGACCTTCAGCTTATCGCTGCGCAGTACGCCGCGGATACGCTGGGCGCGCATGTCGGCTTGGGCGTCGTACAGTTCCTGGGCCTGGAGCCAGTCCTGAAATTCCCCCACGGATTGCAATACCGACGCGCGCCAGGCGCTGTATTGCTCGAACTGAGTGCTCAGTGTGTTGTTCATCGTTCTATCGTATGGATGCGCGCCCCGATCACGCGCGTCAGGCATCTCTGATTACCGCCCTTTACGGCACAGAAATGCACAATTTTAGGTGGAACGATACAGGGAACTGCAAGGTTTCGGGGGAACTTTCCGCGCTCCAACAAGGGCTTGCGGGTGCAAGTGTTGCGGGATGCCATCGGCGACGCGACACCCCACTTCGAAAATCTTGCGAAATGCTGTGCAAAGCGCTCTACGGCGCCGTTTGCCTCACGGCGTGCCGGCCTTCAGCGCTGACAGGCCGGGCAATAGAAGGTCGAGCGCTGGCCCTGCACGATCTGGCGGATCGGCGTGCCGCACACGCGGCACGGCAAGCCTGCTCGGTCGTAGACGAGCGCATCCAGCTGGAAATAGCCGCTCTGCCCGTCCGAGCCGACGAAGTCGCGCAGCGTGCTGCCGCCGCGGGCAATGGCGTCCGCCAGCGTGGCGCGGATGGCCTCCGCCAGCGCCGCATAGCGCGGCCGGCTGATGCGCCCGGCCGCCGTGGTGGGCCGGATACCGGCTCGGAACAGGCTTTCCGAGCAATAGATATTGCCGACGCCGACGACGATGTCGCCGGCCAGCAGCACGGTCTTGATGGCAGCGCTGCGGCCGCGGGTGCGGGCGTGCATCCAGTCGCCGTCGAAGCGCGTGTCGAAGGGCTCGATGCCGAGGTTGCGCAGCAGCGGATGCGCCGACAGCGCGGCCTCGTCCCCATCGTGCCATAGCACGGCACCAAAACGGCGCGGATCGCGGTAGCGCAATGTGATGGGCCGGCCGGCCGCGTCCGCGAGCTCGATGTCGAGATGGTCGTGGGTGCCGGGTGCGGCAGGCGTCTCCAGCACGCGCAGGGTGCCCGTCATGCCCAGGTGGACCAGCAGCCAGCCGGCCCCCGCCTGCGGCCCGTGGGCAATGTCGGGCACGCACTCGATCAGCAGATACTTGCCCCGGCGCAGCACGCGCGCGACCGTGCGCCCGCCCAGCAGCTCGGGCAGCGCCGGATCGACCGGCCAGCGCAGGCCGTGATGCCGCACCACGGCGCGGACGATCCGCCGACCTGTCAGGTGTGGGACGAGTCCCAGCCGGGTGACCTCGACCTCGGGCAATTCAGGCATCGAACCTCCGCCGCATGCGCGGCTCCAATCGGTGATTGATCAGACGGCAATTGTAGCGGTCAGGCTACAATGAGCCGAACCGAATCCGGAGTCTTTTGACCATGCCGCACGCCTTCTCCCGCCCGCCCGCGACGCACCGTTCCGGGCGCTTTCCGCGCAGCCGGGCGCTCCTGCTGGCCTCGCTGCTTGCGGCGGGATTGGTGAGCCTGCCGGCGCGGGCCGCGGCACCGGCCACGCGGACGGCACAGGCGGCGCCTGAAGGCAGCAGCCGGGCAGCGGTCCAGCTCGAAAAATCCCGGCCGCGCGGCAACCTGCTGGCGACCGACCGCACCGACCTGCCGGCCGTCCCGCTCTCAGAAGACATCATGTACCGCGTGCTGGCGTCCGAGGTGTCGCTGCAACGCGGCCTGGTCGAGCCGGCCTACCGCACCTACCTCGGCCTCGCGCAGGACACGCGCGACCCGCGCTTCGCCCAGCGCGCCACCGAAATCGCCTTCCTGACCCGCTCCCCCTCGCAAGCGCTGACGGCCGCGCGGCTGTGGGTCGAGCTCGCCCCCACCTCGATGCCGGCGCGCCAGGTGCAGCAGCTGCTGATGGTCGCCACGGGCCAGTGGAGCGAAGTCGAGCCGATGCTGCAGGCACAGCTGAACAAGGTCTCGCCCGGACAGCGCGCCGAGGCCATCCTGCAACTGCAGCAGCAGATGTCCAAGAGCAATGACCCGGCCGGCGCCGTTTCCGCCCTGCAACGCCTGACCACGCACGACGCGCAGCGACCGGAAACCCACCTGGCGCTGGCCCGCGCCAAGGTGGTCGCCAAGGACAACACCGGCGCACTGTCCGAGCTCGACACCGCGCTCAAGCTGCGCCCCGGCTATGAAGATGCCGCCATCCTGGCCGCCGAACTGCGCGCCGACAGCGATCCCGACGCCGCCATCAGCGGCCTGCGTACGTTCCTGAAGGCGGCGCCGGCTTCCATCGACGGGCACCTCGCGCTGGCCCGCATGTATCTGGTCCGCAATCAGAATGACCAGGCGCGCGCCGAATTCGAAGCGCTCAGGAAAATCGCCCCGACCGACCCGCGCATCCCGCTGGCGCTGGGCCTGCTGAACCTGCAACAGCGGCAGTACGACTCGGCCGAACAGTATCTGAAGGAATACGTCGCGCAGGCCGCCAAGTCGCCCTCGCTGAGCCCCGAGCCCGGCTACCAGGGCCTGGCGCAAGTGGCCGAGGAAAAACGCGACTACGCCGGCGCCATCACGTGGCTGGACAAGATCGCCGGCGCCTCGAACGGCGATGGCGACGGCCAGGTGGCGCTTGCCGCCGGCATCAAGCGCGCCCAGTTGCTCGGCAAGCTGCGTCGCATCGATGAAGCGCAGCAGGCCTTCGACGAGCTCATCGCCGACACCGAAGACGTGCCCGACGGCCCGCGCCGGCAAGCCCTGATGGACGGCATCCGCCAGGCCGAGGTCGGCATGCTGATGGACGCCAAGGCGTACGGACGCGCACGTGCCCGCGTCAACGACCTCCTGAGGACCAGCCCCGACAGCGTCGAATACACCTATCAGCTGTCGATGCTCGAAGAGCACGACGGCCATTACGACAACATGGAGACCCTGCTGCGCAAGGTGATCGACCTGCGCCCGGGCCAGGCGATCGGCTACAACGCGCTCGGCTACTCGCTGGCCGATCGCAACATCCGCCTGCAGGAAGCGCAGGAGCTGCTGGAAAAAGCCGTATCGCTGGCGCCGGACGACCCCTACATCGCCGACAGCCTGGGCTGGGTCAAGTACCGCCGCGGCGACCTGCCGGCCGCCACCGACATCCTGCGCAAAGCCTGGGCCGCCGCGCCGCAGGCCGAGATCGGCGCTCACCTGGGCGAAGTGCTGTGGCAGTCGGGCAAGCAGGACGATGCCCGCAAGGTCTGGACCGAAGCCGCCAAGCTCGATATCAACGACACGACCCTGCGCGAGACACTGCACCGCTTCAGCCAGCCGCTGCCGGACGCGCCCACGAGCGCGAACTGATGGCGACCGTGTTTTCGCGAGCGCTCGGCGCGCTGGTGCTGGGTGTTGCGTGCGCGCTGCTTGCAGGCTGCGCCAGCGTACGGCCGGCCAACGACCTCTTCGCCGGCACGCAAGACGGCGACGCCACCATCACGCGCTACCAGGGCCGCTTTTCGGCGCGCTACGTGCAGGACGACGCGCAGCAGAGCGCGGTTGGCAGCTTCCTGTGGCGCGAACGGGGGGCGGACGTGCAGCTGGAGCTGATGTCGCCGCTGGGCCAGACGCTCGCCATCGTCAGCCAGAACCGGCAGGGCGCCACCCTGGAACTGCCTAACCAGCCGCCGCGCCGCGCCGCCGAAGTGGATACGCTGATGCAGGACGCGCTCGGCTTCTCGCTGCCGGTCTCCGGCCTGCGCGACTGGCTGCGCGCCCGCCCCACGCCCGGCACGCCGGCCCGCGTGGCGCGCGACGCGCAATCGCGCCCCGAGACCATTGAGCAGAACGGGTGGACGGTGCACTACGTCGCCTGGAGCGACGATGGCGACAACAGCACCGCCAATGCCCGCGTACGCCGGCTGGATCTCGACCGGCCCCAGGGCGCGGGCGGCGCGCCGGGCCCGCTGTCCGTGCGCCTCGTGCTCGACCAGTAAGACCGTCACCATCCCGCCATGCCCTCCGCGCCCACCGAACTGCGCGACTGTCCCGCGCCCGCCAAGCTCAACCTGTTCCTGCACGTGGTCGGCCGCCGGCCGGACGGCTATCACCTGCTGCAGACCGTGTTCCAGCTGATCGACTGGTGCGACACCCTGCACTTCGGCCGCCGCGCCGACGGCCGCTTGGTGCGCACCACCGACATCCCCGGCGTTCCGGCGGACGAAGACCTGGTCATCCGCGCCGCCCGCCTGCTGCAGGCGGAGACCGGCTGCGCCTACGGCGCCGACATCGCGCTGGAAAAGCGCCTGCCGATGGGCGGCGGCATCGGCGGCGGCTCGTCCGATGCGGCGACGGTGCTGCTGGCGCTCAACCGCCTGTGGGGGCTCGACCTGCCGCGCGCGAAGCTGATGTCGCTGGGCCTGCGCCTGGGCGCTGACGTGCCTTTCTTCCTGTTCGGCCAGAACGCATTTGCCGAGGGCATCGGTGAAGAGCTGACACCGATCGCGCTGCCGCCGGCGACCTTTGTGGTCATCCATCCGCGCGTCCATGTCCCCACCCCCGAAATTTTTTCCGATGAGGGGTTGACACGTAACACTCCCCTCACCATAATTACGGACTTTCCTGACCAACAAATTGTTTTCGCTTACGGTCGCAACGATCTGCAAGCGGTGGCGGAAAGGAAATACGGCGAAATCGCCCGAGCTCTTGCCTGGCTGCGTCAGTTCAGCCCACTGGCAAGGATGACCGGATCCGGCGCATGCGTGTTCGCACCGTTTGATCGTGCAGAACAGGCACAAGCGGTGGCGGATCAGGTGCCTTCCGAATGGGAAGGTCGGTGTGCGGCAGGTCTGACGCATCACCCGCTCGCGATGTTCGCTGTATAAGGTTTGCAGCTTTTGCTTCTGCAACGGAAGCAAGGGCCGATCGGTTGTGTAGGGGAGTCGCCAAGTTGGTTAAGGCACCGGATTTTGATTCCGGCATGCGAGGGTTCGAGTCCTTCCTCCCCTGCCATTTTCTTCCTCATGTTCCCAGCAATTGCCCGGTTGGCACTCCAGCCAACCGGCGCGTCTGAAGTCGAAAAACAGGTGCCCCGATGAGCAGCGAAGGCTTGATGGTCTTTACCGGCAATGCCAACCCGAAACTCGCAGAAGCTGTCGTCAAGCATCTCAACATCCCGCTAGGCAAGGCCCTTGTCGGCCGGTTCTCGGATGGAGAAGTTCAGGTCGAGATCCAGGAAAACGTGCGCGGCAAGCACGTGTTCATCCTGCAATCTACCTGCGCGCCGACCAACGACAATCTGATGGAACTGATGGTGATGGTCGATGCGCTCAAGCGCGCGTCCGCCCGTCGCATCACCGCCGCCATCCCCTATTTCGGCTATGCCCGCCAGGACCGCCGCCCGCGTTCGGCGCGCGTGGCCATCTCGGCCAAGGTCGTGGCCAACATGCTGGAAGTCGCCGGCGTCGAGCGCGTGCTGACGATGGACCTCCACGCCGATCAGATCCAGGGCTTCTTCGACATCCCGGTCGACAACATCTACGCGTCGCCGATCCTGCTCGAAGACCTGCGCAAGAAGAATTACGACAACCTGCTGGTGGTGTCGCCCGACGTGGGCGGTGTGGTGCGCGCGCGCGCACTCGCCAAGCAGCTTGGCGTCGACCTGGCGATCATCGACAAGCGCCGTCCCAAGGCCAACGTGGCCGAAGTGATGAACATCATCGGCGAGGTCGAGGGCCGCAACTGCGTGATCATGGACGACATGATCGATACCGGCGGCACGCTGTGCAAGGCTGCGCAGGTGCTCAAGGAGCGCGGCGCCAAGCAGGTGTTCTCCTACTGCACGCACCCGGTGCTGTCGGGTGGCGCGGCGGCCCGCATTGCCGACTCGGCGCTGGACGAAGTGGTCGTGACCGACACCATTCCGCTGCGTGACGATGCCGCCCAGTGCGGCAAGATCCGCCAGCTGTCGACGGCGCCGCTGCTGGCCGAGACCTTCACCCGCATCGTGCGCGGCGACTCGATCATGTCGCTGTTTGCCGAATAATTCAGCAGGGCTCGGGCATCCTGTTATAATTCAAAGCTTTACTGCGCAAATGCCGGCCTGATCGGCGGTTGCGCGATATCCAACGGGGTGCATCGGCGCCCCGTTTCACCAGACGGCTTGGTCGCGAGTCGTCTTTTTCGTTTGGAGCAATCATGAAAGTTGTCGCTTTCGAGCGTAGCGTTCAGGGTACGGGTGCGAGCCGCCGCCTGCGCAATGCTGGCAAGACCCCGGCCATCATCTACGGTGCCGGCGCAGAGCCGAAGCTGATCGAACTCGATCACAATGCGCTGTACCACGCGCTGAAGAAGGAAGCCTTCCACTCGTCGATCCTCGACATCGAAGTGGCCGGCAAGGTGGAAAAGGCGCTGCTGCGCGATTTCCAACTGCACCCGTTCAAGCAGCTGGTCCTGCACGTCGACTTCCAGCGCGTGTCGGCCACGGAAAAGATCCACGTCAAGGTGCCGCTGCACTTCCTGAACCAGGAAACCGCGCCGGGCGTGAAGCTGGGCCATGGCATCGTCAACCACATCCTGAACGACGTTGAAGTGTCGTGCCTGCCGGCCGACCTGCCGGAGTTCATCGAAGTAGACCTGGGCAACCTGGAAATCGGCCAGACCCTGCACATCTCCGACCTGAAGCTGCCGAAGGGCGTGACCATCGTGACGCACGGTGGCGACGAAAACCCGGCCGTGGCCAACATCAGCGTGCCGGCTGGCGAAGTGTCCGCCGCTGCCGCCGAGTCGGCTGGCGAAGGCGACAAGCCCGCCGCCTAAGGTGCCGGACCGTCGCGCCACACCGGCGCGATCGGAAGGAAAGCCCGCCGAGCCTGTCTCGCCGGGCTTTTTTTCTGCCTGCGCCCGCCGTGCATCCGCTCACGCGAAAGCGGCTATGCTTGTACGGTCACAGGGCGCATCGTTCACCCGCTTCCCTCCGAATCGCATGATCAAACTCATTGTCGGGCTCGGCAACCCGGGCGCCGAATACGCGGCGACGCGGCACAACGCCGGCTTCTGGCTGGTCGACCAGCTCGCACGCATGGGCCACGTGACACTGCGCAACGAAACGCGCTTCCACGGCTACGCGGCGCGTGCCACGCTGTGGAGCCATGAGGTCTGGCTGCTGCAGCCGCAGACCTTCATGAACCGCTCGGGCCTCGCCACGGTAGCGCTGGCGCGCTTCTACAAAATCCTGCCCGATGAGATCCTGGTCGCGCACGACGAACTGGACCTGCTGCCGGGTGCCGTCAAGCTGAAGCTGGGCGGCGGCTCGGGCGGGCACAATGGGTTGAAGGACATCGCGGCCCACCTGACCACGCAGCAGTTCTGGCGGCTGCGCCTGGGCATCGGGCATCCGCGGAATCTGCTGCCGCCCGGCACGGCACCGTCCGGCCAGCACGATGTCGCCAACTTCGTGCTCAAGGCGCCGCGCAGGGAGGAACAGGAACTGATCGACCGCGCCATCGATCGCAGCCTCGATGCGCTGCCGGACCTGGTTGCCGGCAACGCCGAGCGCGCCATGATGCGCCTGCACACCACAGGCTGACGCGCCAGCCGCGCGCAGGACACCGCCATGAAGCCACCCATCCCGTCGTCCCGCCCCCGTGCGCCGATTGCGCTCGCACTCGGCCTATGGGCCGCGGCGACGGCCCTGCCCGCCGCCGGCGAGGTCTATCGTTGCACCGAGAACGGCCAGACGGTGTACTCCGACCATCCCTGCGGATCGCGCGCCGTGACCGTGCCGCTGCTCGACAGCACGCCGAGCGCAGCCGACCAGAAGGCCGCGCGCGAACGCGCTGCCGACGAAGCGGTACAGGTGCGCGAGGCACAGACCGCCCGCCGCAAGGCCCAGGCGGCAGAAGACGCACGCCTTGCCGCCGAGACACGCCTTGCCGCCGAAGCCGCCGAGCAGGCGCGGCGCGATCAGGAACGCGCCCGGCGGGTGCAGCAGGACGTGGGCGCGCGCTATTGCCATCGGGTCTACGTTGGCCCGATGCCGTATCCGTACCCGGTCCCGATGGTGACGCCGCCGGCGCCGATTCCGACACCGATTCCGACACCGATTCCGACACCGATTCCGACACCGATGCCGCGCATCGTCCCGGGGCAACAGGCCGGCAACAGCGGCGGCAAGCCGCTGCCGTTCGTGCAGGCGCCCGTCACCCGCCCCGCGCCGATCGTGCCGCGCCCGCCGCACCTGCATCCGCCGGCCTACCGCATCGTCTGCGAGCCGGGCTACGTGTACGACGGGCCGGAGGACCTGCTGCCGGTTGAATGAGGGAGCGGGCGCATCCACGAAAAAAAAAGAGACGGCCGGAACCGTCTCTTTTTTTGCGTGCGCCGCGCGCTAGGCAGCGGTCAACTTGAGGTACTTCTGCATCAACTGCTCGGGGGTCTCGGCGTGGGCCGGGTCGTTGGGGATGCACTCGACCGGACACACCTGCTGGCACTGCGGTGCGTCGAAGTGGCCGACGCACTCGGTGCACTTGCCCGGGTCGATCACGTAGATCTCCGGGCCCATCGAAATCGCGCCGTTGGGGCACTCGGGCTCGCAGACGTCGCAATTGATGCACTCATCGGTAATCATGAGCGCCATGATGCCTTCCTTGAAATGACCGGCGGAAGCGTTCCCGCCAAGCGGCCATTTTAAGCCGTTTTGTCGGACTCGGCATGCCGGCGGCCGACCTTCTCGACCAGCCACCGCTCCACCGACGGAAAGACGAACTTGCTGACATCGCCGCCCAGCTGGGCAATCTCCCGCACGAAAGTGCCGGAGATGAACTGGTATTGGTCGGACGGCGTGAGGAACATGGTTTCCACGTCAGGCAGCAGGTAGCGGTTCATGCCGGCCATCTGGAATTCGTACTCGAAGTCCGACACGGCACGCAGCCCGCGCACGATCACCCGCGCGTTGTTCTTGCGCACGAAATCCTTGAGCAGGCCGGAAAAGCCTTCCACCCGCACGTTGGGGTAGTGGCCCAGCACTTCCCGCGCGATGTGGATGCGCTCCTCGAGCGCAAAGAAGGGCCGCTTGTTCGGGCTCTGCGCCACCCCGACGACAAGCTCGTCGAAGATGTTGGATGCGCGCCGCACGAGATCCTCGTGGCCGCGCGTGAACGGATCGAATGTGCCGGGATAAACCGCGATCACCATGGTTCCTCCACCAAGGGGAAAAAAGCATCCGGTGGCGCGGCGAGGTACTTGGCCGCGCCTGCTGCGGTCGGACACGATTGTCGTGCACGGCAGACCCCGAATCTGCCGCCCGCATTGCCGGGATCAGGTCGGAACGCCCAAGCCCGGCGGCAACGTGCCGCCGGCTGCCCATGCACCGGCGACAAGCCGCGTAGTTTAACCGTTTTTGCGCAGCAGCAAATGGGCATGCACCGCGCCGGCGCGCAGGTGCCTGTGCAGCACCACGCCGGCCGGAAGCGGCGTGCCGGCCTCCGGTGCAACGCCGTCGCCCGGCTCGACCGCCACCAGCGGACGCGGCGATTCCACGTAGATCAGCCCACCCTCGGGCACCACGCGCAGCGCGGCTTCCAGCGCCCGCAGGGTCCAGTCCTGCGCAAACGGCGGATCGATGAAGACCAGGTCGAAAGCGCCGTCGGCCTGGCGCGCGAGCCAGGCGAAGACATCACCCGCCACGATGTCGACCATGCCGGCGCGCAGCTTGTCGCGCACCGCGTGCAGGGCGCGCAGCGCGGGCGCATGGCTTTCCACCAGCGTGACCCGCGCCGCGCCGCGCGAGGCGGCCTCGAAGCCGAGCGCGCCGGTACCGGCGAAGAGATCGGCGCAGCGCCAGCCGGCCAGGTCCTGGCCCAGCCAGTTGAACAGGGTCTCGCGAACGCGATCGCCGGTCGGGCGCAGGCCCTCGGCATCGATCACCGGCAGCGGCGTGCGCTTGTACTGCCCGCCGATGATCCGCACCTGGTGCGGCGCGCGGGCATGCGACGTGGCGGATGAAGTCTTGGGACGATTGGGAGTACGGGAAGCCATGGGCGCGATTGTAGAGCCTGCGCAAACAAAAACCGGCGGGGATGCCGCCGGTTTTTTGCGCTCGGGAGCCAACCCGGCCGTCAGTGCGGTGCCGGACCGCCCACCACGATGGTCGCCATGGTCTGCGGCTGCAGCACGCGCTGGAACGCGACGCGCACCTGCTCGCGCGTGACGGCCGCGACGCGCTGCGTCCAGGTGTCCAGGTAGTCGAGCGGCAGGTTGTACCACGCGATGTTGGCGACGTTGTCCAGCAGCTTGCGGTTGCTGTCCAGGCGCAGCGGGAAACCGTTGACGAGGTTGTCCTTGGCGGCCTTGAGCTCGGCATCGGTCGGGCCCTCGGCGACAAAGCGGACGACGGTGTCGCGCACCACGGTCAGCGCCTGCTCGGTCTGGTCCTTGCGCGTCTGCAGCGCCAGTTCGAACGGGCCAAGCTGCGCGGCCGGCGCGAAATAGCTGCCGATGCTGTAGGTCAGGCCGCGTTTCTCGCGGACTTCGTTGGTCAGGCGCGAGCTGAAGCCACCGCCGCCCAGCACGTAATTGCCGACCAGCAGCGGGAAGTAGTCCTTGTCGCTGCGCGCGATGCCGGGCTGCCCCATCACGATGGTCGCCTGCTGCGCCGGGTGCGCAATGCGCACGGTGTCGGCCTTGGCCAGCGGCGCATCGACGGCGGGCAGCGCGGGCGGCGTGGCGCCATCCGGCGGCAGGCCGCGCGTGACCTGCTCGGCGATGGCCTCGGCCTCCTGCCGGCTGATCGCACCGATCAGCGTGACCACGGCGCGCTTGGCGGTGTAGTTGGCGTGGTAGAAGCGCAGGATGTCGTCGCGGGTGATGCTCTGCACCGTGTCGGGCGTCGCCGACTGGCCGTACGGGTGCGTGCCGTAGATGGCCGTGCCGAAGGCGCGGTCGGCCAGCACCTGGGGCTTGGTCAGCGACTCGCGGATGGCGGCGACCGTGCGCTGCTTGTCGCGCGTCAGCACGGCGTCGGGCACGGTGGGCGCGGCGACGATCTGCGCCATCAGGTCCACCGCGGGCTTGCGCTCGGCCGGATCGGACAGCGTGCGCAGGCGCAGGCTGGTGCGGTCGCCGCCGGCGCCGCCCGAGAAGCTGGCGCCCACGTCGGCAAAGGCATCGGCGATGGCCGCCTCGTCGCGCGCCGGCGTGCTGCCGACGGCTGCGACGCCCTTGTCGAGCATGCCCGCCGTGAGCGAGGCGAGGCCGACCTTGGCCGCCGGCTCATAGCGCGTGCCGGCATCGACATCGAGGTTGATATCGAGCATCGGGATCGACGGGCTCGGCACGAAGAACACGCGTGCGCCGGTGGCGGCCGTCCAGTGCTCGATCGGCAGCGCGGCCAGCGCACCGTGCGCCGCGGCGGCCAGCATGCCGGCCAGGAACGTCTTCAGGGTCAGGGACATGGCGCGCATCAACGCAGCCCTCCTTCTTCGCGCATGCCGGGAACGGGCTTGCGCGCCGGCTTGTTCGGGTCGATCGGTTGCGGCAACAGTGTCGCCACGACCAGGTTGTCTTCGGTGAAGTAGGTCTTGGCGACCTGCTGGACCTGCGCGGGCGTCACGGACTTGATCTTCTCCAGAATGCGGTCCAGATCGCGCCACGACAGGCCGGTCATCTCGGCCATGCCGATTTCCATGCCCTGGCCGAACACCGAATCGCGCTTGTAGATCTGCGCGGCCACGACCTGCGCCTTGACGCGCTTGAGCTCGGCTTCGGTCACGCCATCCCTGGCGATGCGGTCGATCTGCGCGCGCAGCGCCTGCTCGATCTCGGCGGTGGTGTGGCCGTCGGCGGGCACGCCGTCCAGCAGGAAGATCGACGGGCCGCGGTTCATGCCGTCGTAGCCGGCGTTGACGTCGTCGGCGAGGCGCCCGCCTTTTTCATCCTTGCCCTTGACCAGCAGGTTGGGCAAACGGGCGTTGTCGTAGCCGTCGAGCACGGCGGACAGCACTTCCAGCGCATACGGATCGACATCCTTCTCCACGTCCCGCAGCGGCGGCGCCTTATAGGCGAGCACCACATAGGGATTCTCGGCCGGCGCCTTGACCCAGATGCGCTTGACGCCGACCTGCTTGGGCTCGTCCTGCGCGTAGCGGCGCGGCAGCGCGTGCGGCTGGAGCTTGCCGTAGGTGCGCTGGGCCTGGCGGAAGACCTCGTCCGGGTTGACGTCGCCGGTGATGACCACCGTCGCGTTGTTGGGCGCGTACCACTTGTGATACCAGTCCTGCGCGTCCTGCACCGTCATCGTGTCGAGGTCGGACGGCCAGCCGATGGTCGGGTTGCGGTACGGCGCGGCGTTGAAGAGCACGGCAAGCATCTGCTCGTAGACCGTAGCGCGGGCGGAATCGTCGATGCGCATGCGGCGCTCTTCCTTGACCACGTTCATCTCCGGCTTGAATTCCTTGTCGGTCAGCTGGAGGTTGGCCATGCGGTCGGCTTCGAGCGCCATCACGTCGGCCAGGTGCGACTTCTCGATCTGCTGGAAGTACATCGTGAAGTCGCGCGTGGTCATGGCGTTCTCGCGGCCGCCCAGGGCGGCGACGCGGCGCGAGAACTCGCCGGGGCCGACGGCCCGGGTGCCCTTGAACATCATGTGCTCGAGCATGTGGGCGACACCGGTGGTGCCGTTGTGCTCATCGATGCTGCCGGCGTGGTACCACACCATGTGGGCGACGGTGGGCGCGCGATGGTCTTCCTTGACGATCAGGCGCAGGCCGTTGGCGAGCCGGTATTCGTGTGTATCGGCCTGGCTGGTGCCGACCTTGGCGCCGGTGAGCGCGGCGGCCTGGCGCGCCGCCATCGGGGCCGGGGCCGGCGCCTGCGCACCGGCCTCGCCGGCCAGCAGGGCGACCGCCAGAGTGATGCCCGCCCAGCACAGGCCGGTCCGGGCGGAATTTGAAACGGATTGCGGGAAAGAGCGCATAGAGGCCGTCTGATAAAATTCGACGCTTGATTCTAACGGCGAAATTGACTGCCTTTTACGATGTTTAGTTTCTGGAAGAAGCGCAAGGCAGAGCCCCAGCCGGCTGCCGAACCGGCGCCGCCCGCCGCCGCGCCCGAAGCCGCACAGGCTCCTGCCCCGGCCCCGGTTGCCACCCCCGTCCCCACGCCGGCTCCCGCCCCGGTCGCCGCCCCGGTCGCCGTGCCGGATACGCCGGCCGCGCCGGCTGCGCTGGACATGCAGGCCGATGACATCGAGACCGTGCCGACGCCGCCCGTGGTGGAGCAGGCGCGCAAAGGCTGGATGTCGCGCCTGCGCTCGGGCCTGTCGAAGACCAGCAAGAGCCTGACCACGCTGTTCGTCGGCGTGAAGGTGGACGAGGCGCTGTTCGAGGAGCTGGAGACCGCGCTGCTGATGGCCGATGCCGGCGTCGATGCCACCGAGTACCTGCTGGACGAACTGCGCCGCCGCGTGAAGGCCCAGCGCATCGAGACCGCCGAGGGCGTGAAGACCGCGCTGCGCGACCTGCTCATCGAGCTGCTGCATCCGCTAGAAAAGACCATGGTGCTCGGCCGCGACCAGCCGACGGTGATCATGATCGCGGGCGTCAACGGCGCCGGCAAGACCACCAGCATCGGCAAGCTGTGCAAGCACTTCCAGACCTATGGACAGTCCGTGCTGCTGGCCGCCGGCGACACCTTCCGCGCCGCCGCGCGCGAGCAGCTGGTGATCTGGGGCCAGCGCAACAACGTGACCGTGGTGGCGCAGGAATCGGGCGACCCGGCCGCCGTGATCTTCGACGCGGTGAACGCGGCGCGCGCCCGCGGCATCGACATCGTCATGGCCGACACCGCCGGCCGCCTGCCGACCCAGCTGCACCTGATGGAAGAGCTGAAGAAGGTGCGCCGCGTGATCGGCAAAGCGATGGCGACCGCGCCGCACGAGACCCTGCTGGTGATCGACGCCAACACCGGCCAGAACGCGCTGGCGCAGGTGAAAGCCTTCGACGATGCGCTCGGCCTGACCGGCCTGATCGTCACCAAGCTGGACGGCACCGCCAAAGGCGGCATCCTGGCCGCCATCGCGCGGCAGCGGCCGGTGCCGGTGTATTTCATCGGCGTGGGCGAGCAGGTGGAAGACCTGCAGCCGTTCTCCGCGCGCGAATTCGCCGACGCGCTGCTGGGCTAACCGCCCATCAGCAGCGTCAGCGCGATCGCCCACATCACCGCGCCGATCAGCGCATCGAGCACCCGCCAGGCGACCGGCCTGGCGAACACCGGCTCCAGCAGCCGCGCGCCGAACCCCAGCAGCGAGAACCACAGGATCGACGCGCACATCGCGCCGCCGGCGAACGCCACGTTGGCCGGCATCGCGTAGCGCCCGCCGATGGCGCCCAGCAGCACCACGGTGTCGAGATAGACGTGCGGATTGAGCAGCGACAGCGCCAGCGCGGACGCCAGCACCTGCGCATGCGAGGCCTTGTCGCCGTTGCGCGCCTGCAGCCGCTCGGCGCCGCGCCACGCCGCCCGGAACGCCCGTGCGCCGTAGGCCAGCAGGAAGGCCGCGCCGGCCCAGCGCACCGCCGTCAGCCATGCCGGGTGCGCCGAGATCAGCGTGCCCATGCCCGCCACGCCCAGCGCGATCAGCGCCATGTCGCACAGCGCGCAGATCAGCACCACGCCGAGCACGTATTCGCGGCGTAGCCCTTGCCGCAGCACGTACGCGTTCTGCGCGCCGATCGCCACGATCAGACTCGCGCCCAGGCCGAAGCCCGACAGCGCCGCGCCGATCAGCGGCGCGCTCTCCGGGCCGGGCCCCGTCATGCGGACGCGGCGTCGGGCTGGGCGGCGGGCGCGGCGCGCTGGAACGCCGGCTGGGCCATGCAGTGCTCGAAGACGCGGGCGAGCGTCGGGTAGTCCTCTACCGCCACGTCGAAGCGCTTGCCGTTGAAGACCTGCGGCACCAGGCACAGGTCGGCCAGCGTCGGCGTGTCGCCCACGCAGCAGGCGCCGGTGCGCGGCGACTGCGTCAGGCGCGTCTCCAGCGCGGCGAAGCCCAGGCGCACCCAATGGCGATACCAGTCATTGCGGGCGTCGTCGCCCACGTTGAAGGTGTGCTTGAGGTACTTGAGCACGCGCGGATTGTTCAGCGGATGGATCTCGCAGGCGATCGCCAGCGCGATGGCGCGGATGTGGGCGCGGTCGGCCGCCGAACCCGGCAGCAGCGTCGGCCCGGGATGCGTCTCTTCCAGATACTCGACGATCGCCAGCGACTGGTTCAGGACCTCGGTGCCGTCGCACAGCACCGGCACCAGCGCTTCCGGGTTCAGCTTGACGAAGTCGGGCGCGGCTTGCTCGCCCTTGAGCAGGTGCACCGGCGCATAGTCATACGGCAGGCCCTTGATCTCCAGCGCGATGCGCACGCGGAACGACGCCGAGCTGCGGAAGTAGTTGTACAGCTTGATCGACATCGCTCACACCACCTTCACGTGCAGCTCGCCCACGCCGTCGATCCGGCCGACCATCAGGTCGCCGATCGAGACCGGGCCGACGCCCTCGGGCGTGCCGGTGAAGATCAGGTCGCCGGGGCGCAGCTCGAACAGGCGGGACAGGTAGGCGATGGTCTCCGGCACCGACCAGATCAGATCGGACAGGTCGCCGTGCTGATGCGCCTTGTCGTTGACCGACAGCGTGATGGCGCCGCGGTCGGGGCTGGCCACCGTCTGGGCCGGCACGATCGGGCCGATCGGGGCGGAGCCGTCGAAGGCCTTGCCGGTCTCCCACGGGCGGCCGCCCTTCTTGGCGGCGTTCTGCAGGTCGCGGCGGGTCATGTCCAGGCCGATGGCGTAGCCGTAGATGTGCTGGGCGGCCGACTCCACCGCGATGTCGCGCCCGCCGGTGCCGATGGCGACGACCAGCTCGATCTCGTAGTGGCAATCGCGGGTCTCGGTCGGATAGACGAACTGGCCGGTGGTGCCGTCGGCGACGTAGCGCACGGCATCGGCCGGCTTGCAGAAGAAGAACGGCGGTTCGCGATCCGGGTCGGAGCCCATTTCCCGCGCATGGGCGGCGTAGTTGCGGCCCACGCAGTAGACGCGGCGCACCGGAAACTCGCCGGCTGCGCCGCGGACGGGAATGCCGGTGACGGCCGGCGGGGTGACGACGAAATCGGTCATGCGGATCTCCTCAGGTGATGTTCCGGTCGGCCGCGGCTTGCGTGCCGCCAGCGAAGCAGTGAGGATACACTGTGGCCATTGCCCGCTTGCGCACCGCCCCGGCGCGGTTCTTGCATGGGTGGCGTGCATAACGCCCCACTTTGCACCATGCAAACCAAGCCGCCCGCCCCCTCCGTTCCTCGTGCCATGGCACCCACGCGCGTGCTGCTGGTGCGCGATCCGCTCGACGCGGAGCAGGTCAACCTGGAGCTGATCCGCGCCGGACTGGCCGAGGCCGGCTTCGTGGACGTGGGCGTGGTCGATGCCGACCTGATGCTGCCCGAGCGCATCGCCCAGACCCAGCCGGACATGGTGATCGTGGCCTCCGAATCGGCCGCGCGCGACACCATCGAGCACGTCTGCGTGGCCACCCAGCACGCGCCGCGCCCCATCGTGCTGTTCACCGACAACGACGACGCGAGCCGCATCAAGGCGGCGTTCGCGGCCGGCATCACCGCCTATATCGTCGACGGGCTCAAGCCGACCCGCGTGAAGGCGGTGCTGGATGTCGCCTACGCGCGGTTCGAGCACGAGCGCGCGCTGCGCGCCGAGCTGGACAACGCCAAGACCCAGCTGGCCGAGCGCAAGGTGCTCGAGCGCGCCAAGGGCCTGCTGATGCAGCAGATGCAGCTGTCGGAAGACGAAGCCTTCAAGCGCCTGCGCAAGATGGCGATGGACCGCAACATCAAGCTGGTGGAAGCGGCCCAGCGGGTCATCGACGTCATGGCCGGCTAGGCGGCCGCCACCGCCCACTTCTGGTGCGCCGCACAACTGCGGCGCAACCGGGCGCACCAATCGCGCCCCGCCGCGCGGCAAGGCGCGGCCGCTGCATGGTCGCCCCTCCCCGCTCCCCTTCCTGCGCACATGGCATGCCCCTTGCGAATGTCGGCCCAGCCGGTGCCAACGTGGGTATCGGCATGGGACAACGGCGTCCCGGCGCAACCGTAGACGACCCGCCTTCGCGACGGGCGGCGCGGCGTGCCGGGACGCCTTTTCTTTGGAGCCACGGATGGCCGCGCCGAGTAACACCGACACCCCGATCAACCCCAAGCGCCGGCGTGTGCTGGCAACCGTCGCTGGAGGCAGCGCAATGGCATTGATAGACCCGCTGGTGCGCGCCGGGGCCTGGGCGGCCGGCTCCGATGCGCCCGAGAAGACCGAGCTGAAGGTCGGCTTCATCCCGCTCACCGACTGCGCATCGGTGGTGATGGCGGCCACGCTGGGCCTGGACAAGAAGTACGGCATCAAGATCGTGCCGTCCAAGGAGGCCTCGTGGGCCGGCGTGCGCGACAAGCTGGTCTCGGGCGACCTGGACGCGGCCCACGTGCTGTATGGCCTCGTCTACGGTGTGCAGCTCGGCATCGGCGGCCCGAAGAAGGACATGGCCGTGCTGATGACGCTCAACAACAACGGCCAGGCGATCACGCTGTCGTCCAAGCTCAAGGAGGCGGGCGTGCGGGACGGCGCTTCGCTCAAGGCCCTGATGACCAGGGAGAAGCGCGACTACACCTTCGCCCAGACCTTCCCCACCGGCACGCACGCGATGTGGCTGTACTACTGGCTGGCCGCGCACGGCATCCACCCGCTGCAGGACGCCAAGGCGATCACCGTGCCGCCGCCGCAGATGGTCGCCAACATGCGCGTGGGCAACATGGACGGCTACTGCGTGGGCGAGCCGTGGGGCGCGCGTGCCATCGCCGACGGCATCGGCTTCACCGCCGAGACCACGCAGGCGATCTGGAAAGACCATCCCGAGAAGGTGCTCGGCACCACGGCCGAGTTCGCGCAGAAGTATCCGAACACCGCGCGCGCGCTGACGGCCGCCGTGCTGGAGGCCTCCAAGTTCATCGATGCCTCGGCCTCGAACCGGCGCAAGACGGCCGAGACAGTAGCCGCAAAGTCCTATGTCAACACCGACATGGACATCATCCTGGACCGCATGCTCGGCCGCTACACCAACGGCCTGGGCAAGACCTGGGACGATGCGGACCCGATGCGCTTCTACCACGACGGCGCGGTCAACTTCCCGTACCTGTCGGACGGCATGTGGTTCCTCACGCAGCACAAGCGCTGGGGCCTGCTGAAGACGCACCCCGACTACCTGGCGATCGCCAGGCAGGTCAACCGCGTCGACATCTACAAGCAGGCCGCGGCCGCCACCGGCACGCCGCTGCCCAAGAGCGACCTGCGCACCGCCAGGCTGATCGACGGCGTGGTGTGGGATGCAAAGAACCCCGCCGCCTACGCCGACAGCTTCAAGATCAAGGCCTGATCTTCGGATCTTCACATCGATGGAGCCCGACATGAACACGCTTGCCAAAGCCTTGCCCGGCGCGCACGCCAGCGCTGGTTCCGTACCGTCCAAACCCGCCTGGCGCGACTGGCTGGCGGCCGCCGTCGTCAAGGGATTCCCGCCCATGCTGGGTTTCGCGCTATTCGTGCTGGCCTGGCAGGGCATCGCCATGGCCATCCCGGCGCTGCCCACGCCGGCGCTCACCTGGAAGGCCGCGGTGGCCCTCTTTGCCGATCCGTTCTACCGCAACGGACCGAACGACCAGGGCGTCGGCTGGAACGTGCTGTCGTCGCTGGCGCGCGTGGGCGCGGGCTTCGGCATGGCCGCCGTGATCGGCATTCCGGCGGGCTTCCTGCTCGGGCGCTTCGCCTTCCTGAACGCGATGGCCTCGCCGATCATCAGCCTGCTGCGGCCGGTGTCGCCGCTGGCGTGGCTGCCGATCGGGCTGCTGCTGTTCAAGTCCGCCAATCCGGCGGCGATCTGGGCGATCTTCATCTGCTCGATCTGGCCGATGGTGATCAACACCGCCGTGGGCGTGACGCGCGTGCCGCAGGACTACCTGAACGTGGCGCGCGTGCTCAACCTGTCGGAATGGAAGATCTTCACCCGCGTGCTGTTTCCCGCCGTGCTGCCCTACATGCTGACCGGCGTGCGGCTGTCGATCGGCACCGCGTGGCTGGTGATCGTGGCCGCCGAGATGCTCACGGGCGGCGTCGGTATCGGCTTCTGGCTGTGGGACGAATGGAACAACCTGAAGGTCGAGCACATCGTCATCGCCATCTTCGTGATCGGCGTGGTGGGGCTGCTGCTGGAGCAGGCGCTGCTGGCCGTCGCCCGCAGGTTCTCGTACGACGCCATCTGAGGAGCCGGGCATGTCCGACAAATTCCTGCGCATCGAAAGCGTTGGCCAGGTCTTCAAGACCCGGAAAGGCCCGTTCGTCGCGCTGCGCGACATCGACCTGAGCGTGGCGCGCGGCGAGTGCATCGCCCTGATCGGCCACTCGGGCTGCGGCAAGTCCACGCTGCTGAACCTGATCGCCGGGCTGACCCGGCCGACCTCGGGCGGGCTGATCCTGGCCGAGCGCGAGATCGCGGGGCCGGGGCCGGACCGCGCGGTGGTGTTCCAAAACCACTCGCTGCTGCCGTGGCTGACCTGCTTCGACAACGTGTACCTGGCCGTCGAGCGCGTGTTCGGCAAGACCGAATCGAAGGCGGACCTGAAAGCGCGCACGCACGCGGCGCTGGCGCTGGTCGGCCTGTCGCACGCCGAGCACAGGCATCCGCACGAGATCTCCGGCGGCATGAAGCAGCGCGTCGGCATCGCCCGCGCGCTGTCGATGGAACCGAAGGTGCTGCTGATGGACGAGCCGTTCGGCGCGCTCGACGCGCTCACCCGCGCGCACCTGCAGGACGCGCTGCTGAAGATCATCGCCGCGACCGGCAGCACGGTGGTGATGGTCACGCACGATGTGGACGAAGCCGTGCTGCTGGCCGACCGCATCGTCATGATGACCAACGGCCCGGCCGCGACCATCGGCGAGGTGCTGACCGTCGGCCTGCCGCGCCCGCGCGTGCGGCTGGCGCTGGCCGACGATCCGGCCTACCACGCCTGCCGCACCGCCGTGCTCGATTTCCTCTACCGCAAGCAGTGCCACCCCGCGATGGAGGAAGCGGCGTAGCCTTTGCCCGCCGGGCGGCGCTATCATCGGCGTCATCCTCCTTGCCCATTCCGATGCCGATGCCTGCTCCGCCCCTCCTGCCCGACGAAGCCGCCGAAGAAGCGGTCGCCAACGGTCCGTTCCCCGCCGCCCGCTTCATCAAGGAGATCGGCCGCGGCGCGGACGGCGCCCGCGCGCTGGTCAAGCACGACGCGCGCGCACTGTTCGCCGCCATGCTCGAAGGCCGCGTGGCCGACGTGCAGCTGGGCGCGATCCTGATGGCCTACCGCATCAAGGGCGAGACGCCGGAAGAGCTCGACGGCATGCTGGAGGCCACGCACGCCCGCTGCCTGCCGCTGCCCGCGCCGGATGCGCCCGGCGGCACGCTGCCGGTGGTCATCCCCAGCTACAACGGCGCGCGCCGCCAGCCCAACCTGGTGCCGCTGCTGGCCGCGCTGCTGGCGCGCGAAGGCGTGCCGGTGCTGGTCCACGGCATCCGCCGCTTCGACGGCCGCATCACCACCGCCACGCTGTTCGACGCGCTGGGCTGGCCCGTGTGCGAGCACATGGACGAGGCCCGCGCGCGGCTGGAGAGCGATCGCCTGGCCTTCGTGCCGATCGATGTGCTGTCGCCGGATCTCAAGGCGCTGCTCGACAAGCGCGAAATCGTCGGCCTGCGCAACTCGTCGCACACGGTGGTGAAGATGCTGCAGCCGATCGGCGGCCACGCCCCGCACGAAGCGCTGCGGCTGGTCAGCTACACCCACCCCGAATACCGCGACACCCTCACCGACTACTTCCTGCGCCATCCCGCCAATGTCTTGCTGGCACGCGGCACGGAAGGCGAGGCCGTGGCCGACGCGCGGCGCGGCAGCGCGGTCGAATGGCTGCACGACGGCCTGCACGAGACCGTGATCGAAGCCGCGGAAGGCTCCAGCAGCCAGCCCCCCGAATTGCCCGCCGGCACCGATGCCGAGGCCACCGCACGCTGGATCGAGGCCGTGCTCGGCGGCCGCCAGCCCGTACCGGAGCCGATCGCCCGGCAGGTGCGGGCGATCGTGCGCTGCGCGCGGCCCGCGCACGCGGCCGGCTGACCCGCCGCGCTCAACGCGCCGGCAGCGGGATGCGCTCGGTCTCGCCCGGCACGCGGGCAAACCGGTCGTCCTGCCAGCGCTGCTTGGCGTCTTCGATGTCCGCCCGGTCGCTGGCAACGAAGTTCCAGTAGATATGCCGGTGGCCGTCGGTCGGCGCGCCGCCCAGCAGCATCACCCGGGACGACGCCTGCGCGGTGAGCGTGATGTCGCCGCCGGGCTCGAGCACGGCCAGGTGATGCGGGTCCAGCGCCTCGCCGTCGATCGTGACGGCGCCGTCGACCAGATAGACCCCGCGGTCCTCATGCTCCGGCGGAATCACCAGCGATGCGCCCGCCGCCAGCTCCAGCGCCACGTACAGCGTGCGCGACGACACCCGCACCGGCGAGGTCAGCCCGAACGCATCCCCGGCGATGATGGTGCCGCGCACGCCCGGGCATTCGAGCTTCGGCAAGGTGTCGGCGGCATGGTGCGCGAAGCTGGGATCGACCTTCTCCTGCCCGCGCGGCAGGGCCACCCAGGTCTGGATGCCGTGCAGGCGGGCGCCCTGCTCGCGCACCTCGGGCGACGTGCGCTCGGAGTGGACGATGCCGTTGCCGGCCGTCATCCAGTTGACGTCGCCGGGGACGATGGTCTGCACGCTGCCCAGGCTGTCGCGGTGGACCATGCTGCCGTCGAACAGGTAGGTCACGGTGGCCAGGCCGATATGCGGATGCGGACGCACGTCGATGCCCTCGCCGGGGGCGAAATCGACCGGCCCCATGTGATCGAAGAAGATGAACGGCCCGACCGTCTGCCGCGCGGCCGCCGGCAGCACGCGCTTGACCGAGAAGCCGCCCAGGTCGCGCACGTGCGGCCCGATGATGTGCTGGATCGAGGTCATGTCGGGGCCTTCAGGCGCGCTCGGCCAGTTGGGTGTCGATGCTGACCTCGACCTCGGTCATCAGCTTGTGGATCGGGCACTTGCCGGCCACGCGCAGCAGGTCGGCGCGCTGCTCGTCGGTCAGGTCGCCATGCAGCGTCAGCACGGTGCGCAGCTTGTAGTGGCCCTGGCGCTCCTGGCTGCCGTCGTGCTCGACCGCCACCTCGATGGATTCCAGCGGGTATTTGCGCTGGCGCGCGTAGAGCGTCACGGTCAGCGTCTTGCAGCAGGCCAGCGCGGCATCGAAATAGGCGTGCGGATCGGGCGCGCTGCCCTCGCCGGTCGGCTTGGGAACATCGGTGTAGGCCACGCCTTCGGGAAAGATGACTTTGTGACGGAAGAGTCCTTCCGCGTCCTTGGTGACGACGATGGTCATGCGGGCTCCAGGGAGAAAAATGATCCGGCGCGCAACGGCTACGCCGCCACGGCAGTGTAGCGAACTGGGCCGTGGGCATACGAGGCGAATGCCGATCGAGTGAACAATTCGACACGCAAACATTTGCGTGTCAGAGTTGCATCGCAACCGCTCAAGTCGCCCGGCCGGCTGCCGATTGACCGGGTTGGACAGTTTCGTCCCGATTCCGCCCACCCGCTTTCTCGCATGGTTTCTCCGCGCCCGTATGCCGCTGCCGCCGGCGGCATCGGACTGTTCCTCGTATTGCTGGCCACCGCCGTCATGGGCGGCTGGCTGCTGCATTGGCCATGGGTGGTCACGCTGGGCAACCCGGAGTTCGTGATCGTCTTTTCGACGGCGCTCGCCCTCGCGCTGCTGGGCGCCGGGGTGGTTGCGCTGTCGGCCGGAAGCCTGGCCCCCGCCCTCGCCGACCGCGCCGGATGGGCAACGGCCGCCTGCGGCGGCACGGCGGCGGTGCTCTGCGCGCTGCGCGTGGTGGAAGCCGCCACCGGGTGGTCGGTGGCGCTCGACGTGCCGGACGTGCACCGCTGGCTCGATCGCCAGTGGCTCACTGGCTGGATCGGCGCGCCGCAGCCGAGCCACGCGCTGGCCCTCGGCATCACCGGGCTGGCCCTGGCCCTGGCGCCGGGCCTGTCGCAACGCCGCCAGGCCGTCGCCTTCTACGGCCTGCTGGCCATGTCGGTACTCATCAGCGGCGTCGACCTACTAGGCAGGGCGATGGACCTGGAGTACCTGTACCCGGTGTGGCTGAAATGGCGGGCATCGAATGTCACCGCCGTCTGCAATCTCTTTGCCGTGGCAGCAATCGGTTGCGCCACGCGAGCCCGGCATTCCCGCCCGTGGCAAACCCGCCTGTCGCCCGAAGACACCATCGTCTGGATCAGCGGCGGCTGCGTGGTGCTGGCCGGACTGGGCGCGACCGTCACCGCTTTCATCCTCCAGATCGAAGACGCCGGCACCACCTTCGGCATCACGCGGGCGCAGGCGCTGTCCAGCTACGCCGAGGAGTTCGATCAGGCACTCACGGCGCGGATCGAAAACCCGCGGCTGGTCGTGGCGGCACTGCGGGTGCAGGACGTGTTGCGCCATCCCGCCGACAACGGGGTGCGCCTGCGCGGCCTGGCAGCGCTCAACGCGTTCCGCGATCACGGCTATTCGTACCTGGCGCTGCGCACGCTGGCGGGCGAAACCGTGCTCAAGCTGGGCGCGGAGATCGCCCAGCCCGAACTCGCCATCCGGCTGCAGGCCGGCCGCGCCCCGGAGCGATCCACGCTGCAGTGGGTCCACGGCTTCAGCATGCGCACCGAAACGCCGGTCATGGCCGACGGCACGCAGGTCGGCTGGCTCGTCGCCGAACACCCGCTGGCGCACATGACGTCCCGCTATACCGGGACGCGCGGCCTGGGCATCACCGAGACCCTCGCGATATCCGGCCTGGATGCCCACGGGCGCCTGATGTCGTTCCCGCAGCGCTTCGATGCCTATGTCTTCGAGCTGCCGGCCTGGATGCCCGAGCACCGGCCGCTGCCGTCGCGCCTGGCCGTCACCGGCCAAACCGGCTACGGCCAGTGGCGCGACATCCACGGCATCCCGACCGCCTTCGGCTATACGCCCATCGGGCACACCGGCCTCGCGCTGATCAGCAAGATCGCCAGCGCCGAGCTCTACGCCCCCATGCGGCAGCAGTTCGAGCGCCTGGGCAGCTTCATCCTGTGCATGATGATCGGCAGCGTCCTGGCCATCCGCGTGACGGTGCAACCGTTTGCCAACCGGCTGGCCGCCTCGGAGCGAGCGCTGCGCAAGGCCAACGAGAACCTCGAACGCCGCCGCGATGCGCTGCGCGCCAGCCGCGAACAGCTGCGCCTGGTGGCCGACAACGTGCCCGCCCAGCTCAGCTACGTCGATTCCGGCAACGTCCTGCGCTTCGCCAGCCGCACCCTGCAGGAGGCCTTCGGCCGCACCGAGGCCGACGTGCTGGACCGCCCAGTGCGCGAGCTCTACGCCCCCGACGACTACCGCACCCTGCTGCCCTACATGACCGAGGTGCTGGAAGGCTACCCGGTGCAGTTCGAGATCACCTCGCTGCAGACCGGCACGCCGCGCTACCTCAGCGGCCACTACTACCCTGACTACGACGACCGCGGCAGGCAGCGCGGCTACTTCTCCGTCCTGCAGGACCTGACCCTGCGCAAGACCGCCGAACTCGCCCTCGCACGCAGCGAACGCGCGCTCAAGCTGGTGCTCGACAACGCCCCGCTGCTGGTTTCGCACATCGACGCCCACGGCGTCTTCACGTTCTGCAACGTCACGCACGCGCGCTGGCTGCAGTGCACGCCGGAGGAGGTCTGCGGCCGGCACGCGCGCGAGACATTCACGCCGGGCACCTATGCGCTGCTGGCGCCCTACATCGAGCGCGCGCTGGCCGGCGAATCGGTGGAGTTCGAAATCAACGCGCCCTGGTACGAAAAGGCGACCGGCTCCAGCGCGCGCAGCCGCACGCGCTACTTCCGCGGGCAGTTCGTCGTCGATGCCACCGACACGGGCGAGCGCGACGGCTTCTACGCCTTCGTGCAGGACGTGACCGAAGCCAAGCGCAACGAGATGGAGCTGTCACGCATGGCGCACTTCGACGCGCTCACCGGCCTCGCCAACCGCTACGAACTCTACGAGCGCCTGCGCGCCGCGCTGGAGCGCCGCCAGCGGCAGCCGGCGCCGATGGGCGTGCTGTACCTCGACGTGGACCACTTCAAGCGCATCAACGACACCTACGGCCACGCCGCCGGCGATGCGGTGCTGGTCGAGGTCGCCCGCCGGCTGCAACACACCGTGCGCCGCACCGACACCGTGGCCCGCCTGGCCGGTGACGAATTCGTCATCCTGCTGGACCCGATCGACACCCCCGATGATGCGCTGCACACCGCCGGGAAAGTGGTGGCGGCGATCCGCCCGCCGATCCAGCTGCGCGGCGACATCGCCCTGAACGTCACGGCCAGCATCGGCGTAGCCTGCCCCAGCCCGGAGGCAGCCGATGCGGACGCCGTGCTGCGCGAGGCGGATCGCGCGCTTTACTGGGCAAAGTCACGCGGACGCGACACCGCAGCCTGATACCCGGCGCCGAACCGATGCCGCTCGCCCCGGTCTATGACAAGGTGGCCGGCGCAGCTTTTGTTGCGCCGCAAACACAACACTATTGATAAAACACAACCAATTAATAGGAACTATCAGACAGCGCAAAAAGTCTGATTAGCACTCATCCAGCCGGAGTGCTAAGATGCCTCTCCAAACTTCCACTGGATTTCGACAGGAGTCCTGAGTGAACGCAGTCATTCCCGTGAACACCGTTTCCGCCGTCGCCACGCAGCCGTCGTCCAATGCCTGGGCGCTAGCCTTTCCCGGCAGCCTGGGCAACCTTGACGCCTATATCCAGAGCGTCAACCGCGTGCCGATGCTCACGGCCGAAGAAGAACAACAGCTGGCCCGCGACTATCATGCGACCGGCAACCTCGACGCCGCGCGCCGGCTGGTGCTATCGCACCTGCGCCTGGTGGTGTCGATCGCCCGCCAGTACCTCGGCTATGGCCTGCCGCATGCCGACCTGATCCAGGAAGGCAACGTCGGCCTGATGAAGGCCGTCAAGCGCTTCGACCCGGACCAGGGCGTGCGGCTGGTGTCGTACGCGATCCACTGGATCAAGGCCGAGATGCACGAGTACATCCTGAAGAACTGGCGCATGGTCAAGGTGGCGACCACCAAGGCCCAGCGCAAGCTGTTCTTCAACCTGCGCAGCCACAAGCAGGACGCCCACGCCACCTTCACGTCCGACGAAGTCGATGCGGTGGCGCAAGAACTGAACGTCAAGGGTGCCGAGGTGCGCGAGATGGAAACGCGCCTGTCCGGCGGCGACATCGCGCTGGAGGGCCAGATCGACGACGGCGAAGAGTCGTTCGCCCCGATCGCCTACCTGGCCGATACGCACAACGAGCCCACCCGCGTGCTGGAAGGGCGCGGCCGCGACCGCCTGCAGAGCGAGGGCATCGAAACCGCCCTGGCCAAGCTGGACGAGCGTAGCCGCCGCATCATCGAGGCGCGCTGGCTCCACGTCAACGACGACGGCTCGGGCGGCGCCACGCTGCATGAACTGGCCGACGAGTTCGGCGTGTCGGCCGAGCGCATCCGCCAGATCGAATCGGCCGCGATGAAGAAGATGAAGGGCGCGCTGCAGTCTTTTGCCTGATCGACCGCCCACGCAACGAAAAGCCCGCCAACTGGCGGGCTTTTTCTTTGGGCGCGGGCTGGATCAGTCCAGCAGCAGCTTGATGTCGTGCACGATCGGCGCGGGCCCCTGGCCATGCTTGATGAACAGCCGCAGGTTGCCCTTCGGGTCGAACATGTAGCTGCCGGCGGTGTGGTCCATCGTGTAGTTGTCGGGCGTGCTGCCGGGCACCTTGCTGTAGAACACCTTGAAGTCCTTGGCGACCTTCTGCAGCTCCTGGTCGTTGGCCGGGCGCAGGCCGATGAAGCGCGGATCGAAAGCGGGCACATACTTGGCCAGCAAGTCCTGCGTATCGCGCTGCGGATCGACGGTGACGAACAGTACCTGCACGCGGTCGGCATCCTTGCCGAGCCCGTCCATCACGCCGCGCAGCTCGGCCAGCGTGGTCGGACAGACGTCCGGGCAATGCGTGTAGCCGAAGAACATCACGACCACCTTGCCGCGGAAATCCTCCAGCGTGCGGCGCTTGCCGGTGTGATCGGTCAGCGAGAAGCCGGCGCCGAAGCTCTTGGCGCCGGTGATGTCGAGATTCTGGAAGGCCGGCTTGTCGCTGCAGGCGACCAGCGCCAGCGCGGCGGCGGCCAGCATGGCGAACAGCGCGGTGCGGAAGAATCGGAAGACGAGCATGGTGGATCGTGTCGAAGGCGGCCATCTAGCGTAGCGCCAACCGCGCGCCCTTGCCGACAGCCCGATGCGTCACAGCGCCGCGCCCTGCGGCCCGAACTTGAAGTAGTGGTCAATCAGCAGCGCCGCGAACAGCAGCGACAGGTAGACGATCGAGTACCGGAACGTCTTCTGCGCCAGCGCATCCGAATAGTTGCGGTACATCCGCCACGCATGGACGAGGAAGCCGAAGCCGAGCACCAGCGCCACCGCCAGGTAGAGATAGCCGCTCATGCCATGCACGAACGGCAGGATGGTGGCGGCGACCATGATCAGCGTGTACAGCAGGATGTGCAGCAGCGTGAATTTCTCGCCGTGCGTGATCGGCAGCATGGGCAGGCCGGACTTGGCGTAGTCGGCGCGGCGATACAGCGCCAGTGCCCAGAAATGCGGCGGCGTCCAGGTAAAGATGATCAGCACCAGGATCCACGCCTCGGCCGGCACGCTGTTGGCCACCGCAGCCCACCCCAGCGCCGGCGGCATCGCGCCCGACAGGCCGCCGATCACGATGTTCTGCGGCGTGGCCGGCTTGAGCAGCAGCGTGTAGATGATGGCGTAGCCGATGAAGGTGGCGAAGGTCAGCCACATCGTCAGGTCGTTGGCGAACACATGCAGCGTCCACATGCCCGCGCCGCCGAGCACCAGCGAGAACAGCAGGATCTGTCGCGTCCCCAGCTCGCCGCTGGCCGACGGGCGCCAGGCCGTGCGGCGCATCATCGCGTCGATCTTGCGCTCGACAAGGCAGTTGATGGCGAAGGCGGCGCCGGCAAACAGCCAGATGCCGACGGCGCCGCCAATCAGCACCGGCCACGGCACCATGCCCGGCGTGGCGAGAAACATGCCGATCACGGCGCAGAACACAGCCAGTTGCGTCACGCGCGGTTTGGTCAGCGCCGCATATTGCGACGCGGTGTGTCGCCAGCCGGAGGGTTGGGTCGACGTTGAAGTGGAAGCCACGGTATTCATAGAAAACAGTCAGACAGCGGCCACTGCCGCAGACATCGGCGCGCGCGCCTGCGCGAGGCCGATCAGGTAATGCAAGCGCACCATCAGCAGCAACAGCAGCGCCGCGCCGCCGTTGTGCGCCACCGCGGCCAGCAGCGGCCAGCCGAGCACGATGTTCGACAGGCCGGTCGCCAGCTGCACGGCCAGCACGGTCAGCAGCACGGTCGCCACGCGCGCGATACCGGCCACGCGGCGCGCGCGCAGGCCCAGCCACGCCAGGTAGCCCAGGACGACCGCCGCGAACACGCGGTGCGTCCAGTGGATGGCGACCAGCGCATCGTGCGAGATGAAATCACCGCCAGCGGTACGGCCGAGCTCACGCCAGAACGTGAAGCCGTGCGCGAAGTCCATCGGCGGCACCCACTGGCCGTTGCACAGCGGGAAATCGGTACAGGCCAGCACCGCGTAGTTGGTGCTGACCCAGCCGCCCAGCGCGATCTGCGCCACCAGCAACGCCAGGCCGATCGCCGCCGGCACGCGCAGCGACGCGCCCCGGCCGTCCACCAGGCGCGGCGCATCGTTCTTGCAGCCGAGCCAGATCAGCGCCGCCAGCAGCGACATGCCCAGCAGCAGGTGCGTCACCACGATCGCCGGCTGCAGCTTGAGCGTGACGGTCCAGGCGCCGAACGCGCCCTGCAGGCACACCAGCCCCAGCACCGCAGTGGCGTACCACGGAGATTGCCTGAGCTCCCGGCGCTTGGCCCACACCAGCACCACCAGCGTGATGATCAGCACGCCCAGCGCCAGCGCGAAATAGCGGTGCGTCATCTCGATCCACGCCTTCATCCACGTCACCGGGCCCGATGGCATGGCCGCCTGCGCGGCATGGATGTCGTCCCGCGCGTGGAAGGGGTTGGAGGTGCCGTAGCAGCCGGGCCAGTCGGGGCAGCCCAGGCCGGAGTCGGTCAGGCGCGTGAAGCTGCCGAACATGATGAGGTCCAGCGTCAGGAACGCCGTGATCCACACCAGCTTGCGGTATTTGTTGCGGTCGCCCTTGACCGCCACGTAGCACAGCGGAATCAGCGCGATCAGGACGCCGATCGATGCGAGTTGCAGCAGCATGGCCTATCCGATGCGCGAATACTTGAGCAGCCGGCCGAGGTCGCCGCGGACCTTCTTCGGGTCCGGGTCCTTCGGGAACTGCATCATCAGGTTGCCGAGCGGATCGACCAGGTAGATGTGGTCGGTCGCGGGGGTCTTGCCGTCGCCCAGCCAGCCCTTGGGCAGGTCGGCGGCCCGCAGGAAACGCACGGCCGCGTAGTCGTCGTTGTAGGCCGTGGCCAGGCGCGAGTCGATCGGCCCCTGATCGGTGACGAGCCAGACCGGGACGATGCGGTCGCGGTCCGGGCCCTGGCCGATGCGCAGCTGGCGCATGGTGAACAGTTTGCGGGCGCAGGTGTCATCGCAGGCGCTGCCATCCATCGACACCATCAGCCATTTGCCCTTGAGGCTGGCGAACGGCACTTCCGCGCCATGCTCGTCCTTCACCATCAGGCCGGGCGGCATCGGCCGCTGCGGCTCGACCAGCATGCCGTACGCCGCCTTGCCGCCGGCCGGCGTGAACACGTAGTACGCCAGGTACGACGCGATCACCGGCGAGGCGCATACCAGCAGCAACAGCAGCATCATCATGCGGCCCCGGCGCGTGCGCGCGTCGATGCGTGGATCGGCGGGCGCCTGAAGCCGGCCGGACGCGGATTCCTGATTCACCATGTGATTCCCAATACCTTTAGCTGCGGCACTACGCCGCAACGCGTGTTCGTGTTCAGTCGGTGGGCGAAGCCCCGCTCAAGCGCCGATAACGCCGCACGCCATGAACGATCATCAGCGCCAGCACCGCCGCCGCCATCGAAAACCACTGGAAGGCGTAGCCGTAATTGCGGTCGGCACCCGAGTCTGCGCGCGGCCAATCGCGCTGCAGGCCGTCCTGCGCGCCGGATTGCTGCTCGACCACGAAGGGCTGCAGCGGCACGCCGATTTCGCGCGCAAACGCGTCGAGGTCGATATTCTGCCTAAGTCGCTGGCCGGCTTCATCTGCGCCGTCCTTGCGGCCGAAACTATAAACGCGGCTGGCATGTGGCACAGCAATCCCTTCGACCTGCACCACACCCGCGGGTGTGGTGTACGGGGCGATGCGGGTGCGCTCGACCGGATCGCGCGGCAGCCAGCCCCGGTTGACCAGCACGGCGCGTCCACCCACCCCTTCCGGCATCAGCGGAATCAGCACTTCGAAACCGGGGCGCGACACGCCGTTCGTCGCATGCGGACGGTTCTCCAGCAGCACCGTATGCGCGACATCGAACGTGCCCCGCAGCACCACCGGCCGGTACATCACCGCATCGGCGGCCACCGGCTGCGCGGTCACGCGCTGCGCGCTCGCATGCGCCATCGCCTCGATGCGCGCCTGCCGCTCGATGCGCTCGTGCGCGCGCGACAGCTGCCAGCGGCCCAGCGCGCACGTCGACGCGATCACCACCACGCCGGCCAGCATGGGCACCGGCGCAAACCACCGGCGCAAGCCGGCCCGCGCCGTCATCGCGTCCGCCCGGTGAGATAATGCTGCGCTAACCCGTTCACGCCTTCACCCTCCATGCGCATCGTCGTTGCCATCGCCTTTGTGCTGATCCTCGGCAGCCTTGCCTCCGCGCTGTTCTTCCTGATGCGCGACAAGGGCACCAGCAACCGCACCGTCCGCTCGCTGATGCTCCGGGTCGGCTTGTCGATCGCGCTGTTCGTGTTCATCCTGGTGGCGAACCGGCTGGGCTGGATCCACAGCACCGGCATCCAGCTCGGCCGATAAAAATGAAAACGCCGCAGCGGCTTCCCGTCTGCGGCATCGATGCGGCAGGGGCGACGCATGCGCGACCGCCCCCGGGGCCCGCCTACAGCCAGTACACCACCACGTACAGGCCGAGCCAGACCACGTCCACGAAGTGCCAGTACCAGGCGGCGCCCTCGAACGCGAAGTGGTGCTCCGGCGTGAAGTGCCCCTTGATCACGCGGCCCAGCACCACCGCCAGCATGATCGCGCCCATCGTCACGTGGAAGCCGTGGAAGCCGGTCAGCATGAAGAAGGTCGAGCCGTAGATGCCCGAGGTCAGCTTCAGGTTCAGCTCGTGGTAGGCGTGGATGTATTCGTACGCCTGCAGGCACATGAACGTGGCGCCCAGGATGACCGTCAGCAGCATGCCCTGGATGACCTGTGCCCGCTTGCCCTCGCGCAGCGCGTGGTGCGCCCAGGTCAGCGTCACGCCGGAAGTGAGCAGCAGCGCGGTGTTGATGGTCGGGATCGGCCACGGACCCATCGTCGTGAACGGCGGCACCGTGCCGGCCGGGCCGGCGTTCGGCCACAGCGCGTTGAAGTCGGGCCACAGCAGCTTGTTGTTCAGGTCGCCCAGCCACGGCATGGCAATGGTGCGGGCATAGAACAGCGCGCCGAAGAAGGCGGCGAAGAACATCACTTCCGAGAAGATGAACCAGCTCATCGACCAACGGAACGAGGCGTCCACGCGGTCGCCGTACTGGCCGCCCTCGGACTCGGAGATGGCGTCGGCGAACCACGCGCGCAGCACGAACAGGAACCACAGCAGGCCGATCAGGAAGGTCCACGGCGCCCACGGCTGCGCGTTGACCCACGCCGCCGCGCTGAGCAGCACGATCAACAGGCCGATGCTCGCCGAAATCGGATGCCGCGAGGGCCCTGGCACGAAGTAGTACGGAGCGTTCGCTCGATTCGCACTCATCTCTTGTTCTCCAGCTCTCTTATTGGAACCACACTCGATCCGCCCGGCGCCGCGACGATGCGCCGGACCGCCTCCTCAACCCACCACCGCGCGCACGATCAGCAGCAGCACGACAATGAACAGCACCGCCCCCAGGATGCCCGCGATGATCACGTGCACCGGGTTGAGCTGCGCCATGTCCCGGTCATGGTCACTGCCCCTGCGCACGCCGAAGAAGGACCAGAACACCGCCTTCATCGTCTGCGCGAACGACGCGCGCCGCTTGGTCGCTTCCTTCAGTTCGTCCATGGCCTCACGTTCCCTTGCCCGGCACGGTGGGCGTTTGCGCCACCGGCTTGCCGATTTCAAAGAAAGTGTAGGACAAGGTGATCGTCTTCACGTCCTTCGGAAGATCCGGATCAATCACAAACACCACCGGCATCTCGCGCGACTCGTTGCCGGCCAGCGTCTGCTGCTTGAAGCAGAAGCACTCGATCTTCTTGAAGAACTCGGTCGCCTGCTTGGGCGCATAGCTCGGGATCGCCTGCGCCGACACCGACCGGCCTTCCTTGTTCACCACCTCGTAGACGATCTGGTTGATCTCGCCGGGGTGGACTTCCATGCTGTTCTTGACCGGGCGGAAGCGAAACGGCCCCTGGCTGTTCGAATCGAATTCCACCGTGACCGTGCGCGCCTGGTCGACCTGCGTGTTGCGCAGCGCACCACCGTCCAGGTCGCGCGTGGTCAGCACGTTGATGTTGGTGAGCTCGCAGATCTTCTTGTACAGCGGCACCATCGCGTAGCCGAAACCGAACATCATCACGACCACGACCGCCAGCTTGCCGAGCATGGCCCGGTTCAGGCCGCGCTCGGCAGCCCTGGCATCATCGGTCGGGTCCGGGCTGGCCGGCGTCTGGGTCATGGTGGTCTCGGATCGGCAGTGGCGCGCTCCGGCTATCCGCCGAAGACCACGTGCTTGAAAATCACGCCCAGAAAGAAGACCAGCGCGATGGTGGCAAGAATGAACGCGAGCCGGCGGTTGCTGGCGCGCTGCTCGGGCGTCGGGCTGTTTCCTGGATTCGGCATCGTTGTCCGGAGGCGCGCGGGGCCGGGACCGGGCATCGGCCAGCCCCGCGTGTCCTGTTTCACTTGACGTGCGGCGGTTCTTCAAAGGTGTGGAACGGCGCCGGCGAGGGCACGGTCCACTCCAGGCCCTCGGCGCCGTCCCACGGCTTGTCGGCGGCCTTCTCGCCGCCGCGATACGACGGCAGCACCACGAAGAAGAAGAAATACACCTGCATCAGGCCGAAGCCCAGCGCGCCGATCGACGCGATCGCGTTGAAGTCGGCGAACTGCTGCGGGTAGTCCGCATAGCGGCGCGGCATGCCGGCCAGGCCCAGGAAGTGCATCGGGAAGAAGGTGAGGTTGAAGAAGATCATCGAACCCCAGAAGTGGATCTGGCCGCGCGTCTCGTTGTACATGTAGCCCGACCACTTCGGCCCCCAGTAGTAGAAACCCGCGAACAGCGCGAACAGCGAGCCCGCCACCAGCACGTAGTGGAAGTGCGCCACCACGTAGTAGGTGTCCTGCAGCTGGATGTCGATCGGCGCCACGGCCAGGATCAGGCCCGTGAACCCGCCGATGGTGAACACGAAGATGAAGCCGAGCGCGAACAGCATCGGCGTCTCGAAGGTCATCGAGCCGCGCCACATGGTGGCGATCCAGTTGAAGATCTTCACGCCGGTCGGCACCGCGATCAGCATGGTCGCGTACATGAAAAACAGCTGGCCGGTGACGGGCATGCCGGTCGTGAACATGTGGTGCGCCCACACGATGAACGACAGGATGGCGATCGAGGCGGTGGCGTACACCATCGAGCTGTAGCCGAACAGCGGCTTGCGCGCGAAGGCCGGCACGATCTGGCTGACGATGCCGAACGCCGGCAGGATCATGATGTAGACCTCGGGATGCCCGAAGAACCAGAAGATGTGCTGGTACATCACCGGATCGCCGCCGCCGGCGGCCGAGAAGAAGCTCGTGCCGAAGTGGCGGTCGGTCAGCACCATGGTGATCGCGCCGGCCAGCACCGGCATCACGGCGATCAGCAGGTAGGCCGTGATCAGCCACGTCCAGCAGAACATCGGCATCTTCATCAGCGTCATGCCGGGGGCGCGCATGTTCAGGATGGTCACGATGATGTTGATCGCGCCCATGATCGACGAGGCGCCCATGATGTGCACCGCGAAGATCGCCATGTCCATGCCGGGCCCCATCTGCACCGACAGCGGCGCGTAGAGCGTCCAGCCGGCGGCGGTGGCGCCGCCCGGCACGAAGAACGAGCCGACCAGCAGGATGGCCGCGGGGGGCAGCAGCCAGAAGCTGAAGTTGTTCATCCGCGCGAAGGCCATGTCGGACGCGCCGACCTGCAGCGGGATCATCCAGTTCGCGAAGCCGACGAAGGCCGGCATGATCGCGCCGAACACCATGACCAGGCCGTGCAGCGTGGTGAACTGGTTGAACAGCTCCGGATGGAAGAACTGCAGGCCCGGCTCGAACAGCTCCAGGCGGATCAGCAGTGCCAGCGTGCCGCCCGAGAGCAGCATCGTGAAGGAGAACAGCAGGTACAGCGTGCCGATGTCCTTGTGGTTGGTCGCGAACAGCCAACGGCGCCAGCCATGCGGATGGTCGTGCGCGTGGTCGTCTCCATGACCGTGCGCGTGATCTTGCGGGTGCGTTATCGCAGTGCTCATCGCAAAACTCCTTGGTGTCGTTTCGTCACGCAGGCGGTCGGTCAGCCGGCGTTGCGGGCGGGCGCCGCGACGCTGGCCTGCGGGGCAGCGGTCTTCGCCGCTTCGGCCGCCGCGGTCTTGCCGGCACCGCCGCCCTCGGGCATCTTGCCGCCGCGCGCCTCCTTCACCTGGGTCGGCTGCAGCACGTCATTGGTGTGATTGCCCCAGTTGTTCCGCTCGTAGGTAATGACGGATGCGATCTCCACGTCGTTGAGCGCCGAGGCCCAGGGCGGCATGGCGCCCTTGCCGTGCAGCACGATGCTCACGTGGTCGGCCAGCGGGCCGGTCGCGATCTTGGAGCCGTCCAGGGCCGGGAACGCGCCACCGCCCTTGCCGTTCGGCTGATGGCACACGGCGCAGTTGGCGGTGTAGACCTTCTCGCCGCGCGTCTTCAGCTCGTCGAGCGTGTAGGTCTTGTTGGGGTCGTCGGCCTTGGCGGCCATCTCCTTCTTCTTGCCGTCGACCCAGCTGGTGTAGTCCGCGTCGGACACCACGCGCACGACGATCGGCATGAAGGCATGTTCCTTGCCGCACAGCTCGGCGCACTGGCCCCGGTACACGCCGACCTTCTCGGCCTTGAACCACGTATCGCGCACGAAGCCCGGGATCGCGTCCTGCTTGACGCCGAAGGCCGGGATCATCCACGAGTGGATCACGTCGTTGGCGGTGGTGACGATGCGCACCTTGCGGTTGACCGGCACGACCAGCTCGTTGTCGACCTCGATGAGATAGGTGTCGCTCTTCGGCGCCAGGTTGTCGATCTGGTCGCGCGGCGTGGCGAGGGTGGACAGGAACGAGATGCCCTCGCCTTCGCCTTTCAGGTAGTCATAGCCCCACTTCCACTGGTAGCCGGTGGCCTTGATGGTGAGGTCGGAGTTGGTGGTGTCCTTCATCGCGACCACGGCCCGGGTGGCCGGCAGCGCCATCCCGATCACGATCAGGAACGGCACGATGGTCCAGATGATTTCGACGGTGGTGCTTTCGTGGAAGGTCGCCGGCTTATGACCCAGCGATTTGCGGTGCTTGAAAATCGAATAGAACATCACCCCGAACACACCGACGAAGATCACGATACAGATGATCAGCATCATGTAGTGCAGCCAGTGGATCTCCGCCGCGATCTTGGTGACCGGAGGGGCAAGATTCAGCTGTCGCACCGCGGGGCCGCCCGGCATGTCTTCCACTGCCAGGGCTGTTTGACCGAGGGCAAGGAGGGAGCCTGCCGCCAGCAAACCTGCCAATGTCTTATTGAACATTTTCATTTTTGTCTACCCAATTTACAGACTCCACTCTGGCCCGGTGCGCGGCTCATGGAACATGGGTTGGTTGCCCGCGTCCCAGACACCGGGAAAGCTCATCCGCCAGCCGGCGACGACCGGCAGGGTCAAGAAACCGCCCTACCCGCACGACGCGCCCGCTCGAACAGAGCGCGACCTGCTCCTGCAACGGCTCTACCACTTCCACGTGCACCCAGTGCGGGTTGAGCACGTGGCGCACCCGCCTGCAAGCGTTGACCTGTTCGATCACCAGCGCATCGTCATCCAGCTCGATGCGCTCGTAATCGGAGGCGTGCCGGGCATAGTACAGCAAGGCCCATCCGAGGGCCGCGACTTCCAGCCCCGAGAAAGGCAGCACGAACCACGCCCCTTGCCACGCAAAGAACGAAGCGATCACGAACGAGAGGATGACAATCGAGAGGTAGAACCAGCCGACCTGGCGGGGTGAAAGCGAGCAGTTTCGCTTCATGAGCCAGATCTTCCGCGGCGGTTCCGGGATGCTGGATGCGCCGCACGCTGGCTGGAGCGCGATTCCAATGTCATGCATTGAACCACTCCTGCCTCGGATGCATACCCGATCGGTTCGCCCGTGGCAAAAACGGGATAGGCCTTTGGGGGACTGCTGCGACAAACTGGCGCATTATATGGCCGTAACGGACCCCGAACAAGGCAAGCCGGCTGATGCAAGTCCCGGATTGACAAGGGCCGCCGATGCCGACGCGGCGGCCCCGCAGGCCTCAGGCGCGCGGCCTGCGGCCGATCCGGTCGACCGGGATCATGGCCCGGCCCTGCTCGTCCAGCGCCTGCCTCGGGTTGGGCGCCAGCTTCCATGCGTGGCCATAGACGACTTCGAACGTGAGCGGAATCAGTCCGTCGGGATTGCGCTGGGCATCGAGCGCGTCGAACAGGTGCTGGCGCCAGCGCGGCGTGTACAGTCCCGGGCCCGACAGCGCGCGGCCATCCCCATCCGCCAGGCCTGCCATGCCGCCCAGCAGGTGCACATCGGCCAGCAGGGCCTGGGGCGATTCGTAGGTGATGGTGATCTGCTCCATGTCCATGACCGGCGTGGACCAGCGGCCGTGCACCAGCATGTCGCCGATATCGTGCATGTCGACAAACCGCAGCGTATGCACGGAGGCGTCGATGCCGGCCAGCGCGCTGCGCAGTTCGCGCAAGGTGTCGGGGCCGAACAGGCTGAACATCAGCAGGCCGCCCTCGGCCGTCACGCGGTGCCATTCGGGAAAGATCGCGTGCGGCGACGGATCCCAGTGCAGCGCCAGGTTGGACCACAGCAGATCGAACGATGCATCGGCAAACGGCAGCGCACGGAAATCCGCTTGGGCGAAATCGAACACCGGCCGCTTCTTCAGCAGCCGGCCCAGCCAGCCGCCATCGCTGTGCTGCGGATCGAGCTGGCGCGCGCGGGCCAGCATGGCGGCCGACCAGTCCAGCCCGCAGATCTGCGCGTCGGGGTACTGCGCGCGCAGCACCGCCAGGCCCTGACCGAGGCCGCAGCCCAGGTCCAGTGCGCGGGCGGGCGTGAGCTTGATGTATGACAGCCTGTCCTGCATCCGCTGCCCCACCTCGCGCAGCAGGAAATCCGCCTCGGCAAAGCGCGCGGCGCGGCGGTCGAAGGCGCGCCGCAGCGCGGCGGGACGGGCAAGAACGGGATCGGACATCGGACAGGAAACACGAGGCAATGTGCTGCGGCCGCTCAGTATACCGGCGGGCCATTTCGGGGCGCTGTCCGATGGCGCGGCGCGCGCCGATCGGTTTCGATGGGGCTTTTTGCCATGCCCGTCCCGCTCCTGCTGCACCGGCTCGCCGCCGGCCTCCGCCATCTGCTGCCCTGCGCCTGCGCGCTGTGCGGCGCCGTCCAGCATGACCTCGTCTGCGCGGGCTGCATGGCGGACATGTCACCGCTGCTGGATCGGCGCCGCTGCCGCCAGTGCGCCAGGCCGCTCGACCGGCGGCATCCCGCGCGGCATTGCCCGGCCTGCCTGGCCGGCGCGCCGGACTTCGACGCCACCGTCGTCATCGCCGACTACGCCTGGCCACTGGATCACCTTGTCACCGGATTGAAATTCCGCGCGCAGCTGCCGCTGGCCGCATGGCTGGCCGAACGACTCGCCGACGCGCTGCTCGCTGCGCCAGGTACGCTGCCCGAGTTGCTGCTGCCCGTGCCGCTCTCCATACCGCGCTTGCGCACGCGCGGCTACAACCAGGCCTGGGAAGTGGCGCGACGGCTGGGCCCGCAGCTCGGCATCGCCGCGATTCCGGACGGGCTGCGCCGGCTGCGCGACAGCCCCGCCCAGTCGACACTGGACCGCGACGAACGCCTCGCCAACCTCCAGGGCGCATTCGATGTGCCGGATCCGGCGTGCATCGCCGGCCGCCACATCGGCGTGGTCGACGATGTGATGACCACGGGCGCCACGCTGAGCGAGATCGCCACGCAGCTCAAGCGCGCGGGCGCGGCGCGGGTAACCAATTGCGTCGCCTTGCGCACACCCTAGCAATATGCCTCTGCGGCATTGTGTCGCGCCCCTTGTGGCAAGGTGACAACCCTTGCCGATGCCGATAAGCTCGCCGCCGGTATTGCCCGGTCTGCCATCATGTTCAACGTCGTTCTCGTCGAGCCCGAAATTCCGCCCAACACGGGCAATGTGATCCGGCTGTGCGCCAACACCGGCGCGCAGCTGCACCTGATCGAACCACTCGGTTTTCCGCTCGAGGATGCACGCATGCGCCGCGCCGGCCTGGACTACCACGAATACGCCACGATGCGCGTGCACGCGAGCTGGGACGCGTTCCTGCGCGATGCGCAGCCCGACCCCGCGCGCATGTTCGCGCTCACCACGCGCGGCTCGACGCCGTTCGCGGGACTGGCGTTCCAGCCGGGCGACTGGTTCGTGTTCGGATCGGAAACGCGGGGCCTGTCGGAAGAGCGCCGCGCAGGGTTTCCGCCATCGCAGCGCATCCGCCTGCCGATGCGCCCCGACAACCGCAGCCTCAACCTGTCGAACACAGTGGCCGTGGTGGTCTTCGAGGCGTGGCGGCAGAACGGATTCGCGGGCGGCGCCTGAGCGCGCCGGCCCTGCCGGTCAGCGCACGGATTCGGCCTTGGCGTCGCGCTGCAGCAGGCGATCGACGGCGCGCGACGGCGCCAGCCCATCGAACAGGACTTCGCACACGGCAAAGGTGATCGGCATGTCGACGCCCTTGGCGCGCGCAAGGGCCGCCACCGCCCGTGCGCAGCGCACACCCTCGGCGACATGGCCGAGGTGCGCCAGAATCTCATCCAGCGAACGCCCCTGCGCGAGCTGCATGCCGACGGTGCGGTTGCGGGAGAGATCGCCGGTGGCGGTCAACAGCAGATCGCCCATGCCAGTCAGGCCCATGAAGGTCTCCGGCCGGCCGCCCAGTGCCGTGCCCAACCGCGTCATCTCGGCAAGGCCGCGCGTCACCAGCGCGGCGCGCGCATTGAGGCCCAGGCCCAGACCATCCGCCGCGCCGGTCGCAATGGCCAGCACGTTCTTCACCGCGCCGCCCACTTCCACGCCGACGAGGTCGTCGCTCGCGTAGACGCGCATCGCATGGTGATGGAAAGCGCGCTGAGTGCGCGTGCACAGCGCGGTGCTGGCCGACGCCACCGTCATCGCGCACGGCAGTCCCTGCGCGACTTCCTTGGCGAAGCTCGGGCCGGACAGTGCACCGGTGGCCAGATCGGCGCGCCCGGTCTGCGCCAGCACGCCGGCCACAATGGCGTGCGGCAGCGCGCCCGACTCGGGGTCGAAGCCCTTGCACAGCCAGATCACGTTGCGCACGCCGCCATGCGCGGCCACGCCGCGCGTCAGGTCGGCCAGCCCCGCGACCGGCGAGGCGATCACGACCAGCGCGTCTTCCCCAGTGGCATGATCGAGCGCGGCCGACATCTCCGCCTCGAAACGCAGCGATGCGTGCAGCGGGATGCCCGGCAGGTAGCGCTCGTTGGCGCGTGTCGCCGCCATCTGGGCCACCAGTGCCGCGTCGCGGCCCCACAGCACGACATCGTGCGATTGCGCGGCGTGGCTGGCCAGGGCCGTGCCCCAGGCGCCCGCGCCCAGAACGGAAATCCGCATGAGCTAGAAGTGTGAGTCAGTCAGGCAAAAAAAATGCCCGCGCGAGCGGTCGGCCGGCGCGGGCATCAGGCGCAATGCGCCATCGTGTTCAGTGGGTGGCCTTGGAGCCGTCCGGCATCACGATGCCGCCATTGCCGCCGGCGGCCTGGGCCTCTTCCATGGCAGAGGCCAGGCGCTGCTCGTACAGTGCCTGGAAGTTGATCTCGGCCAGGTGGATCGGCTGGAAGCCGGCGCGGCCGATGGTGTCGGCGATGTTCGAGCGCAGGTACGGGTACACGATGGTCGGGCAGGCGATGCCCAGCAGCGGGTCCATCTGCTCAACCGGCACGTTGCGGATGTCGAAGATGCCGGCCTGCTTGGCTTCCACCAGGAACGCGACCTTCTCCTTGACCTTGGTGGTGACCGTACCGATCACCGTGACTTCGAACACGCCCTCGGCCAGCTGCGTGGCGGCCACGTCGACCTGCACTTCCACCGTCGGCTGCTCCTGCTCCAGGAAGATGTGCGGCGAGTTCGGCTGCTCCAGCGACAGGTCCTTCAGGTAGACGCGCTGAATATTGAAGAACGGCTGGCCGTCCTGGCCGGGTTGCTGCTGTTGCTGGTCGCTCATGACTCGCCTTCGAAATAGGTATGGGTCGGTGCTGGCCGGAAGCTGCCCGGCGCGCAAGACGCGTATGGTACATGACGGCACGCGGGGCGCCATCGGAGCCGGCCTAAAAGTACAACGCCCGGCCGGAGCCGGGCGTTTTCGCGGGGGCCGTCAGGCCGCCAGCAGCGGCTCCAGCCCGCCTTCGCGGTCGAGCGCCGAGAGGTCGTCGAAGCCACCGATATGGCGGTCATCGATGTAGATCTGCGGCACGGTCCGGCGGTTGGTGCGCGTCATCATCTCTTCGCGCCTGCCGGGCTCGCGATCGATCAGGATCTTTTCGATATGCGCGACGCCGCGCTGCTTCAGGAGCTTCTCCGCCGCCACGCAATAGGGGCAGATGGTCGTGCTGTACATGACGACGTGGGCCATGGAAAAACCTCGTTATTTGACGATCGGCAGGCCGGCCTGCTGCCAGGCGGCCAATCCGCCCTCGAGCGAATAGACCTCACTGTAACCGGCCTGCTTCAACACTGCTTGGGCCCGCCCGGCGCGCTGGCCGGTCTGGCATACGAGGATGATGGGGGTCTCTTTGTTCTTTGCAAGGCCGGCGGCCTTGCCCGCCAGATCGCCAAGCGCCGCGTGCTTGGCCTGCGGCAGATGGCCGGCGGCATATTCGGCCGCTTCGCGCACATCGACCACCACCGCGTTGCGGCGATTGATCAGCTGGGTGGCGGCCGAAGCGCTCACCTGGGCGCCGCCGCCGCCGGCGATGCGGCGCTGGATCGCTGGCCACACCAGCAGCAGACCCGAAACGACGGCAACGGCAAGCAGGACGAGATTGTTGTAATCGGCGAAGAACTTCACGGTAGGGTTCCTGGAAGGTAGGCTGGCGGCCAAATCGGCGCGCATCGCGACGTCATCCGAACAGTTCGGGGTGCACGGTGCCGGCGGCATTATAAAATAGCGCGTTTCGGCGGCCGCTCGATGACGCAGCGCGTCCCGGCCACCGCGCAGGTTTTCTCACTTCTCATCATGGCAGTCATGCACAAGCTCGTCCTCATCCGCCACGGCGAATCGACGTGGAACCTCGAAAACCGCTTCACCGGCTGGGTCGACGTCGACCTGACCGACACCGGCATCGCCCAGGCCCGCCAGGGCGGCCGCCTGCTGCGCGAAGCCGGCTTCACCTTCGACCTGGCCTACACCTCGGTGCTCAAGCGCGCCATCCGCACACTGTGGCACGTGCAGGATGAAATGGACCTGATGTGGATCCCGACCCGCACCGAATGGCGCCTGAACGAGCGCCACTATGGCGGCCTGTCGGGTCTGAACAAGGCCGAGACCGCCGCCCAGTACGGCGACCAGCAGGTGCTGGTCTGGCGCCGCAGCTACGACACGCCGCCGCCCGCGCTGGAAGCCGGCGACGAGCGCGACGCGTATGGCAACCCGCGCTATGCGGGCCTGCCGCGCGAACAGGTGCCGCTCACCGAATGCCTGAAGGACACCGTGGCGCGCGTGCTGCCGCTGTGGGAAACGTCGATCGCCCCGGACATCAAGAGCGGCAAGCGCGTCGTGATCGCCGCGCACGGCAACAGCATCCGCGCCCTGGTGAAGTACCTCGACAACATCTCGGACGACGACATCGTCGGCCTGAACATCCCCAACGGCACGCCGCTCGTCTACGAACTGGACGCCAACCTGAAGCCCATCCGCCATTACTATCTCGGCGACCAGGAAGCGATCGCCGCGTCGCTCGCCGCCGTGGCTGGCCAGGGCAAGGCGAAATAAAGCGTAACCGCCAGGCGTAACGGCGCAGGGCACTTCCAACGCCTTTATACTGTCGAAACGCCAGCCCGGGACACGCACCAGCGGTCCCGGGCCATGTTTATCCATTTCTACGTTCCCAACGTCCGCCCTCGACTCATGCGAACTTCGCTCAAGAACATCAGCCTGATCGCCATCGGCCTCGTGACCGGCGTGCTGGCGACGCTCCAGCTTTCCGCCACCGCGCAGAACGCGACGGTCGGGCCGCTGCCGCTGGAAAAGCTCCGGCTGATGGCCGACATCTTCGGGCAGATCAAGCGCGAATACGTCGAACCGGTGGACGACGACAAGCTGCTGACCGAAGCCATCAAGGGCATGGTCGCCAGCCTCGATCCGCATTCGGCCTACCTCGACAAGAAAGACTTCCAGGAACTGCAGGAAGGCACCCAGGGCCGCTTCGCCGGACTGGGCATCGAAATCTCGCAGGAAGAAGGCCTGGTCAAGGTCATCAACCCGATTGAAGACACGCCCGCCTTCCGCGCCGGCGTCCAGCCGGGCGACCTGATCACCCGCATCGACGACAAGCCCGTGCGCGGCATGCCGCTGGAACAGGCGGTCAAGCGCATGCGCGGCGCCCCGGGCACCAAGGTCACGCTGACCATCTACCGCAAGAAGGAAGAGCGCACCTTCCCGCTCACCATCACGCGCGCCGAAATCCAGGTGCAATCGGTCAAGGCCAAGCTGCTGGGCGACGGCATCGCCTGGGTGCGCATCACCAGCTTCCAGGAACGCACGGTACCGGACCTGGCCAAGAAGCTGAATGACCTGGCACACCAAGATGCGCGCCTCAAGGGCGTGATCCTCGATCTGCGCAACAACGGTGGCGGCGTGTTGCAGGCGGCCGTGGGCGTATCGGCGGCGTTCCTGCCCCCGGACGTGACGGTGGTCTCGACCAACGGCCAGGTGCCGGACGCCAAGCGCGTGTACAAGACGAGCTTCGCGAACTACCGCCTGAGCAATTTCGACACCGATCCGCTGGTGAGCCTGGACCCCGAGTTCAAGACCGTGCCGATCGTGGTGCTGACCAACGCCTACACCGCCTCGGCCTCCGAGATCGTGGCCGGCGCGCTGCAGGATCACCATCGCGCCAAGGTGATGGGCAAGACCACCTTTGGCAAGGGTTCGGTGCAGACGGTGCGCCCGCTGTCGAACGACACCGGCATCAAGCTGACCATCGCGTACTACTACACGCCGTCGGGCAAATCGATCCAGGCCAAGGGCATCCGCCCCGACGTGCCGGTCGACCAGAGCCCCGAAGGCGATCCGGACGACGCGCTGATCACCCGCGAGATCGACACCGAGCGCCACCTGCACAACAAGCAGGAGTCGGAAGAACCCGAGATGACCGATCGCGAGAAGCGCCGCGTCGAAGAGCTGCGCCGCCTGGAAGAAGAAACCGCCAAGAAGACGCCCGAGCAGCGCGAGAAGGAACGCAACAAGAAGCCGATCGAGTTCGGCTCGACCGACGACTTCATGTTGCAGCAGGCCGTCGCCGAGCTGAAGGGCCAGCCGGTCAAGCGCTCCAAGTCGGTGCTGGAGGCCGCTGCGGCCGTCCCGGACAAGGCGACGAAATCGCCGGCCGCGAAGGAGTCGAGCGCACCGGCCAAGCTGCCCAAGGGCAAGGCCGCTCCGGCATCCGAACCGGCCGCGCCCTCGGGTCCGGCCAGCGGTGTGATTCCGGCACCGGAACCCACCGGCGCACGATAAGCCCGCATCCGCCAGGACTGGCAACTGGCAAGGCCGTGCACCGCACGGCCTTTTTCATTCCCGACGCGCCATGAACGACAACCAACTGCTGCGCTACTCCCGCCATATCCTGCTCGACGAGATCGGCATCGAGGGACAATCGCGGCTGCTCGCCGCGCATGCGCTGGTGATCGGCGCCGGCGGACTGGGCGCGGCGGCCCTGCCCTACCTGGCCGCGGCAGGCATCGGCACCCTCACGATCGTCGATGACGACAGCGTCGACCTGACCAACCTGCAGCGCCAGATCATCCACACCACCGAGTCGGTCGGCCACCCGAAGGTCGAATCGGCGCGGCAGGCCATTGCGCGGCTGAACCCGGAGGTGCGCGTCCACGCGGTGCGGCAACGGCTCGATGCGGACGGCATCGGCGCGCTGCTGGACGGCGTGACGGTGGTGCTGGACTGTTCCGACAACTTCGCTACCCGCCAGGCCACGAACCAGGCGTGCGTGCGTGCGCGGGTGCCGCTGGTATCCGGCGCGGCCATCCGCTTCGATGGGCAGATCAGCGTGTTCGACAGCCGCACCGGCGGCCCCTGCTACGCCTGCCTGTTCCCGCCCGACGAACCCGCACCGGAGGTCGCCTGCGCGACCATGGGCGTGTTCTCGCCGCTGGTCGGCATGGTCGGGACGGTGCAGGCAGCGGAGGCGCTCAAGCTGGCAGCGGGCATCGGGCGATCGCTCGCCGGACGCCTGCTGATGCTCGACGGCCTGGCCATGGAATGGACGACAATGCGCATCGCGCGGCAACCGTCCTGCCCCGTCTGCGGCAGCGGCCACTGACCGGTCACCGGCGCAAAAGAAAAGGAGGCCGTAGCCTCCTTTCTTGTTTGCGCGCCGGGCAGCGTTACTCGCCTTCCGGCTCCATCTGCGACTGCAGGTAGTTCTGGATGCCAACCTTCTCGATCAGGTCCAGCTGCGTCTCCAGCCAGTCGATGTGCTCTTCGGTGTCGTCCAGGATGTCGACGAAGAGCGCGCGGCTGACGTAGTCCTTGACCTCTTCGCAGTAGGCGATCGCTTCGACCACCGTGGCGTGCGCCGCCTTTTCCAGCTTGAGATCGCACTCGAGCATTTCCTTGGTGTCCTGGCCGATCAGCAGCTTGCCCAGGTCCTGCAGGTTGGGCAGGCCGTCGAGCATCAGGATGCGCTCGATCAGGCGGTCGGCGTGCTTCATCTCGCCGATCGATTCCTTGTATTCGTGTGCCCCGATGCGCTTGAGCCCCCAGTGGCCATACATGCGGGCATGGAGGAAGTACTGGTTGATGGCAGTCAGCTCGTTCTTGAGCTGGGCGTTCAGATATTGGATGACCTTCTTGTCGCCTTTCATTCTCGGGGCTCCTGCGGGTGGAGAACGCGCACACGCGTCCGTTCAAGACGAGCCCTCTGCCTGAACCAACCAAGCAGCAAATGCCGCCGAGGCCAATGCCCGGGCGGCAGATCGCGGCGATGAAAAAGACGGGAAAGCGTCAGGCAGCCAGCGCGCCGGCCATGACGGCCTGGTCGTTGGCGACGGGCTCGTCGCGATGCTCGATTATGGCATGCGTGCTTGCGCGGCCCAACACTTGATCGACGGGAATGCAGCTCACCGCTTCGGCGAGCACCTGCCTGGCGCAGTCCCGGCACTGTCCGCAGCAGGTGCCCACGCCCAGGGTGTCGGCAAGCTCATCCAGCGTCGAGACGCCCAGGCGGGCGGCACCGTGGATTTCGCGGTCGGTCACTTGGTTGCAGATGCAGACGTACACGGGGGTTCCTCCAGCAGCGCTCAGGACACACTGCGAGGCCAGAATAGCAGAGAACGCAAATGAGAACAATTCTTGTTCGACCCCATGCAGCGGGTAGGGACATACGGGTGCATGCGGCCCCTCTTTTCGAAAAAAGACGTGCTATTTCAATCACTTAGAAAGGGGAAACGCCGGCACGGTCGATGTGCCGGCGCAACAGACCAGGCGGGTGCTCAGGCGCGCGCCAACGCGCCCAGGACGTCCTGGACCTCGGTGGGCTCGCAGGCGTGCAACAGCCGGTCGACCTCGCGCATCAGGCGCGGACGGTCTGCGCGCAGGATCTGCTGCTTGACGCTCAGCAGCTGCGACGGGTGCATCGAGAACTCGGTCAGCCCCATGCCGAGCAACAGCCGCGTCATGGTGGCGTCCCCCGCCATCTCGCCGCACACTGATACCGGCCGGCCGGCGCGCTGGCCTTCCTGGATGGTGCGCGCAATCAGTTGCAGCACCGCCGGATGCAGCGGGTCGTACAGATGCGCGACCGCATTGTCGGCGCGGTCGATGGCAAGCGTGTACTGGATCAGGTCATTGGTGCCGATGGAGAGAAAATCCATGCGGCGCAGAAACACCGGCAGGATCAGCACCGCCGCCGGAATCTCGATCATGGCGCCGACCTTGATGGTCGGATCGTAGGCCATGCCGTCGGCGTCGAGCGAGGCCTTGGCGCGCTCGATCAGCTCCAGCGTCTGGTCGATCTCGCGGGCGTGCGCGAGCATCGGCACAAGCATCCTCACCGGCCCGAACGCCGATGCGCGCAGCAGCGCGCGCAGCTGGGTCAGGAACATCGCCGGCTCGGACAGAGACCAGCGGATCGCGCGCAGCCCCAGCGCCGGATTGGGCGCGGTCTCGAACAGGTCGTCGCGACCGTCGCGCACGTCGAGGGGCTTGTCGGCGCCGATGTCGATGGTGCGGATGGTGACCGGCAGCCCGTTCATCGACTCGACCGCGGTGCGGTAGGCGGCGAACTGCTCCTCCTCGTCGGGCAGCGCGCCGCGCCGGTTCATGAACAGGAATTCGGAACGGAACAGGCCCACGCCGACCGCCCCGGCGGCCAGCGCGGCGGCGGCATCCTCGGGCATCTCGATGTTGGCGAGCAGGTCGATCTGCGTGCCGTCGAGCGTGACGGTGGGCGTATGACGCAGGCGTTCGAGGCGCTTCTTCTGCAGTTCGCTCTCGCTGCGGCGATGCCGGTATTCCTCGAGGATGGCCAGGCTCGGATCGACGATGACGATGCCGTTGTCGCCGTCGATGATGATGCGGTCGTCCTGGCGGATCAGCGTGCTGGCGTTGTGCACGCCCACAGCCGCCGGGATGTCGAGGCTGCGCGCGACAATGGCCGTGTGCGAGGTGCGCCCGCCCAGGTCCGTCACGAAGCCTGCGAAGGTCTGGCCGCGGAACTGCAGCATGTCGGCCGGGGCGATGTCATGGGCGACGACGATCATGCCGGCGTCCGGATCGCCGCCGGCGGCCACCGGCGCGGGAGCCAGCACCGGCGTGCCGGCCAGCGCCTTCAGGATCCGCTCGACCACCTGCTCGATGTCGGCCTTGCGCTCGCGCAGGTACTCGTCTTCGATCTCGCCGAACTGCCGCATCAGTTCTTCGAGCTGTGTCGTGAGCGCCCACTCCGCGTTATACCGGCGCTGGTGGATCAGCGTCTCGGGCGCCTGAGCCAGCAGCGCATCGTCCAGGATCATCCGGTGCACATCGAGGAAGGCGCCCATTTCCTCGGGCGCATCGGCCGGCAGTTCGCGCTTGAGCAGGACCAGTTCGGCGCGCACCGCGGTACGGGCGGCGCGCAGGCGCTCCACCTCGGCATCGAGCTTGTCCTCGTCGACGAGGTAGTGCGAAACGTCCAGCGCCGCGCGCGCCAGCATGTGGGCACGCCCGATGGCGATACCACGCGAGACCGGGATGCCGTGCAGGGTAAAGGGCATGGGAGCGGCGTGAGGGACGTTGAAAAGAGGAGCGAGCGTCGAGGCGCGCGTTACTCGCCTTCGCCGAAGCGGTCGCCGATCAGGGCGACCAGGCCATCCATGGCCGCCTGCTCGTCCGGGCCTTCGATCTCCAGCGTGACGGTGGAGCCGATGCCCGCAGCCAGCATCATCACGCCCATGATGCTCTTGGCATCGACCTGGCGGCCGTTGCGCGACATCTTGATCTGGCTGTCGAACTTGCTGGCGAGCTGCGTGAGTTTGGCGGAGGCGCGGGCATGCAGCCCGAGCTTATTGATGATGGTGATATCCCTCTGCAGCATATTTGTCCGGATGGTTGGCAACCTGGTTCTGAACGGCGGTCGAGCCGACCTGCAGCACGCCTTGCGAGCCGCCGGCCAGGGCCTTGGCGGCAAGCTGATCCAGCTTCTCGGCGCGATAGCAGATGGCACGCACCAGCATCGGCAGATTGACGCCGGCCAGCACGCGCACCCGTCCCGGGTCGGCCAGGCGCGAGGCGATGTTGGCGGGCGTCGCGCCGAAGATGTCGGTGAGCACCAGCGCGCCGTTGTCCTCGATCAGTTCGTCGAGTTTGGCGCGCGCCTGGGCGAGCACGCCGGCCGGCTCCGCATCGGGCAGGACGTCGATCGCCGCCAGCCGCTCCGGCTGGCCGCAATACACGTGCGCGGCGCAATCGCGCAATGCGCTGGCCAGCGGCGCATGGGCGATGATCAGAATCCCTGCCATGATCGAAAAGCGAATCGGTGTGAGACCGATTGTATCAGGGCCGTTTATGGCCATTGTGCGCTGATGCGGCCCGCCTCCCTCCGGTGGGGGATGACCGCGCGCGGGGTCCGCTAGGCCAGCTTGCGCCCCAGTCCGCCGCTCGCCTTGCCGGCCGCGCGCTCCAGGGCATCGATGAACATGCCGGCGACGTTGAAGCCGGTCTGCTGGGTGATCTCCTGGAAGCAGGTCGGGCTGGTGACGTTGACTTCGGTCAGGTAGTCGCCGATGACGTCCAGGCCGACCAGCAGCAGGCCACGCTGCCACAGCACCGGCGCCAGTGCATGCGCAATCACCTGATCCCGCTCGGACAGCAGTTGCGCCCGGCCCGTGCCGCCCGCCGCCAGGTTGCCGCGCACTTCGCCGGCCATCGGGACACGCGCCAGCGCGTGCGGCACCGGGGAACCGCCGATCAGCAGGATGCGCTTGTCGCCATCGCGGATCGCCGGGATGTACTGCTGGGCCATGACCGTGCGCGTGCCGTTGTGGGTCAGCGTCTCGATCACCGAGCCGAGGTTCATGCCGTCCGCGCCGACCCGGAAGATGCCGGCCCCGCCCATGCCGTCCAGCGGCTTGAAGATGACATCGCCCTGCTCGGCGTGGAATTCGCGCAGGCGCTTGGCGTCGCGCGTGACGATGGTCGGTGCGGTGAACTCGCGGAACTGCGCGATCGCCAGCTTCTCGGAGTGGTCGCGGATCGCCTGCGGCTTGTTGAACACGCGCGCGCCCTGCCGCTCGGCGATCTCCAGCAGCCAGGTGCTGGTGACGTATTCCATGTCGAACGGCGGGTCCTTGCGCATCAGCACGGCGTCGAAGCCGGTCAGCGGCAGCAGGCGCGGGTCGCCGGAGCGGTACCAGTCGTGCTCGTCGCCGGTCAGGGCAAGGGGCGTGGCGACCGTCTCGACCACATTGCCCGACAGCGTCAGCTGCGACTGCTGGCAGGTATAGATGGCATAGCCGCGCGCCGCCGCCTCGCGCATCATCGCGAAGGTGGAATCCTTGTAAATCTTGAATGTTGACAGCGGATCGACGATGAAGAGGATGCGCATGGCGGCTCCAGGGACCGTATTACAGGAATCAGATCAGCGGGTTCGGGTCGGTCTTCTCGAGTTCGAGCGACGCGGCCAGCAGCGCCAGGCGCGCCACCACGCCGTACATGTAGAAGCGGTTCGGCTCGCCGGCGCCCGGCTTGGCGTGGCTGTCCGGCAGCGAATTCGACGCGAACGGCAGCGGCACGAAATGCATGCCCGGCGCGTTCAGATTCTCGTCGATGCCGCGGCCGGTGTGTACCCGGTAGAACCCGCCGACCACATAGCGATCGATCATGTAGACGACCGGCTCGGCCACCGCCTCGTTGATCTTCTCGAAGGTGTGCACGCCTTCCTGCACGATCACCTCGGAGACCTCGAGGCCCTCCTTGACCACGCTCATCTTGTTGCGCTCCTTCCGGTTCAGGCCCCGGACCTCGGACGGATCGCGCACGGTCATAATGCCCATGCCATAGGTGCCGGCATCGGCCTTGACCACCGCATAGGGTGTCTCGTGGATGCCGTATTCCTTGTATTTCTTGGCGGTCTTCTTGAGCACGGTCTCGACGGCGTGGGCGAGCTCGTCCTCGCCGGTGCGCTCGTGGAAGTCGATGCCGTTGCACTTGGCGAAGTACGGGTTGACCATCCACGGGTCGATGTCGATCAGCTTGGCGAACTTCTTGGCCACCTCGTCGTAGGCGGCAAAGTGGTTCGATTTGCGCCGCTGCGACCAGCCCGCATGGAGCGGCGGCAGCAGATATTGCTCGTTGATGTTCTCCAGGATGGGCGGCACGCCCGCGGACAGGTCGTTGTTCAGCAGGATCGAGCACGGATCGAAGTCGTCCATGCCCAGCCGGCGATCCTTGGTGCCGATGCGCTTGATCGGCTCGACCAGCAGGCGCTGGCCGTCGGGCAGGTCGATCGGCGTGGGTTCCTTGACGTCTTCGGACAGCGAGCCCAGGCGCACATTCAGCCCGGCCTGGCGCATGATCTGCGACAGCCGCGCCACGTTCTGCAGATAGAACATGTTGCGCGTATGGCGCTCGGGGATCAGCAGCAGGTTCTTGGCATCCGGGCAGATCTTCTCAATCGCGGCCATCGCGGCCTGCACAGCCAGCGGCAGCATCTCGGGCGCGAGGTTGTTGAAGCCGCCGGGGAACAGGTTGGTGTCGACCGGCGCCAGCTTGAAGCCGGCGTTGCGCAGGTCGACCGAGCAGTAGAACGGCGGCGTATGTTCCTGCCACTCCAGGCGGAACCAGCGTTCGATCGCGGGCGTCGCATCGAGAATCTTCTGCTCGAGCTCCAACAGCGGCCCTTTCAACGCGGTGATCAGGTGCGGAACCATACCCTTCCTATTGATGTAATTTATCGCCCGCTCCGATTGTAGAGGAATGGGCAATTGCTTGCAGACGGCGGAGGTCTATCGATATGCGGCCGGCTGGCCGTTCTGCAAGGGGAAAGGATGACGGCGTCACATGATGTGACACCTGGGTACCGCGAAGCCGGGTTATGCTCGGGCAAACGCAGCAAAAAAAAAAGCGCGGGGCTGCCGCGCTTGGGGAATAGCCTGACAGATACGGGGAGCGTTCTGCAGGTGGAGGAAACCACGTCTGCAATGTAAGCGTCCGCATAACCGCTGGCAATTGAAGCTTTTTAACATCGGAGTTAAGGTGTCCGGCCCCGATCGGCCCGCCCGTCCGCGCTCCCCCGGTTGAAGCGCGGCGACAAAAAACCCGGCACAAGGCCGGGTCCTTTGCGGTAACGCTGTGGAAAACGCTCAGTCTTCGTAAGCGGTTTCGCCGTGGGACGTGATGTCCAGACCTTCGCGCTCCTCTTCTTCCGGCACGCGCAGACCGATGATCGCGTCCACGATCTTGTAGGCAACGAAAGCCACCACGGCAGACCACACGATGGTGGTCAGCACGCCCTGCAGCTGAATCCACAGCTGGCCGCCGATCGAGTAGCCGTCGGCCACCTTGTTGGCGACATAGTCGTAGATGCCGGTGCCGCCCAGGCTCGGCGAGGCGAACACGCCGGTCAGCAGCGCGCCCATGATGCCGCCCACGCCGTGCACGCCGAACACGTCCAGCGTGTCGTCCATGCCCAGCATGCGCTTGAGGCCGTTGACGCCCCACAGGCACAGCACGCCGGCGAGGATGCCCATCGCGATGGCGCCCATCGGGCCGACGAAGCCGGCTGCCGGGGTGATCGCCACCAAGCCGGCGACGGCGCCCGACGCGGCACCCAGCATCGACGGCTTGCTCTTGCCGATCCACTCGCCGAAGCTCCACGACAACACGGCGGCGGCGGTGGCGAGCAGCGTGTTGACGAAGGCCAGCGCGGCGCTGCCGTTGGCTTCCAGGGCCGAACCGGCGTTGAAGCCGAACCAGCCGAACCACAGCAGCGAGGCACCGACCATGGTCAGCGTCAGGCTATGCGGCTTGAGCGCTTCGCGGCCGAAGCCGATCCGCTTGCCGAACAGGAAGGCACCCACCAGGCCCGCCACGGCGGCGTTGATGTGCACCACGGTGCCGCCGGCGAAGTCCAGCGCGCCCTTCTGGAACAGCCAGCCGCCCTTGGCCGTCATCACTTCGGCCGCCTTGGCGTCGGTGAAGCCGTCCGGCCCCGGCCAGAACCAGACCATGTGGGCGATCGGCAGGTAGGCAAAGGTGAACCACAGCACCACGAAGACCAGCACGGCCGAGAACTTGGCGCGCTCGGCGAAGGCACCGATGATCAGCGCGCAGGTGATCGCGGCAAATGCGCCCTGGAAGGCGAAGTACGCATACTCCGGCACTACCACGCCCTTGCTGAACGTAGCGGCAACCGAATCCGGCGTCAGGCCCTTCAGGAACAGCCGGTCGAGCCCGCCGAAGAAGGCATTGCCCTCGGTGAAGGCGATGCTGTAGCCGTAGATGGCCCACAGGATCATGATGAGCGAGAAGATGCCGGTACATTGCATCAGGACCGACAGCATGTTCTTCTTGCGCACCAGGCCGCCGTAGAACAGCGCCAGGCCCGGCAGCGTCATCAGGATCACGAAGGCTGTCGAAACCAGCAGCCACGCCGTGTCGCCCTTGTTGGGCACCGGCGTGGCAGCCGCCGGCGCCGATGCGGCCGCGGGTGCGGCGGCGGCCGGAGCGGCAGCAGCAGCCGATGCCGCGGCCGGCTCGGAAGCCGCGGCGGCAGCGGCGGGGGCCGATGCCTCGGCGGCCGGAGCGGATGCGGCCGGTTTGTCCTGAGCCGTGGCCGGCGAGGACATCACGGCGCCGGCAAGCGCCACGGCGACGGCCCCCGCCGTCAGAAATCGAGTGAACCAGGTTTTCATGTTTGTTGACCTCTTCCTTGGCTGGTTGGCGCTTACAGGGCGTCGCCGCCGGTCTCGCCGGTTCGAATGCGGATGACCTGCTCGACGTCGGTCACGAAGATCTTGCCATCGCCGATCTTGCCGGTGCGCGCGGATTTCTCGATCGCCTCGACGGCGCGCTCGAGCACGTCGTCGGGTACGGCCACTTCGATCTTCACTTTAGGCAGGAAGTCGACGATGTACTCGGCGCCGCGGTACAGCTCCGTGTGGCCCTTCTGGCGCCCAAAGCCCTTGACCTCGGTCACCGTGATACCCGACACGCCCACCTGGGACAATGCCTCGCGGACCTCGTCGAGCTTGAAAGGCTTGATGATGGCCATGATGAGTTTCATGCTGGATTCCTCCTCGGATAGCAGCGCGGGGGCGCCGCCTCGAATCGTTATTGGAAAGTCTTGGTGACCGATAGCAACGCGGTCGCCTTACCCATGTAGTTGCCGTGCGAGTTGGTATAGGCCAAGCGCGAGGCGTTGGTGTCGATGTACGCGAGCGATGCCGTCCAGCCGCTGCCGAAGTCCTTCGTCACGCCGATCTTCCAGTCGGCGTACGAAGCGCGCGGGTTCTGGTGCTTCACGTCCTGGTAGCCGACGTGCAGGTTCAGCGTCAGGCCCCAGAAGCCGGTGTCGAAGTTGCCCGACAGGTCGAAGTACTGGCTGTGGTGCGAATCGGCAAAGCCGAACAGGTTCGAGAACGCGTGCGAGTACTTGAAGGTAACGGGGCCGTAGCCGATCTGCGCGTAGCCTTCGGTGGTGTGCGGGCGCGTGAAGCCCTCGGGATAGCTGCCCGGGTAGTAGTACTGCAGCACGCCCACGTCGATCGGCACATTCTTGACGATCTCGGTCTTGTAGCCGCCGTAGAAATCCATCTCGATCGGCGCCGAAACGCTCGAGTTGGCGTCGCTCAGCCAGCTGATCGACGAGTTCCAGTTGCCCACATAGAAGCCCTCGGGCAGCAGGCCGGCAGGGATCGCATAGTCGAAGCCGCCCTGGATCGCCGGCTTGTTGTTGGACTGCATGATCCCGCGATAGCGGTACTGGCTGGCCAGCGTGACATTGGCCGTCAGCGCGGGCGCCGGAGCGGCGGCCGGCGCTTCGGCGGCAGGCGTGGTCTGGGCGAATGCGCTTTGTCCCACACCGGCAGCGGCACCGGTCAGCAGCAACAGGCCTGCTGCGTAAGCGAACTTCTTCATGACGACTCTCCCCCTTTAGAAAGGCGCAAATGGAACGTGAAGAACAGAAAAAAATCGGCGAGGGTTCTGCAACTGTCATGCCATGTCCATATATTCGCGCTAGGCGCTCTCCTCGGGTCCGGAACGGCCGAGCCCGGCAAGGCCGCTCCTTCGTCAATACACGGAAAATGGGGACGGACTGCTTCGAGAGAGGCCGGCACCCCGCCATCGGTTATTCCTGGCGGCTTTGTCAACGATGCCGTACGTGCGCATGGGCGTGCCGGAAGCGCTGTGATAGAGTGAATTGCATCCTGCGCGCCCTCTGACGCACGCGGCGCAACGTGCGGCAAGACCCAACCTGACCCTGTTTTTTCCACGCCGCCATTGCCGCATCGCAGCGAGCACCGGCCGTGTTTTCGTGTCGTTGCGTGCTACAGTCGCCGCTTTTCCGCAATCCGGCACCGAAAGCACGCAACCGCAGGCGCGGCGCGCACCATGGCATGGCAATTCCATCGCACAATTTAGGTGCATGCACCGGTTTGGCGCGGAAAGCCGACCCTCGGAGACTCTCATGAAACCCACCGATCTCTTTACCGACTTCCAGAACCGCGTGTCCGAGGCGCTGCGCAATTCGCCGGCCGCCGACATCGAGAAGAACGTCCGCGCGATGATGGCACAGGGCTTTTCGAAGCTCGACCTGGTCACCCGTGAGGAATTCGACGTCCAGTCCCAGGTGCTGGCCCGTACGCGCGCCCGGCTGGAAGAGCTGGAAACCCGCGTGGCCCAGCTCGAAGCGCAGTTGAAGACGAGCGAACCGGCTGCCACCGACCGCTGACCGTGGCCGCCCGCCGAGTTGCCGCACGCCGTGCCGGCCACCGCACCCGTGCTGCGGCGCACAGCGAAAACCGCCTTGTTCGGCTGGCGGAACTGATCTAGAACTCCGTTACGGGCCGCTGGCAAAACCCGGTAGGCGGTCAGGCCCGACACGAACTTGCGTGCGCCCGATCCGGGCCACGCGCAGGTACGGACAACGCAGCCGGGCGGGTTTTGCCAGCGGCTCTCTGGCGGCTCGCTGCCTGACGTAGGCCGCGAGCGATGCCATGGGAGAACGATCATGCGACATCGCCTCTACTTTCTGCTGCCGGACGTGGCGAGCGCCCGGCGCGTCATGAATGACCTTCTGCTGGCGCGCATCACCGAGCGCCATATCCACTTCGTCGCGCGCGAGGGCGCCGACCTCACCGGCCTGCACGAGGCCAACCTGCTGCAGACCTCCGACATCGTCCATGCCACGCAGAACGGCCTGGTGATCGGCGGCGGCGCAGGCATCATCGCCGGGGTGGTGGCGGCACTGTTCCCGGTGATCGGCGAAGGGCCCCAGTGGGGCATGATTGGCATCACGACCGTGCTGGGCGCGCTGTTCGGCGCGTGGGCATCGAGCATGATCGGCAGCTCGGTCCCGAACAGCCGGCTCAAACCGTTCAAGAAAGCGGTGGAGGAAGAGGGGCAGCTCCTGCTGATGGTCGATGTGCCGCGCTCGCGCGTGAGCGAGCTCCGCGCGCTGCTGCAGAAGACGCATCCGGAAGGCCATTTCAGCGGCGAAGAAGGCGCCATGCCGGCCTTCCCCTGAGCCGGCCTGTTGACTGGAACAGCCGGGGCCTGCGCCCCGGCTTTTTTGTTGTCCGGCGCCGCGCACTCAATCGTCAAATTTGAATACGTGATGCCGGCCCACCGGGAACGGCTGGCACAGTGACGGTTCGCTACCGTTGCACGCCGCTGCCCGATGCCTTTGTCCACCGCTGTTCGCCGTCCCCCTGCCTGCCGCGAGAGGGACACCCGATGAGTCTTGCCGTCCTGCGTTCACGGGCGCTGGCCGGCATCGACGCGCCGGCGGTATCGGTGGAGGTGCACCTGGCCAACGGACTGCCCTCCTTCACCATCGTCGGTCTGCCAGACACGGAGGTGAAGGAAAGCAAGGACCGCGTGCGCGCGGCCATCCAGAACAGCCGCTTCGAGTTTCCCGCGCGGCGCATCACCGTCAACCTGGCGCCGGCCGATCTGCCGAAAGAGTCGGGCCGCTTCGACCTGCCGATCGCCCTGGGCATCCTCGCCGCCAGCCGGCAGATTCCGCACACGCACCTGGACGCGCACGAGTTTGCGGGAGAGCTGTCGCTGTCGGGCGACCTGCGGCCGATCCGTGGCGCGCTGGCCATGGCATATGCGCTGTCGCGCCAGCCGGGGCCGCCCGATGGCGATGCGCCGCGCCCTCGCGCCTTTGTCCTGCCCACCGAGAATGCCGCCGAGGCGGCGCTGGTCAGCGGCACCCGGGTGCTGCCGGCGCACACGCTGAGCGAGGTCTGCGACCATCTGTCCACGCCCGACCGCAAGCTGGCGAGCGCCGTGCCCGCCCCAATCGGCGCCAGCGTCCACTATCCCGACCTGGCCGACGTACGCGGCCAGCCGCAGGCGCGCCGCGCCCTGGAAGTGGCAGCGGCCGGTGGCCACTCGATGCTGATGATCGGTCCGCCCGGCACCGGCAAGTCCATGCTGGCCCAGCGCTTTCCCGGCTTGCTGCCCGACATGAGCGACGACGAGGCGCTCTCCGCCGCCGCGGTGATGAGCCTGACCACGCGCGGTTTCGATGCGCAGCGCTGGAAGGTGCGTCCGTTCCGCGCGCCGCACCACACGGCGTCGGCGGTGGCGATGGTGGGAGGCGGCAACACGCCGCGGCCGGGCGAGATTTCGCTGGCGCATCAGGGCGTACTGTTCCTCGATGAATTGCCCGAATTCGAGCGCCGCGTGCTGGAGGTCCTGCGGGAGCCGCTGGAAACCGGCCACATCACCATCTCCCGCGCGGCGCACCAGACGGATTTCCCCGCCAGTTTCCAACTGATCGCGGCCATGAATCCGTGCCCGTGCGGCTATCGCGGGCATCCATTGCGCGCGTGCCGGTGCACGCCGGACCAGGTGGATCGCTATCAGGCCCGCCTCTCCGGCCCGCTGCTCGATCGCATCGACGTGCAGATCGAGGTGCCGACGCCATCGCAGGAGGAATTGCTCGATGGCCCGCCCGGCGAGCCGACCGCCGCCGTGGCCGCGCGCGTGGCGGCGGCGCATGCACGGCAACGGGCGCGCCAGGGCAAACGCAACGCACTGCTGGCCGGGCACGAGATCGATCTGCATTGCACGCGCACCGACGCTGCCGACAGCCTGCTGCGCCAGGCGATGACGCGCTTCTCGTGGTCGGCCCGCGCCTATGCGCGCGTGCTCAAGCTCGCCCGCACCATCGCCGACCTGGCGGGCGACGCGGCTGTCGATACGGCGCACGTTGGCGAAGCCATCCAATACCGGCGCGGCGTGAAAGCAGACTGACGCGCCGGGGAGCCCGCTTGCGGTCGGACATTTCTTTTCTAAATTGAAGTGCCCGCTGCACATTGCAGGGGCGGGCATCCGGGCGGCCAGCCTTCCTGCACCGCCCCATCACAACACCAAGAAATCCATCCAGGAGAAATGCAATGGTCGTGCGTAGAACGGTGCTGAAGGCAATCGCCGGGACAAGTGTCGCCACGGTATTCGCGGGCAAGCTGACCGGCCTCTCCGCTGTTGCGGCCGATGCCGCCCCGCTGCGCGTGCGGCGCAACCTGCATGGCATGAAGATGGACGACCCGGACCTGTCGGCCTATCGCGAGTTCGTCGGCATCATGAAAGGCAAGGACCAGACGCAGGCGCTGAGCTGGCTCGGCTTTGCCAACCAGCACGGTACGCTCAACGGCGGCTACAAGTACTGCCCGCACGGCGACTGGTACTTCCTGCCCTGGCACCGCGGCTTCGTGCTGATGTACGAGCGCGCCGTGGCCGCGCTCACCGGCTACAAGACCTTCGCCATGCCGTACTGGAACTGGACCGAAGACCGCCTGCTGCCCGAAGCCTTCACCGCCAAGACCTACAACGGCAAGACGAACCCGCTCTACGTGCCCAACCGGAATGAGCTGACCGGCCCCTACGCGCTCACCGACGCCATCGTCGGCCAGAAGGAGGTCATGGACAAGATCTATGCCGAAACCAACTTCGAAGTCTTCGGCACCAGCCGTTCGGTCGACCGCTCGGTCCGGCCGCCGCTGGTACAGAACAGCCTCGACCCCAAATGGGTGCCGATGGGAGGCGGCAACCAGGGCATCCTGGAGCGCACGCCGCACAACACCGTCCACAACAACATCGGCGCCTTCATGCCCACCGCCGCCTCGCCGCGCGACCCGGTGTTCATGATGCACCACGGCAATATCGACCGGGTATGGGCCACCTGGAACGCGCTGGGCCGCAAGAACTCGACCGACCCGCTGTGGCTGGGCATGAAGTTCCCCAACAACTACATCGATCCGCAGGGCCGGTACTACACGCAAGGCGTGAGCGATCTGCTGAGCACCGAGGCGCTGGGCTACCGCTATGACGTCATGCCGCGCGCCGACAACAAGGTGGTGAACAACGCCCGTGCCGAGCATCTGCTGGCCCTGTTCAAGACCGGCGACAGCGTCAAGCTGGCCGATCATATCCGGCTGCGCAGCGTGCTGAAGGGGGAACATCCGGTTGCCACGGCGGTCGAACCGCTCAACAGCGCCGTCCAGTTCGAGGCCGGCACCGTGACGGGTGCCCTGGGTGCCGATGTTGGTACCGGCAGTACCACCGAAGTCGTGGCCCTGATCAAGAACATCAGGATCCCCTACAACGTGATCAGCATCCGGGTCTTCGTCAACCTGCCGAACGCCAACCTCGATGTGCCGGAAACCGACCCGCACTTCGTCACCTCGCTCAGCTTCCTGACGCATGCGGCGGGACACGACCACCATGCCCTGCCGTCGACCATGGTGAACCTGACCGACACGCTGAAGGCGCTCAACATCAGGGACGACAACTTTTCGATCAACCTGGTGGCCGTACCCCAACCCGGCGTTGCCGTGGAGAGCAGCGGCGGCGTGACGCCCGAATCGATCGAGGTCGCCGTCATTTGATTGATGGATTGCCCAGGCGCGCGGCCTCGCCGCGCGCCATGCGAGGATGCCGATGTTCCATACCGCCCGCCGATGGTTCTTCCTGGCACTCTTTGCCGCGCCGCCCGCCGCATGGGCGGCAGGTGACATGTCCTCGCTCCCGCCCTTGCATACGCTGACATCGGAACAGCCCATCGTGGTCTGCCGGCAGTTTCCTGCCGAACAGATCGAGCGGCTCAAGGCCGGCGACAAGCAGCTCGTGCTCGTCGTCGAACATTACCAGCCGCCGCGCAACGCCAGTGCCGGCCTGTACGTCACCACCCCCAACCGCGCCGGCCGGAGTGCCGCGACCGCGCGGATCGGGATCTACCCCGACCAGCCTTCAGCCAACGCGCAGCAACGCTTCCTGCTGCACCCGAGCGAATATGCCGGCGCCGTCCAGACCGACCGCGTCTGCCTCAGTGTCGGCTTCTACCGCGAAACCGAGCTCCCGCGCGGCGGCAAGGCCAGCGTCGGCCTCGACCTCGCCGATACGCCGCGCTGATTGTCTTCGCGCCGCTGGCCTGGCGAGACCGGTTCGGCTGCGGTCCCGCACGATGCCGTCCGCCGCTTCACGAACAACGGCGCGGCACGCCGATGCTCGTCAGCATGCGCCGGAGAGCCGGCCCAGCTTGCGCAGCGCGCATCAGTACGGGTGGAAGCTGGCGAGAAACTGATCCACCTGCTCCTGCTGGCGGGTGTCGCGCGCGGCCTCTCCCGATTCCAGCACGACGGCCTGGTAGGCATGCCGGCCGGCAGCGACGATGCGAGCGGTCAGCCGGCGCGGCGCCGGATCGTCCCCACCCGTGCCCTGTGCCACCAGCTCCACGGCCGGCAGCGATACCGGCGGCTGTGCCGCGCTCTTGACGGCGATGTCGCGGGTGGCGACGTGGCCGCGCAGATTGCCGGCGAGCCCGGCACGCAGCGCGGCAACCGCGTTCTGGCGCCAGATCGGATCGTCCGCGGGCAGTTCCACCACGCCCACGGCAAACAGCGTTCCGTCGATGCTGGCAGCCTGCATCGTCATCGGCAGCCGCTGGCCGGCGATGATGACAGGGCGGGCCTCGGCGGTGGGCTTGCCCGGGTAGTCGACGCTGTAGCCGCCCTCGGCGGACTGCACCGTACGCCAGTCGTACCTGGGTGAACAGGCCAGCAACAGCGCACATGCCGACGCGCCCAGGGCACCGCTCCACCATCGCCTCGCCATGACCGCCACATCGCCTCCCGCGCGGGTTCAACCGGTTCGCAAGCGGACTATTATCGGACAGAGTCCATGTAACCGGCCGGTCCGTGACCGGAAAGCGCCATGCCGATCCCTACCGTCACCCTGCGCGCGCTGCGCGCCGACATCACCACCCTGGCGTGCGACGCCATCGTCAACGCAGCCAACAGTGCCCTGCTGGGCGGCGGGGGCGTGGACGGCGCCATCCACCGCGCCGCCGGACCGGAGCTGCTCGAGGCCTGCCGTGCCCTGCACGGCTGCCGCACCGGCCAGGCCAAGATCACACCGGGCTTCCTGCTGCCCGCGCGCTACATCATCCATACGGTCGGCCCCATCTGGCGCGGCGGCCGGCAGGACGAAGCGGCCCTGCTGGCGGCCTGTTATCGCAACAGCCTCGCGCTTGCCAAGCAGCATGACGTGCGCACCATCGCCTTTCCGTGCATCAGCACGGGCGTCTACGGCTTTCCGCCGCAGTTGGCCGCGCCGATCGCCGTGCGCACGGTGCGGGAGCACGGCGCCGACCTAGACGACATCGTGTTCTGCTGCTTCTCCGCGGCCGACCTTGCGCTCTACGAGACGGCGCTGAACGAGGCGAGGTAACTCCGGCATCTCAATGGACGAAACGCCGCAGCCGATCGGCGGCATCGGCTCGACCGGCCTACAATGGTGCCTTTCCCACCTTGATTCGCGGAGCGTTGCCGACATGGCCTCGTCCCTGACCTCCTCTCCGGACACCCCGCCCGCCGTCGGCGCGCGCCGCTGGCTGCTGCCGGTGATCGTGCTGGTGCTGGCCGCCGCCGGCTGGTTCGGCTGGCGCGCGTTCTCGCCGTCGCAGCAGGTGCCGGCCGCCAGCTTTACGCTGCTCGACGGGCAGAAGCTGTCCACGCGAGACCTTAAGGGCAAGGTTTACCTGGTGAACTTCTGGGCGACCAGCTGCGCCACGTGCGTCAAGGAAATGCCCAACATGATCCAGACCTACAACAAGTTCAAGGGCCAGGGCCTGGAGTTCGTCGCGGTGGCGATGCGCTATGACCCGCCGATGTACGTGATGAACTACAGCCAGACGCGCCAGCTGCCCTTCAAGGTGGCGATGGACGCCGATGGTGCCGCGGCCCGCGCCTTCGGCGACGTGCAGCTCACGCCCACCACCTTCCTGGTCGACCGCGATGGCCGCATCCTCAAGCGCTACGTGGGCGAGCCGGAGTGGGCCGCGTTCGAGACGCTGCTGCGGGACACGCTCGCCAAGCAGGCCTGACAGCCAGGCCAGCCCCCCGCCGAACGGCATTATGACGGAGTTACCCTTTGACTTTTCTGGGCGTACAGCTTAGGCCCAGCGCAGGCTCGCGAGGCCGCTCCATCCAACAGGAGCGGCCATTTTTTTTTGGCTTTCTGGGGTTGCGGTTGCCAAGACAGAGTGTTCTTGGCGCGGCGAGAGGTGACTTATTACCGGACAGCGTCCGGATGCCTTTGAGCCATTAGTTCGGTTCGGCTCAGGAGTTCGGAAGCGGGGCAGCCAAGGGCATCCGCAATTGAGAAAAGGGAATCGAGGGCAATTTTGCTCTGGCCACGCTCGACCAGCGAGACAAAATTTCGGTGAAGGTCCGCCATCTCGGCTAGCCGTTCCTGCGAAAGGCCCTTCGCGAGCCTCGCTTCTCGAACAACCTGCCCAAACGCGGTGATGCGGTCCATCCAATCCCCAAGCCCAAAGACGTGCGGGGAGTTTCACGGCAGCCACGGCAACAAGCCACACAACATATTGTGCAAAAAGGTCGTCTGCCTTACTATGCACAATATATTGTTCTTTTGTGGCGCGGGCAGAAGTAGAACAGCTCAGACGCGTCAACTCCGGCACAAGCCGTACCCCCTCCCTTTACAACTTCCGGCTTTCAAGCCGCGTTGCACGATGTCTCCTGTCTTCTTCTTGGACTACGACGGCTGTCTGCATCCCGATAACGTCCGTTGCGTGAAAGGTGCCCCTTTGCTGCTGTCGGGTGGTCACCAACTGTTCGAGCATGTCCAGCTCCTTGTTGACTTGCTCGAGCCGTACTCCGAAGTGCGGATTGTGCTGTCGACCCTCTGGGCACGGGTTTTCGGTCTGGATGAAGCCAAAAGCTACCTGCCTGCCACGCTGCAAGAGCGAGTCGTCGGCACAACGTACGAGTTCTGCACTGACATTTACGAGTGGAACGAACTCAGCCGATTCGACCAAATCGTGAGGTACGTGAACGGCAAGGGCATCCAGTCCTGGTTGGCCCTCGACGACAACAATCACTGCTGGCCCGAGTCATTCGAGAACCGACTGGTTTGCCCCAATCGACACCTCGGCCTCGGAGAATGCCGCGTCCAAGAAGAGTTTGCCACCAAGCTTGCCCAACTGAATCGCGAGGTCCAACAGCTTCGTCAGCTCAACGCGGCTTAGAACCGAGGGTACTTGTGACGATTTGGCGCTCACGGCCTGTCGCTGACGTTCCGGAAGTAGTGCTGGTCAACTGGCGAGTCATGGAGACGGGCGACGGTAGCCGGCACTTTGTCGGTGTTCGCCCTGACCGTGGAACCGGGCGCGTCAGCTCTGTCGTTGTCGAGCTTGATATGCCTGCTCGCGTTGGTTCAACGCGCTCCGGACGGAGATACCTGCTCGAGGGCGACCCTGGCCCGGATACAGAAGGTGATGGTGATTACGTTTGGGCAGCTTGGTGCTACGTCAATCGCATAGCTGCGTATCGGGACATTACGCACGAAGTCCTTGCAGGCTCACAGTAGTCACGTATCGAAATGGCGCTAGAAATCAATTGTTGGGGCTATACCGCCTGGTGCTCGCAGAGTCCCCGTGGCCACAAGGTTTCCGGCTACGTCGACGGCTGCGAGGTTCATGTCATCTCGGACATGCCGGGCTCTGCAGAAGAACAATTTTGTGGAGCAGCCCGCCGTGCCTGGGTCCGTCGCAAGCTGAGAACTCTCCGAGGCTTGCCTGCGCGGGAGTCCCAGCCTATTAGCTCCGCAGACACATATCACGAAGTCTCGCTCACGCGGATGCTCTTGGTGTTCGCCGGCGCCTTGCTGCGAGCGGCGGTGCGACATTGGCGCTGACGCTGCCAGGTAACACACGATTTTCCGAAGAAAAACCGGGAGGAGTAGATGAAGCACTTGATGTTGGCCGCTTTGGTTGCCGCTCTTAGCGCTGGTTGTGCCGTTACACCGAATGTTGGCAAGATGTCCGTCCCCACGGCAGCAGTCACGCAATCCAAACAGCCCGCATTCCTTCCGACGCCCCCAAGCATTGGCAGCAACAGAAACCAATGTTTCGTTCATCCCCAGAAAGGCTATGAGGGCATATTGATATCGGGTGGCACAAATACTCAAGGGCAGTTCTACTCGTGCGCACCCGGTGCGACGCTACAGATTAGACCCGCCTCGCCCGACTTCAATTCGCAGCTCGCCTCCTACGTGTGCGATGCGACTAAACCCATTACCCAAACCATGGTGCTGGATGGAACGTATTTGCGGGTGACCTGCGTCTTCCGCGACGGCGGAATTCCTCCGTACGTCCAAGGTGTTCGTGTGCAGGTCGTTCGATGAGGCGATTGGCGATGGCGGCGGGAACCTATCGCGGTGGAGCGGACGGTGGCTGACCACCTACACGGGAAGCGTTGGGGATAAGAGCAGCCTTATTGCTCATCTCACGCTACTACTTCCTATGACGCCGCCCCCACAGCGCAGCATCCCTTTGCTCAAACATGTAGTCGAGGTCGCCTATCTCCCGAATACCGAATCCATATTTCCATGCATTTGTCCGACATACAAACTCCCGGATGTGTGCCGCATCCGTTCGCTCAAGGAACTTGCTCGTATCGACCCGACTGTCGTGACCGTGAATGATTGCCGTAACGGACTTCAAATCCAGAGGTACGCTAATTGCCTCTTCATGTCCGAGAAATCGAATTGGGCCCTCCATCGTTGAAGGCGGCGTGATAAAGCATCGCCACTCTCTTTCGTACTTCCATTCGCGGTTTTTGGTGGTGAGGGCCTTGATTGGATTTTTGACTGTCGGTCTCCGGCCACTGTACTGCACCTTGGCCGGAGAGTAGGTCCGAAAGAAATCGGCGTTCACGGAGAATTCGAGGACAATTCCCTCGCCATTCGAAGCGTAGTGCGCCCACATGGGCGCTGACGTTGCGGACTCGCTCATGCAGAACACCCCAATGCCACCAAACTCATCTGCGCAAGAACCAACCGGCGTCAAGTCATAGGGGTCATTCAATTGATTGGGCAAACGGAACCATAGTTCTGGAACCGGACTTGAAAGCATTGCGTTCGCGCCTTTAGCGGACAGATACTTGTAGAGTTTCTTGGGTGAGAAAAACATAGGGATATCGACGTTATGTTTTTCTGCTTTCGGTAACTTTCGTGACGACTTGCTATACAAGGTTTCCTAAAAGGAGGAATCCGATGAAGCTCGGCGAAATTTATCGAAGCAGGCTTGAACTGGCCAAACAGTGGGGACTTGCTGCTGAGGCAGCACAGGGTTATGAAGAGAAGCTCCATTGCAGGCAAAATGCGCTACAACTCCAAGAGGATGCCAGCGCCATTGCTCATTGCATAGCGAGCTGGGGCGACCAAGAGGTTGAGCGGCTTGACGTCGACGCCCTTTGGTACGGCGCAGCAGCTATGCCGGGGCAATATCACAATCCGTGGCATCTTGGTCTAAGCATCGTGCAAGAGGAGCTAGCCTCCGTCAGAATTTGATGTTCCATTTTCTGAACAAAGCCAAGACGTGAGTCCTCAGTGCAGCGGATGTCCTGATGTCCTGCTTTTGCTCCCCTCTCCAGACGTGTCCGTCATGAATGAGGTAAGTCCATTCCCGGTAAATGATGGCGTTCGCCTTGGGTTCGACACGAACAAACTTGTCCTCCATGACAGTAAAATCGAACAACACGTAGAACGGCACGCGTTCGCTCATCTCGAGCATAGCAGCGAACGCCTCTTCCTCCGGGAAGTGCGTGTGAATGACTTCAATGGCAACCCACGGCTGATTCACCGACATGTCTAGTCTGAGGGCTTGGCCAAACAAGTCGTGACGGACAATCGCATTCCGGGTGACGATGCGATAAACTTCGTTCCCCCATTTGTAGAACTGTAGGGCGATAGGGTTTTTTACCTCCCAGTTGAACTGGCCATTTGGTCTGTTTACCCAATTGCCAAGCCCTAGCCGCCAAGTTCGGGCGCCTTCGAGTTTGCGAAGTAGTGTTTCGACACGCGCGTCATGAGTGGGGTCTTTCTCGCCCTCAAACACACTCCGTGTTCCTCGCACACCGGTCGCCACGAAATGAGGAGTCGCGCCATCTCGTGCTCGAGGGTGTAAGTCAATTTGGCCAGTTTTATCTGTCAGGTGGTGCTCAGCCGCCAGCGCGCGCTTGGATACGTCGAATAATTCCTCAGCGCGGATTTTTTGCTGAACACCGTTGGCATCAATGTAATATGCCTCAGGATGCTCGAGTTCGGTCGCCATGAGCTCATCCCTTGTTATTCATTGTGGGAATCTCATTATCGGCAGCAAAGTCGTAAGACTTGAGTGACTCGCATGGCGCGGCGTGCGACTGCCCCTTTTTTTGTGCCAACCTATGCTGCTGGAGCCGGCTCGGTGGCTTGGCCGAAGTACACCATATTCATGGCCTCCGTAAACGCCACAGGAAATGCTGCTGTGGTGTGCAGCTCCTCCACCTTCTTCACTGCCGCAAATGGCTTGCTCGTACCCTTGGAGGCGACATAGCCCAATAGCCCCTCCAAATCGTTAGGGCTGATTGCGTGTACAGCGTTCACCGCGCCCGGCGGAAGGGCTGCCGCAATACGCGCATTCTCGGCAAATGCGGCAGGATTGTTTGCGTCCTCGTCGTGCAGAACCCGGTATGGGATGTGGAATGCGTTCAAGACGCGCTGGAAGGCGGTGATATTCTTCTTTCCATCACAGTCCACGAGTGAGACCTCGCGTCGCAAACGCCGATGCCTTTCGAACAGCCCACAAAGGTCAGCAGCACGCTCGAAGGCAGCGATTGCACTAAATTCCTCGAACAGTACGACCTGCTTCGCGAAGAACAGCTCGTTGACTGTAGGGTGAAATCGCGCAACGGTTTGCAGCTTCTCTTTTTCCGCTCGGTCACCAACCGCAGGGAAAAGGTCTTGAGTGACCTGATGACCTGCTGAGTCGCCGTTGGCTTGCTTGGTCAGGCGGACGATGCTCTTATACCTCTCAGCTATATCGAGAAACACCGGCGAGTGCGTGCAACATGCCACTTGCATGCCCTGCTGCGAGGACAGCCTGTAAAGCACGTCCCGCATGAGTCGTTCCATCTGCGGATGCAGGTACAGTTCGGGCTCCTCAACCAGCAGGACCGTGGCTCGGGCAAATCCTTCACCGTTTCCTGCCGGTGGCTCCGTTTGGGCCTCAGCCAGCAATTGCAGCAGCGTCATGACCAACGTTCTTTGTAGACCGTGCCCCTGATGCCCAACTTCCGTCTCAATACCTGCAAGCGGGTCTCGAATTACGAGCGACGTGCTTGGCATTACAAGCTCACGTAGCTCGGGCGGCTCGGTTCTGATGAGTGCCTGACCGCCGATAACGTCGCTAAGCCCTTGATTAATACGTGCTTGCAAGTCGCGTATCTCGTCCGCTTGTCGCTCGGGATGCTGCTCATCTGGCCGAAACAGCTCTAACACCGCGTCAAGCGCTCGCTTCAGGTCCGTCATCTCCTGTCGTTGCGAAAGCTGCCGTTCGACGATGAGATTTACGAGCTTCCCGTAAGTCGAGGCATCTTTCGCATTCGTCTCATCGGACGCCTCATGAACGGCTCGAACAAAGATGACTCGCGGAATGATGGAGTTCGCGTTTGACTTCCAGTTTCCACCTCCTCCTGGGTTTGGTACCCAATCGGGCTCACCAGCAACAACAAGGTCCGGCCTTTGTGCCCGCACTAGCTCTCGAAGAGCCTCACGTGACGCATTGGAGGGACGCGCTCCTCGATTGGCAAGCTGCTGAATCAGCGGCTCGTAATCGGCAGGAAAGGCTCCCCATGCGGTGTCGGGGTCGGGCCATCCGGCGAACGTGTCCGTGGACGAATAGGAGAAAAGTTGCTCCTTCCAACCACCACGTTCAGCATCGTCACCATCACCTCCCGCCTCAAACCAGTACTTCTTCTTGAGCACCCATTCGCCATTCGTCATGCGCCCGCGCACGGCGACCTGCTGCTCTTCGGCCGGCGTAAGTTCGTCGAAATATCCAGTAAGTTCAATTGCGTTCTGTGCATCGGTAAGGTGCCGGCGAAACAGCGACGAATCCTTGATGCCACTACCGCTCAAAAAACACGTAAGCGCTGCCAGCACGCTCGACTTCCCGCAATTGTTCTCGCCAATCAGAACGAGAAGGTCGCTCCATTCGATGCTGGCATGAGCAATGGCCTTGAAATTGCGAATTTCGAAACGGCGGAGTCGCATCTCATCTCCCTTCTTTGCAACCAGCGAATTTCTCTTTGATGGTAATCAGCTGGTATGCGCTCAAATTTCTTGCACGAACTGGCCAATATAATACGAAACCTTCGCCACAGGCTTAACGCGAATCACGTCACATAAATTCCTCAATCGACTTGAAGTATTTTGCACAAAGACGAGAGAAGAAAGCAGGAGCAACACTTCTCACGTAGCTCAAGTGCCCCTTCAAGTTCTTGTGTTCCTCTTTGTCTAACTTCCCCTTCTCATAAAGGGAAAGCATGAGCCTTATCTGGTCTTTGTATTCTCTATTGACCGTTATGTGGCTGTCGCGGCAAACCCTAAGTCCCGTGACAATAGCGCTGCCCCCAAGTTTGCTAGAAAAGATAGTCTTCTTTTCATTGATGGAAAGTTTCGGAGACGTGGTGCCATCCACTAGCGAACTAAATATTTTCAAAAACTCGGTGCAGCCACCTTTCTTGTCGGTGGAGAAAACAACATCATCGGCATATCGCGTAAACTTGCCAGCCCCCAACTTCTCCTCATTACTTTCAATGAGACGATGGACTTTCTCATCAAATTCAAGCATTACCGCGTTGGATATGGCCGGCGACGATATGTAACCAATCGGCAGCCGCTCATTTTCGTCAAAGCAAACCCTTTTGATGAATAGGTCTGCATCATGATATGCATCGAAGGTGCCTTTGTTTTTGCTTGACTTATCTACCGACTTTTTCAGGTCATCATACTTTATTGAAGGGAAGAAGTTGGTGAAATCTATTCTCAAAAAATACTTTGAATCGACGTGGTGCTGTGCGTTTGTCAATATTGAGCGTCCGCGCCTAAATGCCATGGCTGCGTCGTGCATCTCAAGATTTTCAAAGAATTTTAGAGTGAGCCAGCGCTGCAAAATTTCCAACTCAGCCGAAGGTCTTTTAATTACTCTATATGAGGCGGAGCTTTTCTTTCTTATGCGGAGACGCTTAACTCTGCTGGGCCCTAGACGGATGACATCGCGAACCCAGATTTCTGGAACGAAGCACTCCGTGGCGGCTAAAGTTATTAGACTAGGCATGAACCAGTCGCCCTGGGTTGTGCTTCAAATGGAATCGGCGAAAAGCTGAAATAAGACTATCAGCACTTCCTCCAAAACTAATAAAAGTCTCGGTTGCGGTTGATATGTATGAAGACTCCCCTGCGTTAGCTATCGGGGTTATCAGTTTCGATGCGTGCAGTATTCCCCGAAGGGATTTTACGTCTTCAAATGGTTGCGAACCAAATATGCTTTTGTATATTTCGATTGTTTCCTGATGAGTAATAGGGCCGCACAAATATATGATATCGTGCAAGAAGAACAATGAGGCTTGATTTCCCGCGCTTGGCAAGAGAGCGTCTCTATCTAGGCTAGTCCTTTTCCTCAAAGGGCTGAGGTGCTTGAGTATGCCTGGCACTGTCAGACCAATGGCGTCCAACTCTTGAATGCCAGTCGCGCCCATTGGATACCATATTATGCGGTCTTCGGCCACGTCCTCTTTGATTGCCTGAAGGGGGCCGTGATTTATGAAGGAGGGTTGTGCTCTAAACTTTGAGTCGTTAACGACAAGAAGCTTTTTCCGCAAGCCCTGATGTGCAAAAGCGCCCAACTCACAAAAAGAGCTGTAGCTCTCCAGAACGATTAGAATCCAATCTGCAATGTTTGATATCTTGTGTTCAATGTCGAGAAGATTTTTTACTTTCCCGTGTTTCGCTAGCTCCTCCATGACGAGTTCTGCGTAAACAATTCGTGCATGGGGCAGAGCTGCTTCAATCGTTTTCTTTAAATACTGTCGCCGTGCGGAGGGGACCAAATCGGACTGATTTGCACCGCACAGGAAAATTAAGGAGAGTTCCCGACGAATAGAAAAACGGCCCGCATTAAGGGCCGTTGAGAAGCGTTTCAATGCGTCCCCGAGCTTGGGTTTCGGCAACGCTATATAGTCTTTTAACATGCCTACTGGATGCAGCGAGGGATTCGGACACGGACCCCCGCCGACTGGCGGGGAGACGTGTCCGAATCCCTCGCCGACGACAGGAAATCCCAGGCGGATAGTGACTCACTACCCGATTCGGCTTTCGCCGAATAATGCTAGGCAGCTAAATTCTATTCAGGCCACGTACCTTGTCAAGCACAACCAAATGAATGCCTAGGCAAATATGTGCCCCGATGGATTGCTCCACGCTCGCGCCCGATAATCAGCCGTCAGCTTCCAACGCGGGAGCGCACACCTTGCCCGTGGTAATTTTGTGACATCGTGCCCACCGTTGGAAATGAAACCACGCGACCTGTGGTAGCCTCACGCTCGAGGTCAAACTGACTTCGTAGTCGTGCCAGGACCCCTCGTCCGGCAAACGAGTCGGCTGCTCGTTAGACCACGGAGATACTCGCAGAGCAATCTGCAATCGCCACAGCCAAACACAAATTCCCTCCGACCTCACCAGGCAACTTTCTGCCTGACCCAAAACAAGGTTCAAAAAGCAATGGCGCCTCGGTCTTCACCGAGATGCCCGGGGGAATTCGTGTTCCAGAAATCAGCAAACCTATCCAATGTGGCGGGCATCACGTCTGTCCGCGTACCGCGTTCCCATTTCAAGAAGAACGGGAAGCAGAACCCGCTGTGGCTGATTTCGTTCGTCAGGACGCTGCGCCTTCTATAAGGCCATCTCGCACACGATATGGCGCAGCACTTCCTGCTATCCCCGATGGCACGTTCGCTACAGGACGACGAGTTCAACTCGCTCATTACCCGGAACGAACCGCTGGCGCATGCCCTGTTCATGTTTTACCGCTGGAGCTCCTTCACCGAACAGATTTGCCCACGGTGTGGTTTGGTTTGCAGTCACATGCCTCGGCTGCGCCACAAGCAGTGGCGCTGCCGCAGCTGCGGTCACGACTTCTCTCTGAAGTCCGGCAGTGTGTTCGATGGAACGAAGCTACCGCTCTGGACCATCATCAAAGGCATCTACCTGTTCGTGACGAACGCAAAGGGTCGCTCCGCCATCGAAATGAGCCACAAGCTGAATATCAGCTACCGCGCGGCCTACCTGCTGCTTCACAAGATTCGTTGGGCTTTCTGGGCTACGCCGCCGGCCAAGCCGATGACCGGCGAATTCGATATTGATGTCGTCTGGGTGTTGAAAGGGTTGCGCAAGCCCAATGACCGGACTCTGGAAGCCAAGGCAGAACGGCAAACAAAACGCCGAGAACGAATGGTCAAGCGACTTCTGGCTCAAGGCATTGCAGAGGCCGACGCGACCAAAGCCGCTGCCAAGGAGTACCCTCTCACGAGCGAACCCCGCCGAAGCAATCCCAAGAAGCAGTGCATTCTGGGTATCGTGCGGCGCAACCCAGAGGGTGGCGGCTCCGACTTTGTCATGGGCATCCCGCTCCCCACGGAAAACTACGAGCTCATCCGTCAAGCGTTGGACCGGTACGTGGCCAAGGGCTCCATCCTCTATTCGGACAACGCCGGCGCAACGGCCGCACTGCGGGCCCACTACGAGGTCCGGCGCGTCAACCACGATACCCACTACAAGAGCCCGGAAGGGTGGCATACAAACTACGTCGAGAGCGCGTTCTCCCGATGGCGCCGAATGGAAATCGGCACGTATCACCGCATGAGCAAGCCCCGTTTGCACCTCTACTTTGCCGAATGCGCGTGGCGGGAAACGTTTCGTCGGCGCTCGCCTGCACAACGGCTGGCGGACTCGTTACGCCGTCTGGCAACTGTGGGGCCTTGCAAGGACCTCCAGAAGTATCAGAAGCCACGCACGAAATTGATGGGCGAGCCGTTCACGCCCGCGCCCCGTCACATTGACCTGCGGCCGGTGGGCCAGACCTCACCGTCAGATGTCCGGCGCCTGTCCAAACTGCTGAAACTGGAAGCCCCGGTTTCGCAGGCATTAGACGCCTTCGCTCAATTGTCGGCACCGGCGCTAGCACTCGCCGCCTGAGGTCCCCGGGTATCACGCAGCCTCAACGTCGTGTGTGGTGTGAACTTGCAGGTCGTCACGCTCGACAGCCGCGTATTCCGGTAGCGCCCAAATAGCTATGTCATCGTGCCGGAGCCCCGTCGAACCAACACGCACAACAAGCCCCTTCTTGGCCTGCACACGCATCGCGTTCTTGATAGAGCGCCGAGTTTCGTAGCGGTCTTCTGGTGTTTTCCAGCGGACGCCAGTCTGTGCGACAACGTAATCCAGAAGCTCTGGCGTCGTCACAGGACATTTCCTGAGCCGCATAGCATCAAAGCAAAGGCCAAGCAGCTCACCATGGGCGAAGTACGTTCTGCGAGGCGTCGGCTTAACTGGCGCATACATGTCCGGGTCAATATCGATGCCTTGCTCCCGTAGCACCTCGTCGAATGCGGCCACTTTGCGCTGAAGCTCGTCTCGCTTCGCTTGGTCAGCTCGCATACGCTCATCCAGCCGCTTGATTTGACCAAGCAGCCTCGCCCGTTGTTGCGCTACCCCTTTGAATACTTGAATCCCCATCGCGTTCTCCTGCGCAAATTTCGTAAACGCAGGGGACTTATCCCGCCGGCTCGGGATGCGAGCGGCCACCGGCTACGATTTTTCCTTGCTAGGTAATGAAAAAGCGCCTCGCAGGGCGCTCTTCATCATCCCCTGAAGCTGGGGCGTGGCTCAAGGGGTAACTCCGTCATAATGGCGCCGCCGAAACAGAAACGCCCGGTCGATGCCGGGCGTTTTTCATTCGGATCGGCAACGGCCGGTCAGAGGCCGTAGCGCTTGATCTTGTCGTACAGCGTCGCGCGCCCGACCTGCAGGATGTCGGCGGCCTGGTGGACGGAGCCACCGGTGCGCGCCAGCGTCTCCGCGATCACCGTGCGCTCGTAGCGCTCGACCCGCTCCTTGAGCGGCATGCCGTCTTCCGCCGCATCGGAGACGACGGGCGTGCGGCCGACGCCCAGCACCAGGCGATCGGCGGCATTGCGCAGCTCGCGCACGTTGCCGGGCCAGTTCGATTGCATCAGTTCGTGCCGTTGGCGCTCGGACAGCATCGGCAACGGACGCTGATAGCGCACGGCGGCCTCCAGCAGGAAGTGCTCGAACAGCGGGATGATGTCTTCGCGGCGCTCGCGCAGCGGCGGCAGGTCGATGGCGACGACGTTCAGGCGATAGTACAGGTCGCGCCGGAAGCCGCCGGCCTCGATCAGCGCCTCCATGTCGCCCTTGGCGGCGGCGACGATGCGCACGTCGATGCGCACCGAGGCGTTGGAGCCCAGGCGCTCGAGCATGCCCTCCTGCAGCACGCGCAGCAGCTTGACCTGCAGCGCCAGCGGCATGCTCTCGATCTCGTCGAGGAAGAGCGTGCCGCCCGAGGCGTGCTCGATCTTGCCGATGCGCCGCTTGCCCGCGCCGGTGAAAGCGCCGGCCTCATGGCCGAACATCTCGCTCTCGAAGATCTGCTCGGGCACCGCGCCGCAGTTCAGCGCGATGAACGGCTTGTCGTGGCGCGGCGACAGCGTGTGCAGGCTGCGCGCGACCAGTTCCTTGCCGGTGCCGGTCTCGCCGTTGATGAGCACCGGCGCGTCGGTGGCGGCCACGTTGTCGATCAGCGCGCGCACCGAGGCCATCGCCTGGGAGCGGCCGATGATGCGCGTGCCCGCCGCCGGCCCCGCCAGCTCGCGGCGCAGGGCGCGGTTTTCCAGCTCCAGCGCGCGGCGCTCGACGGCGCGGCGCACGGTCTCGGTCAGGCGCTCGGCGGGGAACGGCTTCTCGATAAAATCGAACGCGCCGTCGCGCATCGCCTGCACGGCCATCGTGATATCGCCGTGGCCGGTCACGAGCACCACCGGAATGCCGGTGCCGAACGACTGGCAATGCGCCAGCACGTCGAGCCCGCTGGCGCCCGGCAGGCGCAGGTCGCTGACGACCACGCCGTAGAAATCGGCGTCGATCCGGCCGACCGCCTCCTCGGCGCTGGCGTAGGCCTGGACCTGGAAGCCGGCAAGCTCCAGGCTCTGCGCGGTGGCCTGGCGGACGGGCGGATCGTCTTCGATGAAGAGAACGTTCAAGCCTTCGGACATGGATCGTTTGGGTGAAAGGAATGGGTCAGGACGTCGCGGCCGGCACCACCTCGGCGCGGACCAGCGACAGCGTGAACTGGGCGCCGCCGCCCGGCACATTGGCCGCCGACAGCGAGCCGCCGAAGTCGCGCGCGATGCTGGTGGAAATCGCCAGCCCCAGGCCGAGGCCCTGGCCGATCTCCTTGGTGGTGAAGAACGGTTCGAACAGGTGCGGCATGGCATCGGCCGCAATGCCGGGGCCATTGTCGCGCACGACGATGCACAGCTGCGCGGGCGCGCCGTCGGCCGGGCCGATGTCGATGTCGATGCGGCCGGGGCGCGGCAGATCGTTGGCGGCGATGGCGTCGAGCGCGTTGCCGATCAGGTTGATCAGCACCTGCTCCAGCTTGAGCTCATCCGCGCGGACCACGCATGCGGCCTCGGGCAGGCGCCAGTGCAGCGCGGTCTCCACCTCGGCCAAGCGCGGGCGCAGCAGCGCCAGCACGTGGTCGAGCGCCACGCGCACCTGCACATCGGCAAGCCTGCGGCGCGAGCGGCCGGCAAACAGCTTGAGCTGCGCGGTGATCTTGCCCATGCGTTCGGTCAGGTCGGCGATGGCGCGCAGGTTGTCGGCGGCGGCGCCGTGCTGGCCACGCTCCAGCAGGATGCGCGTGTTGTCGGAGAAGGTGCGCAGCGCAGCCAGCGGCTGGTTGAGCTCGTGCGTGATGCCGGCCGCCATCTGCCCCAGGGCGGCAAGCTTGCTGGCCTGCACGAGTTCGTCCTGCGTGGCGCGCAGCTCGGCTTCGGCGCGGGTGCGGTCGACGATCTCGTGCTGCAGTTGCTCGTTGGTTGCCATCAGGTCGGCGGTGCGGTCTTCGACGCGGCGCTCCAGCTGGTCATAGGCCGCTTCGAGCAGGCGGCGGCCGCGCAGCATCTCCCTCAGGCGCAGCCGGCGCTGGCGCCAATAGAACAGCAGCAGGCAGACGAAGGCGAAGGCGAAGGCCGCGGCAACCGTCGCGCTGCGCGCCGCGCCCATCACCGGATCGATGGGCGTCAGGTACATCAGCTGCCAGTCGGGCTCGACCAGCTCGCGCGATACCAGCAGGTAGCGCGGCGCGTTGATGCGGTCGCCGACGCGCACCAGACGCGCGCCGTCGGGCATGCGCCCGACCAGCTTCAGGAAGGCCGGCATCTCGGGCTGCAGCGGCAGCGGCGTGATCTGCTTGCGGAAGTACTGGCGGGTCGCCTGCAGCTGCGCCTGCAGCTCAGGCGTGAGCGGCTCGACCGTGCGGTACTGCCACGCCGGCACCGACGACAGGAAGATCACGCCGTTCTCGTCTGCCACCATCACCGGCTCGGAGGCATCATGGCTGGCGCGGCCGAACCACTCCAGGTTGAGCTTGACCACCGTCACGCCGATCACGCTGCCATTCTGCATCACCGGCTGCGAGATGTAGTAGCCGGGTTCCTCGCGCGTGATGCCGATGCCGTAGAAGCGCCCGACGTGTCCGGCGGCCGCCTGCTGGAAATACGGCCGGAACAGGTATTCGGCGCCGACGAAGCTGTCGGGCAGGTTGTAGTTGGATGCCGCCAGGGCCAGGCCGGTCGGGGCGATCACGTAGGTGGCGGTGGCGCGGGCGCGGTCGTTGACCTCGCGCAGGTAGCGGTTGGCGCGCGCGACGTTGTCGGGCGTCGGGTGGGCCAGCAGGTCGTGGATGAACGGATGCAGCGCGACCAGCGCCGGCAGGTACTCGTAGCGGTCGAGCGTGCTCTTGAGGTTGGCGGCGTAGCGGTCGACGCGGGCGCCGGCGGCCTGCTGGGCCTGCGACAGGCCGCGGTTCCAGGTCACCACGAAGGTCGTCGCGCACACCAGCGCCATCACCGCCACCAGAGCGGCCGCCACCAGCCACCCGAAGCCGCGGCGCGGGCTGGCGGAGGAAAACGGGAAATCGGGCTCGGACATCGGCGGGTGGTGAACGGCGGACGGGCTCGCCGTGCCTTCCGGGGCCGCGCCGGCCATCAGCCGCTCGGTGCCGTGGCGCATCACACTTTCCAAAAGAAAGCGGGGCCGTCCGGAAGGAGCGGCCCCGCCATCATACGCTTGCCATCCGGCGACGCCCCGGTGGGGCACCGCCGGCTCTGGCCCATCAGGCTGCCGGGGTGGCCGACACGGTCTCGCCGCGATCGCCCGACATCACGCGGGCCAGCTTGGTGCGGTCGAGCTCGCGTTCCCAGGCGGAGATCACCACGCAGGCCACGCCGTTGCCGGTGATGTTGGTCAGCGCGCGGCACTCGCTCATGAAGCGGTCGATGCCGAGGATCAGCACCATGCCCGCCACCGGAATGGTCGGCACCACGGCCAGCGTGGCGGCCAGCGTGATGAAGCCCGCGCCGGTGATGCCCGAGGCGCCCTTGGAGGTCAGCATCGCCACCGCCAGGATGGTCAGCTGCTGGGTCAAGGTCAGTTCGATGTTCAGCGCCTGCGAGATGAAGATCACCGCCATCGTCATGTAGATGTTGGTGCCGTCCAGGTTGAACGAATAGCCGGTCGGGACAACGAGGCCCACCACCGACTTCGAGCAGCCCAGCTTCTCCATCTTTTCCATCAGGTGCGGCAGCGCCGACTCCGACGAGCTGGTGCCCAGCACGATCAGCAGCTCTTCCTTGATGTACGCCACGAAGCGGAAGATGCTGAAGCCGGTCAGGCGGGCGATGATGCCCAGCACCACCACCACGAAGATGATGGCCGTCAGGTAGAACGTGCCGATCAGCTTGAGCAGCGGCACCAGCGACACCACACCGTACTTGCCGATGGTGAAGGCCATCGCGCCGAACGCGCCGATCGGGGCCACGCGCGTGATGACGTGCACGATGCGGAAGAACACGTGGGCGATCTGGTCAATGAAGTCCGTCACCATCTGCGCGCGCTCACCCATTGCGGAGAGCGCCCCGCCGAACAGCAGCGCAATCAGCAGGATCTGCAGGATGTCGCCCTTGGCAAAGGCATCCACCACCGTGCTCGGGATGATGTTCAGCAGGAAGTCGACCGTGCTCGACGATTGCGCCTTGGCGGCGTACTGGGCCACGGCCTTGGCGTCGATCGAGTTGACGTCGACGTTGAAGCCCGAGCCCGGGTTGAAGATGTGGCCGGCAACCAGACCAATCACCAGCGCGAAGGTCGAGACGACCTCGAAGTAGAGCAGCGCCTTGCCGCCCACGCGGCCCACCTTCTTCATGTCGCGCATGCCGGCGATGCCGGAGACGACCGTACAGAAGATGATCGGCCCGATCACCATCTTGATCAGCTGAATGAAGCCATCGCCCAGCGGCTTCATGTTGACGGCCAGCTTGGGCTCGAAATGGCCCAGCAGCACACCGATGACGATGGCCGCCAGCACCTGTACGTACAGGATTTTGTAGAACGGTTTTTTCATGTCTTCCTCGAGTGTCACAGACCGGCCGCGCGTTCATTGCCCGCCCGGTCCGACCCGCCCTGATGTGGTTTCTCTCCCCGCCGCGGCGCCGGGGATGGCCTGACGGCCGGTCCCCGCGGTCCTTCCGCGGCAGGGCGTTCCCTATTGCAAGGGCCATGCCAGCTCCCACGGCCACGGCGACGGCCCGCCAGCCCTGATGCCAGCTTGACGTGCGTACGATGGCACCCGGCTCCGACGTCGTCAATTCCGGAATTCACGAAGACCGGCGTCCAGACATCCGGAAAGCATGCTGCAGCGCAGCACGACTGCCATCGCATTCCCGGCCGCCCCGGCGGCGGGCCGTATAATGCCGGCTCGTCATGCAACTCCACACCCGTGCCGAGACCGCGCCTCGCGCCCGGCACCGCGCCCACCCATGAGCAGCCACTACCAGCACCACGTTTTCTTCTGCCTCAACGAGCGCGAGGACGGCGCACGCTGCTGCGCCGACTTCGGCGCCAAGGCCATGCAGGAATACGCCAAGAAGCGCTGCAAGGAACTCGGCATCAACGGCGAGGGCCGGGTGCGCATCAACAAGGCCGGCTGCCTGGACCGCTGCGAACTCGGTCCGGTGCTGGTGGTCTACCCCGAGGCCGTCTGGTACACCTTCGTCGACCGCGAGGACATCGACGAGATCATCCAGAGCCACCTGATCGAAGGCAAGCCGGTCGCGCGGCTGATGGTCGATCCGCCCGCCGCCTGAACCCGCCAGCCCATCGCTTTTCCATGAACGTGCATACCGCAGAACGCCTGATTCCCGGCCCGGTCGGGAACATCGACGTCTCCGTCGACCTGCCGGACGCCGCGCCGCGCGGCCTGGCCCTGGTCGGCCATCCGCATCCGCTGTTCGGCGGCACCAAGGACAACAAGGTCGCGCAGACCCTGGCCCGCACCTTCGTCGGCCTGGGCTATGCGACGGTGCGGCCGAACTTCCGCAGCGTGGGCAAGACCGAGGGCACGCACGACAACGGCATCGGCGAGCAGGACGACATGCTAGCCGTGCTCGACTGGATGCGCACGCAGGCCGAATGGTCGCCCGAGGTCGCCACGCTGCCGCTGGCGCTCGGCGGCTTCTCGTTCGGCAGCTTCGTCGTCTCGCAGGTGGCGCGCCGCCTGGCCGAGGCGGGCACGCCCGCGGAACGCCTGGCGCTGGTCGGCACCGCCACCTCGCGCTGGGATGTGGCGCCGGTGCCCGCGGACACCATCGTCATCCACGGCGAGCTGGACGATACGGTGCCGCTTGCCGCCGTGCTCGACTGGGCGCGGCCGCAGGAACTGCCGGTGATTGTCATACCCGGCGCGGATCATTTCTTTCACCGCAAGCTTCACCTGATCCGGCAGCAGATCGCGGGCGCCTGGACGCCGCGCCCGTAGCCCCGTTATTACCGTTTTCCCGGACGCTGGGCTCCCCCCGGCCGCAGCGTCGTTGTCTACCAAGCAGATCGCAGGACCCGCCATGCAGACCCGTATCCCCTCCCGAGCCCTTCCCTCCGCCGCCGTGACGCTCGTCGCGGCAGCCGTGCTTGCCGCGGCAGCGCCGGCACTGGCGCAGCCCGTCCCGGCGCCGCAGGTCGCAGCCCGCGCATGGATGCTGACCGATGTGACGAGCGGCCAGGTGCTGGGCGGCAGCAACGTAGACGAGCGCATCGAGCCCGCCTCGCTGACCAAGCTGATGACCGCGTACCTCGCCGTCGAGGCCGTGCGCGACGGCAAGCTCAAGTACGACCAGGTGCTCACCCCGACCGAGACCGTGCGCAGCGTCAAGACCGACGAGTCGCGCATGTTCCTGCAGCCCGGCAAGCCCGTCTCGGTACGCGACCTGCTGCAGGGCCTGATCGTGCAGTCGGGCAATGACGCGGCGCTGGTGCTGGCCGAGGCCGTGGGCGGCACCGAGACCAACTTCGTGATGCTGATGAACCGCGAGGCCGAACGCCTGGGCATGAAGGGCACGCACTTCATGAACGCCGCCGGCCTGCCCGACCCGAACCACTACACCACGGCGCGCGACCTGTCGATCCTGACCGCGGCGCTGATCCGCGATTTCCCCGAGGACTACAAGTTCTATTCGCAGAAGGAATTCACCTATAACAACATCAAGCAGCCCAACCGCAACCGGCTGCTGTGGATCGACCCGACGGTCGACGGCGTCAAGACCGGCCACACCAAGTCGGCGGGCTATTGCCTGATCACCTCGGCCAAGCGCCCACTGCCCGACATGCCGAACGCGAGCCGCCGCCTGCTATCGGTGATGATCGGCACCAAGAGCGAACAGGTCCGCACGCAGGAGAGCCTGAAGGTGCTCAACTACGGCTACCAGTTCTTCGACACCCTGCGCCTGTATGAAGCCAAGCAGGCGCTGCAGACGCCCGACGTCTACAAGGGCCAGGCCAAGACCGTCAAGCTCGGCGTGGCGGAAGACAAATGGATCACGGTGCCCAAGGGCTCGGGCGGCCGCCTCAAGCCGGTGCTCGAGCGCAAGGAGCCGCTGATCGCCCCGATCACGCAGGGCCAGCAGCTGGGCACGGTCAAGGTGATGGACGGCGCGACCGTGGTGCAGGAGTTCCCGGTGGTGGCGCTGGAAGCCGTGCCCGAGGCCGGATTCATCGGCCGCACCATCGATTCGATCAAGCTGTGGTTCAAGAAGAAGTAAGCCCCCCGCGACAGACCCCATGACCGACGCCAACGACACCCCCGCCACCCCGCCGCGCGAATCGCTGATCGAGTATCCGAGCGACTTCCCCATCAAGGTGATGGGCAAGATGCAGGACAACTTTGCCGAGACCATCGTGCAGCTGGTGCAGCAGTTCGATCCGGAGTTCCACACCGGCCGCATGGAGATGCGCCCATCGTCCGGAGGCAACTACCTCGGCCTGACCGTGATCGTGCGCGCCACCAGCCGCGAGCAGCTCGACGCGCTGTACCGCGCGCTGACCGCGCACCCGATGGTCAAGGTCGTGCTGTAGCCGCTCGCCGGCAAGGCACCCGGCCAACGCAAACGCCCCGGCATGACCGGGGCGTTTCTTTTATCGCGGGCCGCGGCGGCTTATCCCTTCGCGACGTGCCCTAGGCTCACCGTGGTGTCGCTCATCAGCCGGTCCAGCTTGAGCTTGAAGGCGGCGATCTCCGGCAGCAGCCACGCGCGGAAAGCCTGCATCTTGGGCGTCTGCAGCGCGCCGTGCGGACAGACGAAGTAGTAGTTCCACGGACAGGGGATCGTCACGTCGAACAGGCGCACGACACGGCCGGCCATCAGGTCGTTGAACGCCAGCGTCGGGCGGATCAGCGCAATGCCCTGCCCGGCCGCCGCCGCCTGCAGCAGCAGCGACGAGTCCTGGAACATCAGCCCGGCGCGCGGCTCGGGAAAGCCCTCCACGCCGGCCGCGTCGAACCACGGCTTCCATTGCTCGCCCTCGCTGCGCAGCAGCGTCATGCCGGCCATCTCGGCAGGCGTGCGCGGCAGCCGGCCGCCGTTGAACGTCGGGCTGCAGATCGGGAAGAACACGTCGTCGAGCAGCGTCTCCACGTACAGGCCGGGATAGTTGCCCGAGCCCATGCGCAGCGCCACGTCCACCTCCTCGCGCGCGAAGTCGACCAGCGCCGGGCTGGAGAACAGCTCCACCTCCAGCTCCGGATGCCGCTCGATGAAGGTGCCGATGTGCGGGGTCAGCCAGCGCGCCGCGAACGACGGCATGGTGCTGATGGTCAGGCGATTGTCGCGGTTGCCCGCGCGCAGCTGGTGCGTGGCCTGGGCGATCTGGTCGAGCGCGTCGCGCACGCGCTCGGCGTAGGTGCGCCCGGCGTGGGTCAGGGTGACGCGCTTGCCGCGCCGCTCGAACAGCGGCACGCCCAGTTCCTCCTCCAGTGTGCGCATCTGGTGGCTGACCGCGCCGTGCGTGACGAACAGCTCAATGGCCGCGCGCGAGAAGCTCTCGTAACGCGCGGCCGCCTCGAATACGCGCAACGCCCCCAGCGGCGGCAGCCGCATCGGCTCACGGATTTCCGCCATGTTTCCTCCTGGATTTTGTGCCGTTTTATGTGAGTTCTTTTATCAAAGAAATCAATATATATCGTTTGGTGCACCGATACCAAGCGCCTAGACTGGTTCCAACGGCAGGCCCGTGCGGATGTCGTGAAGGAGCCGATCATGAAAACTGTACTAACAAAAATTGTATTCACTCTACAGCCCGGCGAGGTGATGGCGCTGCGCATGCCGGCCGACCAGAATCTGCGCGTCGAAGAAGCCTTCGGACGCGATGTGTGGGTCACGCACGAGCACAAGGCCGCCGACGAATGGCTGCACGCCGGCGCCAGCATCGCCGTCAAGCGCGGCGAAGAAATCGTCGTGTCGGTCGACCCCAAGGCGGCAGGCCCGGCCTCGCTGGCCGTGGAAGCGCAGAATGGCCATATCCCGCGCAAATCCTGGCACGTCGCGGATGGCTGGCGCCACATGCTCGCCGCGCTCGGCTGGAACGAGCACGTCGAAACGCCGGTCGCCGCCGCCTGAGCAGGCCGTAACCCGCCGCTCTCCCCTTCCAGCCCGCGCCGCGCCATGTGCCGCGGCGCCCGATGCCGGCGCGGATGCTCACCGCGCCGGTATCGTCTTTTCCGCGCGGCAACGTCCGACCCTGCTGCCTTCCAGGACAAAGGCGGCCCGCGCCGTTGCCGGCCCTGCGCTACACTCGCGGGCATGATTCCGATCGACATCGTCGAGCGCGGCCAGCAGGACTACGCTGCCTGCTTCGACGCGATGCAGACCTTCACCGCCCAGCGCGGTCCCGACACCCCCGACACGATCTGGCTGGTCGAGCACCCGCCGGTGTTCACGCTCGGACTGGCCGGCGATCCGGCCCACCTGTTGGCGCCGGGCAACATTCCGCTGGTAAAGGTCGACCGTGGTGGACAGATCACCTATCACGGCCCCGGCCAAGTGGTGGCTTACCTCCTGCTGGATCTGCGCCGCCGCGGGCTGTTCGTGAAAGCACTGGTCGACGCCATCGAGGCGGCCGTCATCGATACGCTCGCCACGTATAATGTGGCCTCCGAACGGAAGGCCGGCGCGCCCGGCATCTACTTGTCGGCCGGGCCGCACCAGGGCGCCAAGATCGCCGCGCTGGGGCTGAAGATCCGCAACGGCTGCAGCTACCACGGCGTCAGCCTGAACCTGGCGATGGACCTGTCGCCCTTCACGCAGATCAACCCCTGCGGCTATGCCGGCCTGGAAACCGTCGACATGGTGACCGCCGGTGCCCGCGACGCAAGCGGGCGCGCGGTCGATGCCGCCGACTGGCAGCGCGTGTCGCACGTGCTGGCCGACCGGCTGGTTGCCCAATTGCAGCACCGCGCAAATGCGCACCCCGCCGAAGCCGCTACCGCGTAGCAGCCGGCAAGCAGGACCGAATGAATGCACGTGCCACAGGCCGTGCGGAGAACACGATGACCGATTCCGCCTCCGGCGCCTCCGCAGTCGCCAACATCGCCACCCCGTCGAACGAGCCGTACGACGCGACCCGCAAGCAGAAGTCGCTCGACAAGACAGCGCGCATCCCCATCAAGATCGTGCCGGCCGAGAAGCTGAAGAAGCCGGAGTGGATCCGCGTCAAGGCCGCCACCGGCAACTCGCGCTTCTACGAGATCAAGGACATCCTGCGCGCCAACAACCTCGTGACGGTGTGCGAGGAGGCGAGCTGCCCGAACATCGGCGAGTGCTTCGGCAAGGGCACGGCCACCTTCATGATCATGGGCGACAAGTGCACGCGCCGCTGCCCGTTCTGCGACGTCGGCCACGGCCGACCCGACCCGCTCGATGCGAACGAGCCCGAGAACCTGGCCAAGACCATCGCCCAGCTCAGGCTGAACTACGTGGTCATCACCAGCGTGGACCGCGACGACCTGCGCGACGGCGGTGCCCAGCACTATGTCGATTGCATCTCGCGCACGCGCGAGCTGTCGCCGGCCACGCGCATCGAGGTGCTGGTGCCGGACTTCCGCGGCCGGCTGGAAAAGGCGCTGGACATCCTCCAGGCCTGCCCGCCGGACGTGATGAACCACAACATGGAAACCGTGCCGCGCCTGTACAAGCAGGCCCGCCCGGGCGCCGACTACGCGCACTCGCTGAAGCTGCTCAAGGACTTCAAGGCGCGCAACCCGAACCTCCCGACCAAGTCCGGCCTGATGGTCGGCCTGGGCGAGACCGACGAGGAAATCCTGGAGGTGATGCGCGACATGCGCGAGCACGACATCGACATGCTGACCATCGGCCAGTATCTCGCTCCGTCGGGCCACCATCTGCCGGTGCTGCGCTACGTGCACCCGGACACCTTCAAGATGTTCGAGGAGAAGGCCTACGAGATGGGCTTCACGCACGCCGCTGTCGGCGCCATGGTGCGCAGCTCGTACCACGCGGATCAGCAGGCGCACGAAGCCGGCTTCGCCTGATCGGCGCAGCGGTATCCGCCCCGGACAGCAAGGGCCTTGGGATCAAACCCAAGGCCCTTTTTCTTTGCCGGTGACCGGGACGGACGGCCCGGCGCGGCCTCCGTCGCTTTTCAGGCGAGCGCGCGGTTTCCGCGCCATGTTTTCGCCCGACGGCCGGCCGGCGCGCCGACGTGCGTGGTTCAGTGATGCCCCTCCGCCCCCGATACTGGAGCCGATCTTGCTGAAAACGCGTATTACGCCGGCCACGCAACCGGCCAGCACCTCCACCGTTGCCCATCCCGATGGCGCGACGGGAAGCCAGACGCAGCCCCCCCAGGTTTCCGGCCCCCGGGCCCGGACGGCGGATAGGAACTTCACCAACCTGCCCACCCGGCACGCGGGCGCCCGGGCCTTGAAACAGCCGGTCAAGCTGACCCGGGCGGCGTCGAAGGTGGACACGCGCGCGCTTGCCGCGGCGGCGATCCAGCCCGGGCTGAGCGCGCGCCTGGAGTCGATGCGGCAGTATCTGGCGGAGCTGAAGACCGCCGCCCATGCCGACCCCAACCTGCGCGTGGAGACCCCCGGCCACCGCGATGCGGAATTCCTCGATCTGCTCGTCGCGGTGGAGAACGCCCGGCATCCGAAGCTCGCGCTCAGCGCACACACCATCAGCCTCAACGCGCTGAACACAACCAACCCCGCCGCCGTCGCCAGTCTCGCACGCAATCTCGAGACGAGCATGCGCAGCCGGGAGCCGTGGCACGCCGTCGTCGACATCGGCGGGCACGCGATGGCGCTGTCGGTCCGGCATCATCCGGAGCAGCCGAAACAGATCTCGATGATCGTGGTGAACAGCGCGGGGGAGCATCTGTCGGTCCCCGAATGGAATCTGATGGCGACGCTGCTTGCGGGGCACCTGAACCATAAGCTGGAGCAGGCGGGCGATCCCAAGGGGGTCAGGATCGTGCTGCACTGCCTGAACACCGGGATACAGAAGACCAACCACGGTGGCGCCATCTTCGCGCTGTCCGCCGTCAAGGCCATGCCGGGCGACGAGGACATCGGCAAGCTGCACGCCCACGCGCTGTCCGAAGCCGGCAAGCATGCGGATGCCGTCGACGTCCATGTCATTGATGAAACGCCCCTGCTCGGGCCGCGTTTCTTCAAGCACATGACGCACGCATTCGGCCTCGAACGGATGCTGACGAACCGGCCGGACCTCAGAACGGCGCCGGTCAACAAGAAGACCGGACTGCCGCTGGCCCAATACCAGTCCCAGCACCTGCGCCCGCATCGGCTGCTGCAGCATGTCAGGGAAACCTCGAGCACGTCCTACGAGGACAAGCGGCTGCAGTTGTACGAACGCGCCATCACGCATCTGGCGTCGGCGCGCGTGGAGGCCCTGACCGACCACCTGGACGCGCTACGACGCGCCCGCAAGGGCAAAGCCGACATGCCGGCGCCGCGCGATGCCGAGTTTCTCGACCTGCTGGTCGAAGTGGAAAACAAGCTGGATCCGCAACTGCGGCTGTCCGCGCACAAGATCGATGCTCCGAGACTGGCGGTGCGGGATCCCGGTGCGATCGCAAGCCTGGCGCCGGTCGTGGCCGACGGGGTGCGCGGCGGCGGTGACTGGCATGCGACGCTCGATATCGGCGACGGGCACCATGTCGCGGTTGCCGCGCGCCACGACGCCGCGCATCCGACGCACGTTTCCCTGGCGGTGCTCGACGGCGCCGGCTCGCCGTTCTCACCGGCGAACTGGAGAGACCTGGCCAGCACGGTCGCCAAATGCCTGGACGCGGCCGGCAACGGACGCACCGGCAAGGTCTGGCTGACCTATGTGGACGCGTCCAGCCAGGCGACTACCTCCAACAGCGCCCTGTTCGCACTGCGGGCCACCAAGGAAATGAAGGAGAGCGGTCTGCAGCACGACGGTCTCATCGACCAGATGCACAAGAACGCGCTGAACCTGGCTCGCAGTGCGCAGACAGCGGTTTCCCTGGGCAAGTACGGCGGACCGGCTCCGCTCGACCCCGAGTACGGCACAGGTGGCGGCGCGGACAGGTATTCGCTCGACGGCATCCTGAGGCAAGAGCACATCAAGATGTACAAGCATGCCATCCGCCATTTCGAGCGGGCAAAGGAACCGGCACCGGAAAGGCACTGAATCTGCCGGCCCGTGCGAGCGGACGCGCCGGGCCTGTCGGGCTGGCGCCAGGCATCGGTCAGTGCCGACGCCTCAAATGCCCCATGGAAAAAGGGCCCTGGGTCAAACCCAGGGCCCTTTTGCGTTTGCCCTGATGGATCGGGCAAACAGATCAGGCACGCGAGGCGTCGCCCGGATAGGACATGTCGCCGTTCCACGACAGATAACCGTAGGTATCGGCCTGGCGGTCCGCGCCCTGCGTGTACGGATCGGCCTTGGCGGCGGCGCCCTGGGTGTAGACATCGAACTTGGCCGCGCCGTCGGTGTAGGGATCGGCCTTGGCAACTGCCCCTTGCGTGTACGGATCGACGCTGCCTTGCGCGGCGGCGGCCGGCTGGGCCGACAGCAGCGCGGCCGAGGCGGACAGCATGGCCACGGCGGCCAGCAGGGTATGACGGGAGAAAGCGGTGGCGAGACGGGTGTTCATGATCGGCTCCTTTGCCTGGTGTCCGGTTGCGCTCGTGTTCTTGCGCTTGAAGCCAGAATAGATCGTTGCCACTTACAGATAAATGATAGAGCAACGAAAAGACTGTTCACCCGAAAAGAACAATAACCCATCCGCCGCATGCGCCCTGCAGCGATGCGGCAAGAAAAAAAAGAAAGGTCCGCCGACGTCATCCGCCAGCGGACCTGCCGAGTGCCGCCTACGACCCTTTAAACCATCTCACGCACCGAGTGCGGGGTCCGACATACTGGCGCGGCCGGTCTCGACGTGTCCGGCCAGGCGGCGCCGGAAGCCGGCATCGGTGCTGGCGGTGACGGTCAGGTCATACCAGCCGTGCTCGCCGCGCAGGTCCAGGTACACCGATGCATCGTCGCCGCCGCGCACTACGCGCTGCACCGCGGCCCCCGTGTAAGCGCTCTTGAGGGTGACGGTGCTCGGCGCGCGCCCGTGGTTGATCAGGCGCAGTTCCAGGTTGCCGTTGGCGACGTCGTAGCTTTCTTTGACCTCCAGCGCTTGGCCATGCGGATGCAGCAGGCCGGACAGCGACAGCTTGCCGACAAAGCGGCGCAGGAAGCCGTTCGGCCCGTGCACGGTGAAATCGTACGTGCCGCCGGCATTGACCGGCAGCTTGTCGGACAGGCGCTTGCCGGCCTCGACCGTGTAGCTGCGCGGCGCATCCGGGCTGCCGGCCACGTAGACGAGGAAGGCTGCGCCGGCCTCGCCGGTGTTGACGAAGTCGATCTGGAACCGGCCGGCGGCTTCGTCATGGCGGCCGCGCACGAACAGTTCGTACGGCAGTGCGCGTGCCGGGCGCACGCCGGCTTCCTGCTTCGGCACCGACTGCACCAGCGGCGGCAGCGGGATGTAGTCGGGATGGCGCTGGCGGTCCCCGGGCGCATACGCGGACGTGCCCGGCAGCGCGGGCACCGCGCCGTTCGGGTCGGCGAAGTTGAACGCGGCGGTGAGATCGCCGCACACCGTGCGCCGCCACTTCGAGATGTTCGGTAAGACCACGTCGTGCGTGCGGGCAAAGCGCTGCTCGATGAAGCGGATGATCGAGGTGTGGTCGAAGGTCTGCGAGCACACCCAGCCGCCCTTCGACCACGGCGAGACCACCAGCATCGGCACGCGCTGACCCAGGCCATAGCTGCCCGGCACGTACTGGCTGCTGCCGGGGAACGATTCACCGCCGGTATCGACCGTCGACAGGCCGTTGCCGCCCGACGCGGCAAACGGCGGAACGAGATGGTCGAAGAAGCCGTCGTTCTCGTCGTAGGTGACCAGCAGCACCGTCTTGCTCCACACCTCGGGGTTGGACGTGAGGATCTGCAGGACCTGGTCGATGTACCACGCGCCGTAGTTGGCCGGCCAGTTCGGGTGCTCGGAGAAGGCCTCGGGCGCGGCGATCCACGACACCTGCGGCAGCGCGCCGTTCTGCACGTCGCGCTTGAGGATGTCGAAGTAGCCGTCACCGGCCGACACGTTGGTGCCGGTGCGCGCCTTGTCGTACAGCGGGTTGCCCGGTTGCGCGTTCTGGTACTGCTTGAAGTAGAGCAGCGAGTTGTCGCCGTAGTTGCCGATGTAGGCATCGCTGGTCCAGCCCCACACGCCATTGGCGTCGAGGCCGGTGCCGACGTCCTGGTAGATCTTCCACGAGATGCCGGCGCGCTCCAGCACCTCGGGATAGGTGGACCAGCCGTAGCCCAGCTCGGCATTGTCGATGACCGGCCCGCCGCCCGCGCCGTCGTTGCCGACGTAGCCGGTCCACATGTAGTAGCGGTTGGGATCGGTCGAGGTCGGCGTCGAGCAATGGTAGGCGTCGCAGAGGGTGAAGGCGTCGGCCAGCGCGTAGTGGAACGGGATGTCCTGGCGCGTCAGGTAGGCCATGGTGGTGGTGCCCTTGTGCGGCACCCAGCCGTCGTAGCGGCCGCCGTTGACGGCGGCGTGCGTGTCGTTCCAGCCGTGCGGCAGGTCTTGCAGGAACTGCAGGCCGAGGTCCGGCGCACCCGGGCGGAACGGCAGGACTTCGCCCACGCCGCCGGCCAGCGGCTGGTGCCAGACCGGCTTGCCCGAGGGCAGCGTGATGGTGCGCGTGTCGCCATACCCGCGCACGCCGCGCAGCGTGCCGAAGTAGTGGTCGAACGCGCGGTTTTCCTGCATCAGGATCACGATGTGCTGGACGTCTTCAATGCTGCGGCGGGCGTTGTAGGCCGGAATCGCGAGCGCCTGCCGGATACCGGCGGGCATCGCGCCCATCGCGGCGGCGGCGGCGGCCAACTGGGCAGCGGAATGGAGAAAACCACGGCGGCTGTTTGACGTCATGCTGAGCACCTCTTGTGCGGGGGGGGAAACCGGCAGGCGGACGGGATCAGTCCACGGTATGCATCACGGGCGGCGCCAGGCCGTCGCGGGCGGGCAGATGGGCATCGGGAGCGGCGGCCGCGGGCAGCGTGGCCGGGCCGGCCGTGATCGGCTGCGCGCCGCGCACCACCGCGGGGACATGCGTGTCCGCCGCTTCGCCGCAAGCGCCCAGGCCCGCGCCCATGCCGACGGGAGCCAGCATCGACAAGGCGCGCAGCAGGGCATGTCGCGCGCGCAAGCGACACGCGCGGGCACGACGGTGGCTTACGGACACGGCAATCCTCCCAAGGCGGCCGATCGCGAAGCGCGGGCGTCGCGATCGGCGTAGCGTGTCACGTCAAGTTAGGGAGGCTTCGTGTCGACGGCATGAAGGCGCCCGCAAAAAGCCGACGGACGCATCGACACATCAGAGGGAGGTGCCAGCCGGGCGCCAGCAGGAAGCGAGCGCCCATATGGGAACCGGCCCTAGGCGTCGCGGCGACGGGCGCGCCGCTGCAGCTGGGCCAGCTCGGCGCGCCAGGCGAGATAGCCCACGCCGAGGAAGGGCCAAACCCAGCCGATCCATTGCGACAGGCTGTTGAAGTGCACGAAGCGCCCGAGCCGCCAGGCCTGCGCCGACACCCACGAATACGGCCCGGGCGGCAGCACGTTCGACAGCACGATCAGGGCCAGCAGCAGCAGCATCGCCAGCGCGCCGCGCAGCCAGCGCGGCAGGCGCACCAGCAGCACCAGCACCAGCGACCCGACCACCAGCCCGAAGCGCCCGCCGGACGACAGCCAGTCCCACGCGCCGGCCGCCGGGAACTGCAGCAGCGTCGCCCCGGCCTTGACCAGCAGCCCGCTCGCGAGCAGCGCCACCAGCAGGCGCAGCACCGGGGCGCCGCGCCGCATCGCCACGGTGGCCAGCAGGCCGGTGCCGACCCAGCTGCACGCGGTGATCAGGGCTTCCAGCAACTCCTGGCGCTGCAGCCCTTCGGGGTGAGCCTGCAGGCGGTCGTGCCAGTCGAACAGCCCCGGAAACAGGCTGTGGATGATGCCGGTGAGAAACGCATCCGGCGACGGGTCCAGCAGGATGCTGCGCACCACGCCGCCCATGCTGAAGAGAAACTCCTGCGGGAAGATCTGCGCGAACGGCCACAGCAGCAGCAGCGGGATGGCAAAGGTGGCGTGCGGCTCGAACCATCGCCAGCGCAGCCGCCGCAGGCTGCCGCGGTCGATCAGCCGGGCCGCGAACGGCACCATGACGATGCCGCCCAGCAGCGCCCCGACCGTGTTGGCCGCCAGATCGACGTTGGACGAGATGCGCGTCGGCAGGTAGGTCTGCGCGGCCTCCATCGCGCCGGACAGCAGCAAGCCCGCCAGCATCGCGAGCGCCACCGCGCGCCAGCCGGTGACGCGCGGATGCAGCGACAGCACCACCAGCATGCCCAGCGGCAGGTAGCCCCAGATGTTGGTCAGCAGATCGAAGCGCGTGTTGTAGCGCGGCAGCGGCGCGCTCAGGTAAGCGAACGGCGACACGCCGGTGTCGATCCAGCCCGAGAACGGGTACAGGCTCGCGTACACCACCAGCAGCACGAACCAGGCCAGCCCGGCCCGGGCAAGCGGCGAGTGGCGATGCGTCGAAGGCGCGGCGGGAAGAGCGTGGAGGTCCGTCACCGGCGGAAGCTGCGGAAAAGCCGAGGGGATGCCCATGATACTGCCGGTCGCCGCATGGAAAGGCTGCGGCGCCGGCGCCGGGCGGTCACGGCGCGCGCGTCGGCACCACGGACTGGGCCGCCGCCGGCAGCGCCAGCCCCGCCACCCAGTCCAGCACCTCGCCGATGGCGCGGTCGGAAGCCTGCGCCAGCGCGCTGACGCCGCCCGCCGCGTCAGCGCTCGGTGCCGGCACGTCGGCCTGCACCACGCGCTGTGCGACCAGCCCGCGCGCCATGAACACCGAGGCGCGCAGCCGCACCACGCCGCGGCTGGCGTCCGGCCGGTCGAACACCTGCGAAAAGTCGACCAGTTCGACCCGCAGTGTCGGCACCTCCGGCAGGCCATAGCCGACCACCTGGCCGCGCGCGGCCACCGCGTTGCGCAGGCGCGCATCGAACAGGTTGACGGGCGACTCCACCCAGCGGCTGTTGGCATACAGCTCGGTGCGCTGCCCCTGGGCATAGGCCAGGCGGTAGTAGATGGCGTTGCCGTCCATCCAGCCCGGGCCGACCACCTCGGTCACCCGCAGCGCGGTCGGCAGGCGAGGACCGCCGGCGGCAGCGGGCGCCAGGCCGAAGTCGTAGACCGCGGCGGGCGCGGTCGGCGTACTGGAACAGGCCGCCAGCGCGGCCAGGGCGGACAGCACCAGCGCGCGGCGCAACACGGTCGGCAGGATCAGCATGGAATCTCCTCAGGGCCGGGCCGTCGCGGGAACGGCCACCGACGGGGCCGCCGACACCTGCGGCGCGGCGAAACCGGTCTCGCCGGGGCCGGGCGTGGCGGGCGCGGGGCCGAACAGCACGCTCTGCGGGCGGGTGTTGAAATCGGTCACCGCATGGTCGAAGCTGCGCACGGCCTGGCGGGCCTCGCGGGCGAAGCCGTTGAGCTGCGGCAGGGTCTCGTTGGCGAGCACGTTGGTGGCCGCCTGCATCGACTGCGAGGCCGAGCTCAGGTCATTGCCGGCGCTGGCCAGCGTCCCCATCAGCGGCCCCTTCGGGTCGGACAGCGATTGCGACAGCCGGCGCGTGGCGGACAGGGTGGCGTCGAGGTTGTCGGCGATCTGCGGCAGCCTGCGCATCGTCGGCTCGGCCTGGCGGGCGAGCGCGTTGTAGCTGTCCATCGTGCCCTGGAACGACTGCATCGCCGCCATCAGCGCCTGCCGGTGCTCATCGTCGAACAACGCGGAGAGCGAGCTCAGCGTCTGGTCGATCCGGGCCAGCATCTGGTCGCCGCGCTTGTCGAGCTCGTCGAGAAAGCCGGCCTCCATGGCGATGCGCGCCGGACGCCTGTCGGAGGTTTCGAGACGGGTCGGGTTGGCCGCCCGCTTGCCGCCGTCGTAGCCGCGGTCATCGAGCTGCACGTAGGCCAGGCCGGTCACGCCCTGGTAGGCCAGCCGGCCGTAGGTGGTGGTGGTGATGGGCGCGTCCTTGTCGACCAGCACCCGCACGATGATCTGGCCCGGGACCCTGTCGTCAAAGCGGATGCTGTCCACCTTGCCGACGTCCAGCCCGCGGTACTTGACGGCCGCCTGCGGGCTCAGCCCGTTGACGGTGGAGCGCGTCACCACCTCGTAGGGCACGCGCACGGTCTGGTCGCGGTTGAACCACACCACCGCCAGCGCGATGAAGATCGCCAGCCCGATCGTGAACAGCCCGGCGAGGAACGCGTGGGCACGGTTTTCCATCAGTCCTCCTGCATCGAAAGGCTGGCCGCGGCCACCGCTTCCGTCATCTCGGGGCCCAGCGCCATCAGGGCCCGCTTGCCCCGCTCGCCCAGGAAGTATTCCTTGATGAACGGGTGGTCGATCTGGATGATCTGGTCGACCGGCTTGGCGGCCAGCACCTTGCGGTCGGCCAGCACGGCAATGCGGTCGGACAGCGCCACCAGCGTGTCGAGGTCGTGCGTCACCATCACCACGGTCAGGCCGAGCTCGCGGCGCAGCTCGCGGATCAGCGCGACATAGTCGTCGGAGGCGCGCGGGTCCAGCCCGGCGGTCGGCTCGTCGAGGAAGACCAGCTCCGGCTCGAGCGACAGCGCGCGCGCCAGCGCCACCCGCTTGATCATGCCGCCCGACAGGTCGGCGGGCATCTTGTCGGCATCGCTCGCCTTCAGGCCCACCATCTGCAGCTTGAGCATGGCCACGCGCGCGACGAAGGCATCGGGCAGCGTGCGCAGCTCGCGCATCGGCAGCGCCACGTTGTCGATCACCGACAGCGCCGAGAACAGCGCGCCGTGCTGGAACTGCATGCCCCAGCGGTTGCGCATCGACTGCAGCTCGTTGCCCACCTGGCAGGTCAGCTCCTCGCCGAAGATGTGGATGGTGCCCGACGTCGGCTTCTCCAGCCCGACCACCTGCCGCAGCAGGGTCGTCTTGCCGCTGCCCGAGCCGCCCACGATCGACAGCACCTCGCCCCGGAACACGTCCAGGTCGATGTTGTCGAGCACCGTCACGTCGCCGTAGCGCTTGGTGACGCTGCGCACCTGGATCACGCGTTCGCGCGCCGGCGTGAGCGGCCCGGCCGCGGGGCCGGTCACGCCGGCGCGCGAAGGCTCGACATGCGGATGGCGCGGCCGTGTCATATCCCGACGTCCTTGAAGAGGATGGCGAACACGGCATCGGCCAGGATCACGATGGTGATCGACACCACCACCGAGGTGGTCGTGCCCTCGCCCAGGCTCTGCGTGTTCGGCTGGATGCGCAGGCCGAAGTGGCACGCCGTCAGCGCGATCAGCATGCCGAACACCACGCCCTTGCCGATGCCGAGCCACAGGTTGGCCACCGGCACCGCATCGGGCAGCGAGGTGATGAAATACGTCGGGCTGATGTCGAGCTGGAACTTCGCCGCCAGGATGCCGCCGCCCAGCGCCAGCAGATCCGTCCACGCCACCAGCAGCGGCATGGCGATCGCCAGCGCGATCACCTTGGGCAGGATCAGCCGGAAGCCGTGCGAGATGCCCATCACGCGCATCGCGTCGAGCTCTTCGGTCACGCGCATCACGCCGATCTGCGCGGTGATGGCAGAGCCCGAGCGCCCGGCCACCAGGATGGCCGCCAGCACCGGCCCCAGCTCGCGGATGATGGCCATGCCCAGGATGTTGACGATGAAGATGCTGGCGCCGAACACGCGCAACTGGTTGGCCGACAGGTAGCTCAGCACGATGCCGATCAGGAAGCCCACCAGCGCGGTGATGCCGAGCGCCTTGTAGCCGGTGCTGTAGATGTTGGCGGAGATCTCGCGCCACGGCCCGCGGTGCGGCGCGCGCACGAAGCGCAGCAGGTCGAACATCAGCTGGCCGACCATCGCCACGCCGATCCGCAGGTGGCGGGCGAAGTCCAGCATGGCATTGCCCAGCACCGTCACCGGGTTGATGCGCGGCGCGATGCGCTTCTTCCAGCCGCCCGGGTCCAGCCGGGCGACGCGGTCGATCATGCGGCGCTGGTCGGGGCGCGCGTCCAGCAGCTCGGGCCAGCGGTTGCCCCACGCGCGCCACAGCAGTTGCGCGCCGAAATGGTCGATGCGTCCCACTTCCGTCAGGCACCAGGCATTGGCGGTGTTCAACCCCGCGCGGATCTGCCGGCGCGCGCTGCGCACGCCCGCCCGTTCGGCCAGCGCGAGCGTGGTCCAGTCGCCTGACAGGTAGGCGACCGACCGTCCGTCGACGACGCGGACCTCGAGCTGAGGGGGACGGCAGGTGATCAAGCGCGGGTCTCCTGAGGGGAACGCTGGTCGAATTGTAGCCAACGCGGATGCCGTGGCACTCTCTGCCATGAGACGTACCGGCCGCCCACTGCATGCGCGGTGTCCGTGATGTCCTCGCTACAATGCGCCATCATCCAGCCATTCCCATGTGTTTGCCCAGCTCATGTCTTCCGCCCCCATCCCTGCGCGCTGGCGCCTGACCCGCGACCGCATCCGGCCAACCGGCATCGCCGCCGGCTGGCCGGTCGAGGTGGTCGAGTCCACCGGCTCCACCAATGCGGACCTGATGGCCGCCGTGCGCGACGCCGCCTGGCCCGTGGCCGCCGGCGCGCCGGCCGGCACGGCGCCGCTGGTGGGCGGGCGTGTGCTGGCGGCGCTGCGGCAGACCGCCGGCCGCGGCCGCCAGGGCCGCCCGTGGGATGGCGATCACGGCCTGACCTTTTCCGTCGCCTGCGCCTTTGCCGCCGAACCCGCGCAACTGGCCGGCCTGAGCCTGGCGGTGGGCGTGGCCGTGGCCGAAGCCGTGGCTGCCTATGCGCAGACGCACGGCGGCAACGCGCAGGCCCTGGCGCTCAAATGGCCCAACGATGTGCAGATCGCCGGGCGCAAGCTCGCCGGCATCCTGGTCGAGACGATGCGCGCGGCCCCTGGGCAGACCTGGGCCGTGATCGGCATCGGCCTGAACCTGGAGCGCCCGCATGCGCTGGAGGCGGCGCTGGGCCGGTCGCTGTCGGGCGTGGAAGAACTGGTCGAGCGGCCCGAGCCGAACGCGGTGCTGGCCGCGCTGCTGAGCGCGCTGGGCGAGCACCTGCAGCGCTTCGGCTCCCACGGCCTGGCGCCGTTCGTCGCGCCGTTCGCCGCGCGCGATGCCTTTGCCGGCCGGCCCGTGCGGCTGTGGCAGGACGGCGCCGTGGTGCTCGAAGGCGTGGCGCACGGCATCGATGCCCAGGGACGCCTGGCCATCGAATCCGGCGGACGCGTGCAGTGGATCCACAGCGGCGAGGTGTCCTTGCGCGCGGCCGACGCGGAGCAGCCATGATCCGCCTCAAGGCCCCCACCCCCGAGCGGCCGCTGCTGCTGATCGACGCCGGCAATACGCGCATCAAATGGGCCTGGACTGCCGCCGACGTCGCCCCGCCGGCCGTCGCCCCCGGCGGCACGCCCTGGCAGCATGCCGGCGCGCGACCGCACGACCAGCTGGCCGAACTGGTGGAAGACTGGCGCGACTGCCACGCCGGCGCGGGCATGGCACCGCCCGACGTGTGGATCAGCGTGGTCGCCGGCCCGGCCCTGCGCGATGCGCTGTGCGCCCGCATCGCCCGCGTCTTCGATGGCGCGCGCCTGCGCATCGTCGCCTCCGAGGCCGCCGCCGCCGGGTTGCGCAACGGCTATCGGGACCCCGCCCAGCTCGGCACCGACCGCTGGGTGGGCGCCGTCGGGGCCCGCCACGCGTGGCCGGACACGGCGCTGCTGCTGGTCACGGCCGGCACCGCCACCACGCTCGACATCGTCGCGCCCGACGGCCGCTTCGCCGGCGGGCTCATCCTGCCCGGACTCACGCTGATGATGCGCGCGCTGTCGCGCAACACGGCGCAGCTGCCCGAGATCGACATCGGCTACCTGGCCGCGCGTGACGACGCCCAGGCCCGCACCGACGTGCCGTCCTGGGCCGACAACACACAGGATGCGATCGCGCTGGGCTGCGTGACCGCCCAGGCGGGCGCCATTGCCCAGACCTGGCAGGCCCTGCAGGCGCAATACCCGGGGCCGTACCGCTGCGTGCTGAGCGGCGGCGCGCGCGCGGCACTCGCTCCGCACCTGCGCATGCCGTTCCAGATGCACGATAATCTGGTGCTGCTCGGCCTCCAGGTGCTGGCGCACACCGGCCACGAAGGCCGCCCCGGCGCCGCGACGCAAGCCTGAGCGCCATCGCCGTTCCCGTTTCCCTGTTGTAGCCGTGTTCCTGCATTCCGCACCACCGTCCGACGCCGATTCCCGCACCATGACGCTTCGCCTCGCCCTGCTGCTTCTGCTGCTCGCCAACGGCGTCTTGCTGGCCGCCAACCTGGGCGTGTTCGGCCCCGATATTCCGTCCGCCTGGTTCGAGAGCGAGCGCGAGCCCGATCGCATGCAGCGCCAGATCCGCACCGAAGACATCCGCCTCCTGGAGCCGGCGTCCGCTTCCACGCCCGCCGCGCCCAAGGCAGCCCCAGCGCCCACGCCTGCGCCCGCCGCCTCGTCACCGGAAGCGGCTTCGGCGCCCGCCGCCGCCAGCGATGCCGGCCCGGCCATCGAACGCACCGCGCTCGCCGCGGCCGACACAACCACCGCCGCCAACTGCATGGAGCTCGGCGGCCTGACCGACGCCCAGGCCGCGCGCGGCACCGATCAGCTGCGCCAGCTCGCAGGCGTGCAGGTCGAGCGGGTGACGCGCCAGGATGACATCCGCTGGTGGGTCCACATGCCCGCGCGCGGAACGCGCGAAGACGCCGACCGCAAGGTGACCGAACTCAAGCGCCGCAATGTCGCCGATTCGGCCATCGTGCAGGAAGCGGGCGGATTCGTGGTCTCGCTCGGGCTGTTCCGCGACAAGGGTCGCGCCCAGCAGCGGCTGGACGATCTGCGCGCCCACGACGTGCGCACCGCCGTGCTGACGGAAACGCACCGCAATGCCTCGCGCGCATGGCTGCGCATCACGGCATCGGGCGATGCCGCACCGGACCTCGCGGCCCAGCTGGCCACCCTCAAGACGCGCCTGGGCGCCGATGAATTGCGCGCCTGCACGGCGCCGCAGGCCGCCACCCTGGCCGCCGCGCACTGAAGCGGCGCCGGCGCTCCGGAACTCAGGACGTCGCGCGCACGCGCTTGAGCAGCTGCGTCGTCGAGCGGTCGTGGTCGAACGGAATCGCCAAGGCCGTCCCGCCCCAGCCGCGCACGACGCGGGTTTCTTCCAGCGTGTCGATGTCGTAGTCGCCGCCCTTGACGTAGATGTCGGGGCGCACGCGCCGGATCAGCTCGACCGGCGTGCGTTCGGCGAACAGCACCACCAGGCTCACCGACTCCAGCGCGGCCAGTACCGCGAGGCGATCCGCCTCGGCATTGAGCGGACGATCGTCGCCCTTGCCCAGCATGCGCACCGAGGCGTCGGTGTTCACGCCCACCACCAGCGAGGCTCCCAGCGCGCGCGCCTGCGCGAGATAGGTCACGTGCCCGCGATGCAGGATGTCGAACACGCCGTTGGTGAAGACCAGCGGGCGCGGCAAGGCGCGCACGCGGGCCTCCACGTCGGCGGAGTCGCAGAGCTTCTGTTCGAACATGGGCGCGGGCTGGCGGAGAGTGGACATGGGCGGCGAAAAAACGGAGGCTGGAAACAAAACGGCCCATCGAAACCGATGGGCCGCTCAGTGGCAGGCGCCGGGCGTCAGGCCGGCTGCTCGGACGCGGGCGTGCCGGACTGGCCGACCAGGCGCGCGTTGAGGTCCTTGCGGTAGCGGTTCAGGTCCTGCACGGTCTCGAAGGTGCGCTCGAACAGCAGCGACATGTTGTGCAGGATGCGCTCGATCACCTTCTTTTCCCAGCCGGCGTCGAACTTGATCTGCTCGTCCAGCCAGTGCTCCAGCCAGTCCGGGTTGGGCAGGCGCGACTGCACCGTGTCCTGCGGGAACAGCGCCTTGTTGACGTGCAGGTTGGTCGGGTGCAGCGGCTTCTCGGTGCGGCGGGCGGAAGCCATCAGCACGCCGATCTTGGCGAACGCGCTGCGGGCGTTGTCGCCGAACTGACCCAGGTACTTCTTCATGTAGCGCAGGTAGGCGCCGCCGTGGCGGGCTTCGTCCTGCGACAGATGCTTGTAGATCGACTTGATGACCGGCTCGGTGTGCCACTCGGAAGCACGGCGGTACCAGTGGTTCAGGCGGATCTCGCCGCAGAAGTGCAGCATCAGCGTTTCCAGCGGCGGGGCCGGGTCGAATTCGAAGCGCACGTTGTGCAGCTCTTCTTCCGTCGGCACCAGGTCCGGGCGGAAGCGGCGCAGGTATTCCATCAGCACCAGCGAGTGCTTCTGTTCTTCAAAGAACCACACGCTCATGAACGCCGAGAAATCGGAATCGTGGCGATTGTCACGCAGGAACATCTCGGTGGCCGGCAGGGCGGACCACTCGGTGATGGCGTTCATCTTGATGGTCTGCGCCTGCGCATCGGTCAGGAGCGATGCGTCGAACTGGTCCCACGGAATATCCTTTTCCATATTCCAGCGGACCGCTTCCAACGACTTGAACAATTCGGGATAGAGCATGGTAAGCCTTTGAATTTGCAGGCGGATTCTAGCAGACAAGGTGACTGTCCCCGCTTTTTCATGTCTGCGGAGGCGTGAAACGCATCCGCCCGTTTCCTCTTGACAACAGGCCTGCCGGGACCACGGAATGTGACGTGTCTGGGCGACCCCCTCGGCGCGTCTTCCGCAGACACGCGGCCTCGCGGTGCGCCGCGATGTGCTGTAGCGGCGATCAGCCGCGCTTGTGGGGCGAAGCGGACCGGGTCGTCGCCCGGCGCTTCCCCAGTATAGGAAGGAAGTGCGACAGCGCCCGGTGGCGACAAGCAACGCCTGGCGCACTTCGCGCTGCGGCAGGTTCCGCGAGCGTTATACCCTAGACTGAAGACATTCCATGCACTGCCCGCGATTCCGGAGACTGCCATGTCGTCGCCTTCCCTCGCCGCGCCTGCCCTTGCCCGCGCACGCGACCGGCTCGCCCGCCGGCGCACTGCGGGCGTGCTGAGCCGGCATCACCTGCTGATCATCGCGATCGCCATCGTCATTGCGATCATCGCGCTGCTGCTGCCGCGCACCGGCCACGCGGCCGCCGGCGCCCAGGCCGCCCCGGCACCGCAGCCCGCCGCTGCGGGCCCCTGCCCAACCGCCCTCGATTTCCGCGTCAGGCGCCTGCAGGACGACGCGCCGCAGAACCTGTGCCAGTACGCCGGCCGCGTGGTGCTGGTGGTCAACACCGCCAGCTATTGCGGCTACACCTACCAGTACGAGGGGCTCGAAGCGCTGTACGCCAGGTTCCGCGACAAGGGACTGACCGTGCTGGGCTTCCCCTCCAACGACTTCGAGCAGGAGCCGGGCACCGGCAAGCAGATCGCCGACTTCTGCTACAACACGTACGGCGTGAAGTTCCCGATGTTCTCGAAGACCTCGGTGGTGGGGCCAGCGGCGGCGCCGCTCTACCACTGGCTCGCCCAGCAGACCGGGCAGCCACCCAAGTGGAACTTCCACAAGTACCTGCTGGACCGCAGCGGCCGCGTGGTGGCGGTGTACCCGAGCAAGGTCGAGCCGGGCGATCCGGCCCTCATCAAGCGCATCGACGCCCTGCTCGCCGAACCGGCGCCCCGCTGAGCGCCGGCTCAAGCCGCCATCGTGTCCGGCACCACACCGTACAGGAAGGCGGCCAGCTCGTCGCGGCGGGCCAGCGCATCGCGCTCGCCGAGGTCGATCAGCTCACGGGTGAACTCCGGCTCGAACAGCAGATAGCTGGCGAAGGCCGCGCCGCGCGCCTCGGTGCCGCCCAGCGGCCTGAGCAGCGCGCGCACGGTGCCGGGCAGCCGCTGCACATGGCGGGCGGCGATCAGCTCGATGCGCTCGGACGGCGACATCACCAGCACTTCGATCTTGCGCCATCCGTCGCGCGCATCGGCGATCTCGGGGTTGCGGCTGACCATGGCGTTGACGTGCTGCAGCCGCTCGATGTCGGCCGACAGCCCGTCGAGGAACACGCTCGCCAGCGCCTGCCCCGCCACCTGCGCCAGCGACGGGTAGCCCGATGCCGGCACCGTGTCGTACCACCCCGGCTGCTGGCGCGAGGCCGCCCCCACCACGAGGATGCGGCTCGCGCCCAGGTGGATGGCGGGCGACAGCGGCGACATCTGCCGCATCGTGCCGTCGCCGAACCATTCGTCGTTGCCCTCGAGCTGCACGGGCTCGGCGGGAAACAGGAAAGGGATGCTCGACGAGGCCAGCAGGTGCGGCACGCCGATCGTGTCGGTCACGGCGATCCGCTGCGAGCGCCGCCACGGCAGCACGACATGCGGCGACTGATAGAACGTGACATGGCGCCCCGTGGTGTAGCTGAGGGCCGTGACCGCCAGCGCGCGCAGGGCGCCGGCATCGAAGGCTGCCTGCAGTTGCTGCGCATCGTGCTGCTCCAGCAGCAGTTCGCGCAGCGGCGTGTTGTCGAACAGGGCGCGCGGGGTGCGGCCGGTCATCCAGCCGAAGGCCAGCGCCGTCAGCCAGCGCGCGCCGCTGGCGCCAACGCGGCCGACATCGGTGCGGTACACGCGGTCGGCATGGAGCTTGGCCCACAGTTGCACCAGCGCCTCGGTGGCCTGCAGGAAATCCTGTGCGCCGCGCGCCAGCCCGACGCCGTTGATGGCGCCGGCCGACGTTCCGCAGATCACGTCGAACGGCGAGCCCACCGCATCCGGCGCACACTCGCGCGCCAGCCGCGCGATGCCGCGCAGCACGCCCGCCTGGTAGGCGGCGCGCGATCCGCCTCCCATCAACAGTAGCGCGGTCGAATCCATGCGTGCGGGTTGGTGCAAGCGCGAGGATCAGGACGCATCGGATGTCGGCTTGGGCGCGGCGGCCTTGACCGGGGCCTTCTTCTTCGCGGCCGCCTTCCCGGCGGGCTTGGGCGACGCGGGCGCTTTCGCGCGCTTGCCGGCCGGGGCCTTGGCGGGCTTGGCCGCGGTCTTGGGCGCCGCCTTGGCGGACGCGCCGGCCGGCGCGCGACGCTTGCCGCCCGCTGCACCACCCTCGCCTTCGATATCTTCGGGCGCGCTGTCCAGCCCCTCGGCGCCGGGCGCGCCGCCAAAGCCGGGGAAGCCGCCCGGGAAGCCCGGCATCAAGTCCTGCGGCATCGGCATGGCCGCTGCCGCGGAACTGGCGATCTGGTTGAACTGCTGCTGCAGCAGGTTCCACCACGGCGACGGATCGAGCGCCGCCGCAGCCGCCCGCGCGGCAGCCTGCGCCTGCGCTTCGACCTGCGCGGCGGCCTCGGCCCGGGCGGCCGGTGCCTCGGCTTCGGTCCGGTCCGGCCTGGCGGCCGTGGACGTATGCGGCCATGCCGGCTTGGGCTCCGGCTCCGCGGCGGCCTCGGCGGCCGGCGCCTCGCTGCCGGAGAAATTGTCGAACGCGGCCCGCACGGCTTCGGGCGACAGCGCCGAGCCGAAGGTCTGCAGGGCGACCAGCGTGGCGCGCTGCACCTCCAGCCCCTGGATGGCGGTGCGCAGCAGGCTGGCGTTGAGCTGCAGCCAGCTTTCCACCGCGCGCAGGTCGTGGATGCGCTTGTCGAGCTCCTCCAGATCCATCGGCGGCGCGGCAAAATTGGCCATGCCGGGCATCCCGCCGCCGGTCATGCCGGCGAACCCGCCGCCCCAGAGCTTGCGCAGGAATTCGAAGCCGCCTTCGGCGAAGTTGGGCATCTGCGTGAACATGGTGTGGTGTCTCCTACCTGGAAATCGTTTTTGAACGCCGCGCTCAGGCGGCATCGAAGTCGGGCGGCCGCTTCTGGCGCAGGCTGGCAATGCCCTCGCGCACATCCGGCCCGGCAAACCCCATGAATTCGAGCGCCAGCGAGGTATCGAAGGTGGGCCCGGCCAGGCGCAACCAGCTGTTGAGCGCGTACTTGGTCCAGCGGATGGCCGTCTGCGAACCCGCCGCCAGCCGCTCGGCGATCTCGAAGGCGCGGTTGACCAGCTCCGCCTCCGGCACCGCCAGGGACACCAGCCCGATCCGCTCGGCCTCCTCGCCCGACACCGATTCGCACAGCAGCAGGTAATACTTGGCCTTGGCCATGCCGCACAGCAGCGGCCAGACGATCGCAGCATGGTCCCCGGCCGCCACGCCCAGCCGGGTATGGCCGTCGACGATGCGCGCGTCCCGGGCCGCGATCGAGATATCCGCCAGCAAGCCGGCCACCAGCCCCGCGCCCACCGCCGGGCCATGCATGGCGCTGACAACGGGCTTGTCGCAGTTGACGAGGTTGTAGACCAGGTCGCGCGCCTCGTGCCAGACGCGGGTGCGCACCTCGAAGTCATCGGCCATCTGCTCGACCAGGTGCAGGTCGCCGCCGGCCGAAAAGCCCCGGCCCTCGCCGCGGATCAGCGCCACGCGCACCGATGGCTCGGCCGACACGTCGCGCCAGATCTCGGCCAGCTCGCGATGCAGACCGGCGTCGGCGGTGGACAGCTTGCGGTTGGCCGACTGCGCCGCCCCCATCACGATCTCGAGGATGGGGCCGTGCTGCACGAGCGTCAGCGCCTGGTAACGGGCAAAGCGTGGGGCGAGCGAGTTCATGGCGTGGCGGAATGTGCATCAAGCATAGCGGATCGGGAAGACTTCCGGCTTGGGCACCGCCCCGTCCATGTGGAAGCGGTGCCCGGCCACCCGGAAGGTGCCGTAGCCGAGAGCCTCGACATGGCGAGCCTGAGCGATGACGTCCGCGTGCAGTTGGGTCAGACTGCGAGGGCCGTCCGGATCATGGTCCTGCACGGAAAAGAGCAACAGCCTCACGGCATCCCCCGTGCTTCCGCGATGCAAGACCGCCGCATCGGTTGTATCTTCTTCCGTAACGCGTATCTTAGAAAGTGACACCCAGGGCTTCAAGATGCCTCTCGACGACGATCTCCCGGCCGACGCCGCCGCGCCGGACAGCGCCCCGGCCGAACGTGCCGGCACCGGCATCCAGTCCGCCGAGATCGCGCTGACGGTGCTGTCGGCCATGGCTCGCACCGGCGGCGCGCACGCCGTCTCCGAACTCGGCCGCCAATTGGGCATGCCCCGCGCCAAGGTGCACCGCTACCTGGTGTCGCTCGAACGCATGGGCTTCGTCGAGCAGGACCCCGCCTCCGCGCGCTATCGCCTCGGCACGCAGGCGCTGCAGGTGGGGCTGTCCGCCCTGACCGACGTCGATTTCGTGCGCGAAGGCAGCCTCATGCTGCCCAAGCTGGCCGAGCGCCTGAACGAAAGCGTGTTCCTGTCGGTGTGGAGCGAGCGCGGACCGGTCATCGTGCGCTGGGAAGACGGCGACAAGCCGGTCACGATCAATGTGCGCGTCGGCTCGGTGATGCCGCTGCTGAATTCGGCCACCGGCCAGGCCTGCGCGGCATGGATGCCGGAAACCCAGATCGCCCCGCTGATCGACCGCGAGCTGCACGGCCCGGGCGCGGCCCGCGTCGGCCTGACCGACTGGCTGAACTGCCGCGCCCGCTGGCAGGCCGTGCGGCACGAGGGCGTGGCGCGCATCACCGGCACGCTGGTCCACGGCATCAACTCCGTGGCCGTGCCGGTGCTGGATGCGCAAGGCAGGCTGGCCGGCGCGATCACCGCGCTGGGGTTGTCCAGCGTGTTCGACGCCGACGAAGGCGGCGCGCCCGCGCGGCTGCTGCGCGAAGCCGGCCGGGCGCTGTCGCTGCGCCTGGGCTACCACGGCCACGCGCTGACGGCCGGGGCCGCCGTGCCGGCCAAGCGGGGACGCCGACCGGCGCCGGCGTAACCGTCCGGACCGGCACCGCGTGCCTCATCGCTGCGCGTCGGGCGCCATCACTTCCTGGTCGATCGCGCCGAAGACCGAAGCGCCGTTGCCGTCGAACATCTCGATCTTCACGGTATCGCCATAGCGCATGAACTCCGTGACGGGCGCGCCGGCATCGATCGTCTCCAGCATGCGCTTCTCGGCGATGCAGCAGTAGCCCTTGCCGCGGTCCGCGTTGGAGATCGTGCCCGAGCCGACGATGCTGCCCGCGCGCACGTTGCGCGTCTTGCAGATGTGCGCGATCAGCTGGCCGAAGTCGAACACCATGTCGATGCCGCAGTCGGGCTGGCCGACCTTCTTGCTGTTCCAGTGCACCGTCATCGGCAGATGCACCTTGCGCTCGCGCCACGCGTCGCCGAGCTCGTCGGGCGTCACCGCCACCGGCGAGAACGCCGTGGCCGGCTTGCTCTGGAAGAAACCGAAGCCCTTGGCCAGCTCAGCGGGAATCAGATTGCGCAGCGACACATCGTTGGCCAGCATGACCAGGCGGATGGCCTCGCCGGCCGCGGCGGGCCCGGTGCCCATCGGCACGTCGCCGGTGATGACCGCCACCTCGGCTTCGAAATCGATGCCGAAGGCCTCGCTGCGGCAGACGATGGGATCGTGCGGGCCGGCCAGATCGTCCGAGCCGCCCTGGTACATCAGCGGATCGGTCCGGAACTCGGGCGGCATCTCGGCGCCCCGGGCCTTGCGCACCAGCTCCACGTGGTTGAGGTAGGCCGAGCCGTCGGCCCACTGGTAGGCACGCGGCAGCGGCGCCATGCAGTTGGCCGGCACGAAGGGGAACGGATGCCGGGCGCGGCCGGTGTTGAGCTGCTCGTACAGCGCCTGCAGCTGCGGCGCATGGAAGGACCAGTCGTCGAGCGCGCGCTGCAGCGTCCCGGCGATGTGGGTGGCGAAGTGCGCGGTCTTCAGGTCGCGCGACACCACGGCCAGCTGGCCGTCGCGCGAGCCATCCTTGAGGGTGGCGAGTTTCATATCGGTACAAGGGCGGGAACAGGCTGCGCGGATGCTACACCATGCATCGGCTACACTGACCCGAACCGACCGTCCCGCACCGCCATGCCCCGCCCCACGCCGCCCGCCGACGCCGATCCGGACCTGGATCCCGAAGCCGACTCCGCAGCGGACGCGCCCGCGCGCACGGGCATCCAGTCCATCGAAGTCGGCTTCCGCCTGCTCGATGTGCTCGCGCGCAGCAACGGCCCGATGATGCTGCGCGATCTCGCGCGCGCCGCGCCGATGAACCCGGCCAAGGCGCACCGCTACCTGGTCAGCTTCGCGCGCCTGGGACTGGTCACGCAGACGCCCGAGGGCCGCTACGACCTCGGCCCCTTCGCCAGCGAAATGGGGCTGGTGAGCCTGAACCGGCAGGACCCGATGCGCCGCGCCCGCCCCGCCGCCGCCGCGCTGCGCGACGAGATCGACCACACCATCGGCCTGGCCGTATGGGGCAACCAGGGGCCGGCCATCGTCCACTGGGAAGAGGCCAGCCAACCGATCACCGTCAGCCTGCGCCTGGGCGACATCATGCCCATGCTCAACTCGGCCACCGGCCGCGTGTTTGGCGCCTACCTGCCGCGCGCGCAGACGCTGCCTTTCATCCAGCGCGAACTGGACGCGCTGGCCGCCGCCGGTGCCACGGCGGGCAACCCCGAGCACCCGCGCACGCTGCAAGCGTACGATGCCCTCTGCGCCGAAGTGCGCGCGTGCGGCGTGTCGCGCATCCATGGCGGCGTGCTGCCGGGCATCAATGCGATGTCCCTGCCGGTGTTCGACGCCAACGGCCAGCTGTGCCTGGCGCTGCTCGCCCTGGGTGCCCAGAGCACATTCGATACCACGGCCGACGGCCCGCTGGAGCGGCGCTTGCGGCAGGCCGTACAACAGCTTTCCGCCGATCTTGGATACGTTCCGCTCCACCACCCGCAATCCTGACGCGCCGGGCACCGGCACGCGCACACGCCGCTGGCGGCGCTGGGGCGTGGTGGCGCTGGCCGCGCTGCTGGCGCACGGCATCGCGGTGATCTGGGTCGCGCGCAGCCACCAGGTGACGTGGCCGCCCGCCCCCGAGCAGGTCGTGCCGACCCTGCTGCTGCAGCCGGAGCCCGTGCATCCGCCAGCCCCGCCCGCACCGGCATCCGTGGCAGCCAAGCCGCGGCCGCCCGCGCCGCGCCCCCATCCGCAGCACGCGCCGACACCAACACCGGAGCCGGCACCAACGGTGCCTGACATGGCAGACACCGAACTGCCGGAACTCACCGGCACCGGCGCCCAGGCATCGGCGGATACCGGCGTGGTCACCGATCTCGGCGCCGAACGCCCCGATGCGCCCGCCGCGCCGCCCGGCCCCGGCTTCGCGCTGCCGCCCTCGGCCACCCTGCACTACGCCACCTACGTCAACGGCGTGCGCAACGAAAACGGCATGATCCGCTGGGCCACCGACGGCAAGACTTACACGCTGGCCGTCGAGATTCCACTACCGCTGTTCTTCGGCGCGCTGGCCTTCCGCAGCACCGGGAACGTCGACGCCTTCGGCCTGGCGCCGCTGCGCTACGAGGAAGTGCGCGGACGCCGACAGCCGGACGTCACCACCTTCCACCGCACCGTCGATCCCGCTCCCGCCTCCGGCACGCCGGGCAGTCCGGTCATCACATTCACCCGGAGCCCTTCGGTGCTGCCGCTGCCCAACGGCGTCCAGGACCGCTTCAGTGTCTTCCTGCAGCTGACCGGACTGGGCCGGGGCAATCCGTCACGGCTGGCCAGCCAGGGAGTGACGCTCGACATGCCCATCGCCGACACCGACAGCGTGGAGCTCGCGCGCGTGCAGCGCGTCGGCGAAGACATGGTCGACACGCCGGACGGCGCAGTCCGCGCGGAGCACTTCGTGCGGCTGCCGCGCCGCGAGGGCGATGCGCGCCGTGTCGAGATCTGGCTCGCCCCCGAGCGCGGCTGGCTGCCGGTGCGCCTGCGCCAGACCGAACCCAGCGGCATGCAGTTCGAGCTCGTCTACCTGTCTCAGGACACCGCCCCCAACGGAGCCACACCATGACCGCAGACGCCATCACCGAATCGGGCCACGCCGATGCCAACGGCATCCGCATCCGCTACCGCATCGACGGCGCGGACGGGCCGTGGATCATGCTCGCGCACGCGCTCGGCGTGGACCACCAGATGTGGGACAGCATCGCGCACCGCCTCGCGTCGCGCCACCGGGTCCTGCGCTACGACGCGCGCGGCCATGGCGGCACGACGGCGCCGCACGGCGCGTACACGCTGTTCCAGATGGCCGACGACGCGGCCGGCCTGCTCGATGCGCTGTCGATCCCGCAGGTCCATTTCGTCGGGCTGTCGATGGGCGGCATGGTGGCGCAGATCCTGGGCGTACGGCACCCGCAGCGGCTGCTGTCGCTGACCCTGTGCGACACGGTCTGCCATACGCCCGTTGCCGCGCACGCCATGTGGGATGACCGCATCGGCCAGGTCGAGGCGCACGGCATGGCCGGCATCGTCGAGCCGACCCTGCAGCGCTGGCTGACCACGCCGTTCCGCGAAGCGCATCCCGAGGTGGCCGCGCGCATCCGCGCGCTGCTGCTGGCCACCCCGCCGCAAGGCTATGTCGGCGCCTGCCTTGCCATCAAAGCGCTCGACACGCGCGATGCGCTGCCGCGCATTGCCTGCCCGGCCCTCGTGGTGGTCGGCGAAGACGACGCGGGCGCGCCGCCCGACGTCGCGCGCGCGATCGCCGGAAGCCTGCCGAACGCGCGTCTGAAAGTGATGCCGCATGCGGCCCACCTGGCTCCCATCGAACAGGAGGAGGCCTTCCTCACCGATCTGGACGAGTTCCTCGGGCACGCGGGATGCGGCAGTCAGTGCGAGACGCCCTGAAGCGTCGCCGCACGCGATCGAGCTACAGGCGCCGCGCACACGGCGCGCTGTCCACCGGTCGGATGGAGGATGCGCGCTTGCGTCTTTCGGGGCAGAGGCGGAAAGGTCTTGTTACGCGATCGCAACGGGCGTCACACATTGGACCTCGCGTTTGCGAACTTTGTGGCCAATTATTAAGCCCAAGGGATAGATGGGGCAGAAACGGGCCGACGGCGCGGGACCGATCACCCTTGAAGTCTCGGCCTCGGGCCCCATCTACCCGGTGCAGTGTTTGAGCAGTCCAACAACAGCAACACGATGTTTCCGCCCGGAGGTGCACCATGCAAATGATCTACAACAGCGACAACTACTGCGTTGTCGAATTCGGTGCCGACGGTCAACACGCCACCCTGTCCGCTGGCGGCTACGAAATCGTGGACAAGAACCTCAAGCGCGAGATCTTCCTCGGCGGCGAACTCGCCGAGCATTTCCGCGAGGACGTGAAGCGGTTGATCGCCAGCGAGCCGACGGTCGAAGAGGTGGATGCCTTCCTCGGCAAGTTCGACACGGTAATGATGCAGCCGGTGGTCATGCACTGACAGGACATCGCGGCGGCGCACGCTGCGCCGCCAGGGGCCGGCCCGTCCGGCCCACGAAAAAACGCCCGGGCCTTGGCGGCTGCGGGCGTTTTTTCCTTTGCGGGCAGGCGGCTATCGGCGCCATAGGCGCCGGCTAACACTGCTCCCACGGCAGACCGGCATGCCGCCAGCCGTTGAGCGTGTTGCGATGCCGCGTCGCATCCAGGTCGCCCTCGAAGCCGTGGCGGACCACATAGACCTCGCGGAAGCCCGCCGCTTCCAGCGCCTGCGCGGCCGCCGCCGAGCGGTTGCCGCTGCGGCAGATCAGCACGATCGGCCGGTCGATGCCGTGGCCGGACAGCTTGCGCACCGTCGGCACGAACTCCGGATTGATCTCCCAGTGCGGGCCATCGTTCCATGCCGCGTGGTGCGAGCCGGCCGGGTGGCCGACGAACAGGTGCTCCATCTCGCTGCGGCAATCGATGAAGAGCGCGGCGGGCGTTCGCTGCAGGAAAACGTGGGCGTCGGCGGGGTCGAGCAGTTGCATGATTGCATCAACGTGAAGGGGGTGATTGCAATTATAGGAGCGCGGCTCCCGGCAATGCCGTCAAGTCCTTGATGCGACTGGTAAAATTCGCCTTTGGCCGCAAATTCGATCGCTTGCCCGGCCAACCTATCGGAGTCCTCCATGACCGCGCCCCTGCCCTACACCCGTGCCGCCAACCTGCCCGCGCTGCTGCGCGAGCGCATCCTGATCCTGGACGGCGCGATGGGCACCATGATCCAGCGCTACAAGCTGACCGAGGCGCAATACCGCGGCGAGCGCTTCGCCAGCCATCCGGTGGACGTGAAGGGCAACAACGAACTGCTGCTGCTGACGCGCCCCGAGGTCATCCGCGAGATCCACGAGCAGTACCTGGCCGCGGGCGCGGACCTGATCGAGACCAACACCTTCGGCGCCACCACCGTCGCGCAGGAAGACTACAAGATGGCGGAGCTGGCCTACGAGATGAACGTGGTCGCCGCCCGCCTGGCACGCGAGGCCTGCGACAAGTACGGCACGCCGGACAAGCCCCGCTTCGTGGCCGGTGCCTTCGGCCCGACGCCCAAGACCGCCAGCATCTCGCCCGACGTCAACGACCCGGGCGCGCGCAACATCAGCTTCGACCAGCTGCGCGACGCCTACTACGAACAGGGCAAGGCACTGCTCGAAGGCGGCGCCGATGTCTTCCTGGTCGAGACCATCTTCGACACGCTCAACGCCAAGGCCGCGCTGTTCGCCATCGACCAGCTCTTCGAAGACTCCGGCGAGCGCGTGCCCGTGATGATCTCCGGCACCGTCACCGACGCTTCGGGCCGCATCCTGTCGGGCCAGACCGTCGAAGCGTTCTGGAACAGCCTGCGCCATGCCAAGCCGATCACCTTCGGCCTGAACTGCGCGCTGGGCGCCGCGTTGATGCGCCCGTACATCGCCGAGCTGGCCAAGATCTGCGACACCGCCGTCTCGTGCTACCCCAACGCCGGCCTGCCCAACCCGATGAGCGACACCGGCTTCGACGAAACGCCCGAGGTCACCTCCAGCCTGGTCGACGAATTCGCGGCCGCCGGCCTGGTGAACCTGGTCGGCGGCTGCTGCGGCACCACGCCCGAGCACATCCGGGCGATCGCCGAGCGCGTGGCGCAGCGCAAGCCGCGCGCGTGGCCAGGCCAGTACCGCGAAGCCGCCTGAGACCCAGCCCCACGGCAACCCGTTGAAGCCGGGCGACCACGCCCCCGCACGACCGAACCCCGCACACCATGACCGACCACCTCATGCGCCTCTCCGGCCTCGAACCGTTCAACATCGGCGAGGACACGCTGTTCGTCAACGTCGGCGAACGCACCAACGTCACCGGATCCAAGGCGTTCGCGCGCATGATCCTCAACAGCCAGTTCGACGAGGCGCTCGCCGTGGCACGCCAGCAGGTCGAGAACGGCGCGCAGGTCATCGACATCAACATGGACGAGGCCATGCTCGACTCCAAGGCGGCGATGGTGCGCTTCCTGAACCTGATCGCATCGGAGCCGGACATCGCGCGCGTGCCGATCATGATCGACTCGTCCAAGTGGGAGGTGATCGAGGCCGGCCTGAAGTGCGTGCAGGGCAAGGCCATCGTCAACTCGATCTCGCTCAAGGAAGGCGAGGCACAGTTCGCCCACCACGCCAAGCTGATCAAGCGCTACGGCGCCGCCGCCGTGGTGATGGCCTTCGACGAGCAGGGCCAGGCCGACACGTTCGCGCGCAAGACCGAGATCTGCAAGCGCAGCTATGACTTCCTCGTGAACCAGGTCGGCTTTGCGCCGGAAGACATCATCTTCGATCCGAACATCTTCGCGGTCGCCACCGGCATCGAGGAGCACAACAACTACGCCGTCGACTTCATCGAGGCCACGCGCTGGATCAAGCAGAAATTGCCGCACGCCAAGGTGAGCGGCGGCGTGTCGAACGTCTCGTTCTCGTTCCGCGGCAACGACGTGGTGCGCGAGGCCATCCACACCGTGTTCCTGTACCACGCCATCGGTGCGGGCATGGACATGGGCATCGTCAACGCGGGCCAGTTGGGCGTGTACGAGAACCTCGACCCCGAACTGCGCGAGCGCGTGGAAGACGTGGTGCTCAACCGCCGCCCGGATGCGACCGACCGCCTGCTGGAAATTGCCGACCGCTACAAGGGCGGCGGCGCCAAGCGCGAGGAGAACCTCGCCTGGCGCCAGGAGCCGGTGGAAAAGCGCCTGGCCCACGCGCTCGTGCACGGCATCACCGACTACGTGGTCGAAGACACCGAGGAAGTTCGCCAGAAGATCTTTGCCGCCGGCGGCCGCCCGATCCAGGTGATCGAGGGCCCGCTGATGGACGGCATGAACATCGTCGGCGATCTGTTCGGCGCGGGCAAGATGTTCCTGCCGCAGGTGGTGAAATCCGCCCGCGTGATGAAGCAGGCGGTGGCCCACCTGATCCCGTTCATCGAGGAAGAGAAGCGGCAGATCGCGGCCGCCGGCGGCGACGTGCGCTCGCGCGGCAAGATCGTCATCGCCACCGTGAAGGGCGACGTGCACGACATCGGCAAGAACATCGTCACCGTCGTGCTCCAGTGCAACAACTTCGAAGTCGTGAACATGGGCGTGATGGTCCCGTGCAACGAGATCCTGGCCAAGGCGAAGGTCGAGGGCGCGGACATCATCGGCCTGTCGGGCCTGATCACACCGTCGCTGGAAGAGATGGCCTACGTGGCCTCCGAGATGCAGCGCGACGAGTACTTCCGCGTGAAGAAGATCCCGCTGCTGATCGGTGGCGCGACCACGAGCCGCGTGCACACCGCCGTAAAGATCGCGCCCAATTACGAAGGCCCGGTCGTGTACGTGCCCGACGCCTCGCGCTCGGTGAGCGTGGCCTCCAGCCTGCTGTCCGACGAGGCCGCCGCGCGCTACATCGAAGAGCTGCACGCCGACTACGACCGCATCCGCACCCAGCACGCCAGCAAGAAAGCCATGCCGATGGTGTCGCTGGCCGCCGCGCGCGCCAACAAGACCCGGATCGACTGGTCGAACTACACGCCGCCCAAGCCCAAGTTCGTCGGCCGCCGCGTGTTCCGCAACTACGACCTGAACGAGCTCGCGCAGTACATCGACTGGGGCCCGTTCTTCCAGACGTGGGACCTGGCCGGCAAATTCCCCGACATCCTCAACGACGCGATCGTCGGCGAATCGGCCCGCCGCGTGTTCTCCGACGGCAAGAGCATGCTCGCGCGCCTGATCGCCGGACGCTGGCTGACGGCCAACGGCGTGATCGCGCTGCTGCCGGCCAACACCGTCAACGACGACGACATCGAGATCTACACCGACGAGACCCGCTCGGAAGTCGCCCTCACCTGGCGCAACATCCGCCAGCAGAGCGAGCGCCCGATCATCGACGGCGTGATGCGCCCGAACCGCTGCCTGGCGGACTTCATCGCCCCCAAGGACACCGGCATCGCCGATTACATCGGCCTCTTCGCGGTGACGGGCGGCATCGGGGTCGACAAGCGCGAAGCCGCCTTCGAAGCCGACCACGACGACTACAGCGCGATCATGCTCAAGGCCCTGGCCGACCGCTTCGCCGAAGCCTTCGCCGAGTGCCTGCACGCCCGTGTGCGCCGCGACCTGTGGGGCTACGCGCCGGACGAAACGCTCGACAACGACGCGCTGATCCGCGAGGAATACCGCGGCATCCGCCCGGCGCCCGGCTACCCGGCCTGCCCGGAGCACACCGTCAAGCGCAACCTGTTCCGCGTGCTCGACGCGCAGGAGATCGGCATGAACCTGACCGAGGCGCTGGCGATGACACCGGCCGCGTCGGTCTCGGGCTTCCAGCTGTCGCACCCGGACAGCACGTACTTCACGATCGGCAAGATCGGCCAGGACCAGGTGGACGACATGGCCGCGCGCAGCGGGGAAGACCGCCGCAATGTGGAGCGCGCCCTGGCACCCAACCTGTAAATCTGTGACAAGACGTTTAAGACATGGCGACCGGATCGCCATGTCCGTCATCCCGCCAAGCCGCGCCGGCATTGGGTTGCGGGGCGTTTCAAGCGGTTGCCGTCCGATATTACAAAGGCTTACACCCCCTAACAGTCGTAACCATGGAGCGTCCCCTAGACTGAACGCTCACTCACCGCACCGACACAGAGTGAAGCCGCGACGAATCCCTCGCGTGGCCGTCCAGAACGAAAGGAGTCTCTTCCATGAACAAGCTGCTGCTCTCCCTGTCCGCCATCGCCATCGCTGCTGCTTCGGCCTACGCCAATGCGCAAACCCCGTCGGCCGACGTCGGCGCCTCGCTGCAGACCAACGGCACGGCTGCCGTCGCTCCGGCGCAAGGCTCCGCCGGCCTGGGCCTGAAGGCCGACACCGGTGCCAAGGTGGGCACCGACGCCGTGAAGAGCCAACTGAGCGACAAGGCCGAGCAAGGCGCCAAGGCCGTGCACGAGCACAAGGCACATGGTGAGAAGCTGGCCCGCAAGGCGACCGAGAAGGCCGGCCACGTCGTCAAGGGCGCCAAGACCGAAGCCACCGGCGGCGCGAGCGTCGACGCCAGCGTCAGCGGTGGCGCAGCCACGCAGACCAAGTAATCCCGACAGACCGGCCGGGCTCCGGCCCGGCGCTGCGGCATCCACGGGGCGGAACCATCCGCCCCGTTCTGTTTTCCGATGTTCTTTTCAGCGGCCGCCGGCATCCGGAAGGGCCATCGCCAGTGTTGTGATTCACGCACATCCGAGAGCGTCGACGGCAGCGCTGAGCGATACCGTGCCCGCGGCCCATGCGGACCGCTCCGGTTTGACGCCACAGTCCGATACAATCGCTGTCGTATCGAACCAACAAGCACGGCGCATGCGCGCGGGAACGCCGCCGCACGCGACGTCGACAAGGAGCAGCATGATTCGCGTCCTGATTGCGGACGACCATGAAATCGTCCGCGCCGGTCTTCGGCAGTTCCTGTCGGAAGAGCGGGACATCGAAGTGGCGGGGGAGGCGGCCAGCGGGGAAGAGGTGATGGAGCAACTGCGCACCGGAACCTTCGACGTGGTGGTTCTGGACATCTCCATGCCCGACCGCAACGGCATCGACACGCTCAAGCTGGTACGGCAGCGTCACCCGGACCTGCCGGTGCTGATCCTGTCCACCTTTCCGGAAGACCAGTACGCGATCAACCTGATCCGGGCCGGCGCCTCGGGCTACCTGACCAAGGAAAGCGCGCCGGACGAACTCGTCAAGGCCATCCGCACCGTCTCGCAAGGGCGCCGTTACGTGAGCCCGACGGTCGCCGAACTGCTGATCGGCGGGCTGGAGAAGCCGACCGACCAGCCGCTGCACCAGACCCTGTCCAAGCGCGAATTCCAGATCTTCTGCAAGCTGGCGCGTGGCCAATCGGTCTCGATCATCGCCGAAGAGTTGTTCCTGAGCGTCAAGACGGTCAGCACGTACCGCACCCGCATCCTGGAAAAGATGGGCATGAAGTCGAACGCCGACCTGACGTATTACGCCATCAAGAACGGACTGGTGGAATGACGCCGCTGCGGCCGAACGGTGGGGCCCCGAGACCCCGGCATCGGCCGCAAACCCTGTTGGCATGTAGGACAACATCCGATAGCACCCACTAAACCCGCTGGCTACCATCAACGCATGCTGGATCAAGCCGTCACCCTCTCCACCCGTGGCTTGCGCGTCCTGTTGATCGAGGATTCCCCCGTGCTGCGCGGCATGGTGCTGGAGTACCTCAAGGCCTCCGCCTTCGTGGCGGTGGTGGAATGGGCAGACACGGAAGACCTGGCACTGCGCCTGCTGGCGCAAGGCCACTACGACGTCGTCATCGTGGACCTGCAACTGCGCCAGGGAAACGGCTTCAAGGTGCTGCAGTCGCTGCGCGACCAGGCGTCGCCGAGCGTGCGCATCGTCTACACCAACCACGCCCAGGTGCCGACCTACCGGCAGCGCTGCTTCGAAGCGGGCGCCAACTATTTCTTCGACAAATCGCTCGAGCTCGACAAGGTGTTCGAGGTCATCGAAGAGCGCGCGGGCATGGTCCGCCCGCGTCCGCAGGCGGACCATCACCCCCACCACTGAGCGGCACGGGCATCGTCCCGGACGGCATCCCCATCCCTCATCCCTTTTCCCCACGACCGAGGAGTCTGCGATGAAAACCCTGTGTGCCGTCTTCGCCCTGTCCTGCATGCTGCTGGCCGGCTGCAACACCATGGCCGGCGCCGGCAAGGACATCCAGAGCGGCGGCCAGAAACTGGAAAACGCCGCCGACAACGCCAAGCAGAAGATGTAAGCCGCCTCGGGCGGTATGACGAACAGGCCCCGCTACGGGGCTTTTTTATTGGGCGGCGCGCATCAGACCAGCGCGTTGCCCTTGCCTGCCAAGGGAATGTCCCCTGCCGGCCCGTTGCCGGCATCGCCGCGGTCGACCACCGCATCGGTCGGCGGCAGCTCGACGATGATGGTGACACCGCCGCCCGGCGTCGAGTCGATCGTCAGTGTGCCGCCCAGCGCGATGGCGCGCTGCTCCATGCCCAGCAGGCCATGATGGCCAACCATGCGCCGGCGCTCGAGGTCGGCCGGGAAGCCGCGGCCGTTGTCGCGCACGCGCAGCCGCACGCCCTCCTCGCTCGCATCCAGCGCCACGGAGACGATGGTCGCGTGCGCATACTTCGAGGCGTTGGTCAGCGACTCCTGCACGATGCGGTACAGCGCGATGGCCGCGTCGTCGGTGAGCTTGGGCATCTCGTCGGGCAGGCTGACCTCGGTCTGCCACTGATTGCGCGTGCCGACGTCTTCGGTCAGCTGCGTGATGGCCTCGGCCAGGCCCAGATTGAGCAGGATGGTCGGCCGCAGGTCTTCGATCAGGCGGCGCTTGATCTGGATGCCCTGGTCGACGTGGGCCATCACGCGCGTGATCTTGTCCGCCACGGCCGGCTCGGAGACCGTGATGCGCGAGCGCAGCCAGTGCAGGTCCATCTTGGTGGCGGTCAGGAGGGCGCCCAGCTCATCGTGCAGTTCGCGCGCCAGGCGCGTCTTCTCGTCCTCGGTCACACGCTGCAGGTGGGCGGCGAGGTCCGACAGCTGCCGCGTGCGCTCGCGCACCATGCGGTCGAGCTTCTGGCTTTCCTCTTCGAGCTTGTCGCGCTCCCGCTCGGTGGCGGCCAGGCGCCTGGCGTGCTGCATGCCCAGCACCACCAGCAGGATGATGTTGACCGCGGTGATCAGCGCGATGCCGTAGCGCGACAGCGCCAGATCGCGCTCGGCGTGCTCCAGGCTGCGCGCCACCGTACCGATCTCGCGCTGGCGCAGCCGGTCCAGGCCCTGGCGCACCGCCTCCATCGACGCCTTGCCGAAATCCGTGCGGATCAGGTCCAGCGCCACCTCCAGGTCGCGCTTGCCGTAGATCAGCGTGAGCTCCATCTCGGTGAGCTTGCGGCTGACCTGCAGCGCGGTATCGGAGAACAGCTTCAGCGCTTCGGGGTCGTTGGCGTAGTGGTCGCGGATTTCCGCCATCAGCGCGTGGATGTGCGGGATGGCCTTGTTGTAGGGATCGAGGTACTCGTCCTTGCCCGTGAGCAGGAAGCCGCGCTGGCCGGCCTCCGCGTTGACGAGTTCGGCGAGCAGTTCATTGATGGCGGTTTCGGCCTGCTGCGACTGGATCACCTGCCGGTAGCCCTGGCTCAAGCGAATGTTGCCCGTCTCGGACGCAATCAGCACGCCCAGCGTCAGCAGGATGCCGCCGGCAAGCAGCAGGGTGGAGCGCAGAGATGACCGCATGGCACGCAGACCGTGAGCAACGCGTCAGGCCGCCCGGCGCGGCGCGCGTTTGTGTGTGTTTTTTATAGCAAATCGCATCATACCTCCAGGCGGTCGGGGCGACACCTGTGGACAACCCGCTGTGCCGGGCTCGCCGCATATGCCGGCAAGCCCGTTGCAGGCCCTGCCGCCGGCGCCGCGAGCCTTGCCGGAATCCTGTGCGTCGTCTTCGCGATGCCTGTGTCGTGCGGACTGTTCCGGGTCCGGGCGCATCGCCATCGCGAGCGACCCGGGCAAGACCCGCGGCCCGGCGACCGCGCTCCCGTGATGCGGTGCGTGCCGGATGGGGTGCTGACGATGGTGGAAACAGCACGCGGAAGTGTTGTCCGGCGGGGCCGCGCTCGGATACGGCGGCATCGGCGAGTGCCGTCGGCGGTCTTCCCGTGCCCAGCCCGCTTGTGGCCGGACGCCCGGACCGCCCTGGCGGGCAGCCGGGCATGGCGTTGCGTCCGGGGCTCAGACGCCCCACATGACGTTGGCGTTCTCCTGCAGCGACTCCTCCAGCATGTGGAGCAGCGGGTAGGCACGCTGGCCGAGATGCGGCGGCTCGTCCTCCTCCTCGTCGGGCTGGGCCGACAGCTCGGCCACCTGGATGTGCGCGTGGTGCGTGTCGTCCTTGATGGCGCGCTTGAGGCGCTCGATGGCGTGCGGCATCTCTTCGGGCGTGATGACGCCGCGTTCGCCCAGCGTCTTGCCGATCACGCCCAGCAGCACCATGGCGAGATCCTTCTGCATGGAGAACTTTTGCGAAGCGTGCGAAGTAAAGGTGATCATGGTTTCGGTCTTCCCGTGGTTGGGTCGTAGGGTTACCGCCGCTGGCCGGGGCACAGGCGGATCAGGCTCAGACCGCGGCTCACCTGATAAAATTTCGTACTTTTCCCCGAACAACGCAACTGGTCGCGCCGGAACTGGATTTCAAACGGTTCCGACACGGCCGGCGTCATGGCTTTCCTATGCTGCCCTCCCACAAACAGACGATCTCCCAACTGCTGTCCGACGCCGTCGGCACCCTGCTGCCGGAAGGCACGAACCGACCGGAAATCGTCCTGGAGCGCCCCAAGCAGGCCGCGCACGGCGACATCGCGTGCAACGTCGCGCTGCAGCTGGCCAAGCCGCTGGGCACCAATCCGCGCGAACTCGCCAACCGCATCGCCGACGGCATCCGCGCCGATGCGCGCGGCCAGCGGCTCGTCTCGGCGGTGGAAATCGCCGGCCCGGGCTTCATCAACCTGCGCCTGTCGCCCACCGCCCGCACCGATGTGCTCGCCGCCGTGTTCGCCGAGGGCGACCGCTACGGTGCCGCCGACCTCCATGACGGCGCGCCGGTGCTGGTGGAGTTCGTCTCGGCCAACCCGACCGGCCCGCTGCACGTCGGCCACGGCCGCCAGGCGGCGCTGGGCGATGCGCTGGCCGCCCTGCTGGAGTGGCAGGGCCACAAGGTCCATCGCGAGTTCTACTACAACGATGCGGGCGTGCAGATCCACAACCTGGCCGTCTCGGTGCAGGCCCGTGCGCGCGGCTTCAAGCCGGGCGACACCGGCTGGCCCGAGGCCGCCTACAACGGCGACTACATCGCCGACATCGCCGCCGACTACCTCGCCGGCAAGACCGTGCGCGCCTCCGACGGCGAGCCGGTGACCGGCGCGCGCGACGTGGAGAACATCGAGGCCATCCGCCGGTTCGCCGTCACGTACCTGCGCAACGAACAGGACATCGACCTGCAGGCCTTCGGGGTGAAGTTCGACCACTACTACCTCGAATCGTCGCTGTACGCCGACGGCAAGGTGCAGCAGACCGTCGATGCGCTGATCGCCGCCGGCAAGACCTATGAGCAGGAGGGCGCGCTGTGGCTGCGCACCACCGACGACGGCGACGACAAGGACCGCGTGATGCGCAAGTCCGACGGCAGCTACACCTACTTCGTGCCGGACGTGGCCTACCACACCACCAAGTGGGGGCGCGGCTTCACGCAGGTCATCAACGTGCAGGGCAGCGACCACCACGGCACCATCGCCCGTGTGCGCGCCGGCCTGCAGGGCCTGGATCTCGGCATCCCCAAGGGCTACCCCGACTACGTCCTGCACAAGATGGTGACGGTGATGAAGGACGGCGCCGAGGTGAAGATCTCCAAGCGCGCCGGCTCCTACGTGACCGTGCGCGACCTGATCGAATGGAGCAACGGCGACGCCGAGTCCGAAGCCGGCGTCGACACCATCCGCGCCTGCGTCGAATCGGGCGCGCCGAACTGGCCCGGGCGCTTCACGCGCGGCCGCGATGCGGTGCGCTTCTTCCTGCTGTCGCGCAAGGCGGATACGGAATTCGTCTTTGACGTGGACCTGGCGCTCAAGCAGAGCGACGAGAACCCGGTGTACTACGTGCAATACGCCCACGCCCGGATCTGCTCGGTGTTCGAGCAGTGGCATGCGCGCGAGGGCGGCGACGCGGCTTCGCTCGCCGGGGCCGACCTGGCCGCCGTGGCGGGCCCGGAAGCCAGCCCGCAGGCCGTCGCGCTGGTCCAGCGCATCGCCGCCTTCCCGGACATGCTGGCCGACGCCGCCCGCGAACTGGCGCCGCACGCCGTCGCCTTCTACCTGCGCGACCTGGCGGGCGACTTCCACGCCTTCTACAACGCCGACCGCGTGCTGGTGGACGATGACGCCGTCAAGCGTGCCCGCCTGGCGCTGCTGGCGGCCACGCGCCAGGTGCTGCGCAACGGCCTGGCGGTGATCGGTGTCTCGGCACCGCAAAAGATGTGAGGCGCACGACTGCCCGCCACACGGCGCTCTTATAATCGTCGGCGCATCTAGAAGGATCGACATGGCACGCAATACGCAATCTTCCCGTGCCCGCTCGCAGCGGGGCGGCACGTTCCTGGGCCTGGTGCTCGGCCTGATCGTCGGGCTGGCGATCGCCGTGGTGGTGGCGGTATACATCACCAAGGCGCCGGTGCCGTTCGTCTCGCGCAACGGTGCGCAACCCAAGCCGAGCGAGCCGGGCAGCGTGGTCAATCCGCTGCCGGCTCCGGTCCAGCCGGCCCCGCAGGCGAGCGCCCCGCCGGCCGACCCGAACGCTCCGCTGTGGAGCCGCGTGCCGGCCAAGCCGGTCGACCAGGTGCCCGAGCCGAACCAGCCGGGCACCCAGCCGGCCTCCCAGGCCCCGGCCACGCCCAAGCCGGCCGAGCCGGGCAGCAGCGTCGCGATGCAGCGCCCGCCCAAACCGGTCACCCCCGCGCCGGCCGAGAAGCCGGTGGCCGACCCGATCGCCGAGATTGCCCGCCAGGATGCGGCCAAGACCGGCTACTTCCTGCAAGTGGGCGCTTACGATTCCGCCGAATACGCCGAGCGCCAGAAAGGCAACCTCGCCATGCAGGGCTTCGAGGCCAAGGTCACGCAGCGCGAGGTGAACGGCAGCACCAAATACCGCGTCCGCCTGGGGCCGTTCAATTCGCTGGACGAGATGACAGCCGTGCGCTCGCGCCTGCAGGCCAGCGGTGTCGAATCCACGGTGATCCGCTTCGCACGGCAATGACGTCAAAAATGACATGGCGCCGCCTGAACCCGATGCGGCGGCGCCGGTCAGAAGCCTGAGGATCGGGTCACCGATCGCCTTTGCTCCATTTCCATTCCACCATGAAAAAACTCGCTGCTTTCCTGATTGCCCTCGCTACCGGCGCCGGCTTCCTGATGACCGCTCCCGCCCAGGCCGCCCCGACGGCCGGCAAGGAATATAAAGTGCTGCAAACGCCGCAGCCCGTGGCGGCCGGCAAGATCGAAGTGACGGAGTTCTTCTGGTACGGCTGCCCGCACTGCTACGATTTCGAGAACACCTGGACGGCGTGGGTCGCCAAGCAGGGCAAGGACGTGGTGATCAAGCGCGTGCCGGTTGCCTTCAACGCCAAGCTGGAACCGCATACCCGGATCTACTACGCGCTGGAAGCGCTGGGCAAGCTGGAGGCCAAGGACGCCAGCGGCCGCACCCTGCATGACCGCGTGTTCGACCAACTGCACAAGAACTACCGCTCGATGTCGGAGCCCGATCAGATCGCCGACTTCATGGCGGCCAACGGCGTGGACCGCAAGGCCTTCCTGGACGCCTACAACTCGTTCGGCGTGAACGCCAATACCAAGCGCGCCGCGCAGCTGGCGGACCAGTACAAGATCGAAGGCGTGCCGACCGTCGTGGTGCAGGGCAAGTACACCACCTCGCCTGCGGATGCGGGCAGCAACGTGGGCGCCGCCCAGACGCTCGACTACGTCGTCCAGCAGGTGCGCGACCACAAGATGTGATGGAAGGCCGCGTCCGGAGCCTGAGCCCCGGGCGCGACGCCGTCGCCCACGCCCGCCTTCGCGCGGGCTTTTTTTGTGGTCGGCCACCCGACCGCTGCGTCGAAAAGGAATCCCGCATGAGTCAGATCGTCTTCATCACCGGCGCGTCGAGCGGCATCGGCCAGGCGCTGGCCCGCCAGTACGCCGCGCGCGGCGCCACGCTCGGACTGGTCGCGCGCCGCGTCGATGCCCTGCACGGCTTCGTGCAGACGCTGCCGGCGGGCATCGCTGTCCACTGCTATGCCGCGGACGTGCGCGATGCCCGGTCGATGCACGACGCCGCCTCGGCATTCATGGCCGTGGCCGGCGTGCCCGACGTGGTGATCGCCAATGCCGGCATCTCGGTGGGCACCGACCTGCGCGAGGCCGGCGACCTGCCCGCCTTTGCCGCCGTGATGGAAACCAACTGGATGGGGGTGCTCCATACCCTGCAGCCTTTCGTCGGGCCCATGCTCGCGCGCGCCGAACCCGGCCGGCCGGGCGGGACGCTGGTGGGCATCGCCAGCGTGGCGGGCGTGCGGGGCCTACCGGGCGCGGCGGCCTACAGCGCGTCCAAGGCGGCGGTGATCAAGCTGATGGAGAGCCTGCGCGTGGAGTTCAGCCCGAAGCGGCGACCGGGCCTGCGCGTGGTCACCCTTGCGCCCGGCTACATCCGCACGCCGATGACCGAGCACAACCCCTATCCGATGCCCTTCCTGATGCCGGCGGACCGCTTTGCCGAGCGTGCCGTGCAGGCCATCGACCGCGGCGCGCGCTTCAAGGTGCTGCCGTGGCAGATGGGCGTGGTCGCCGGCCTGCTCCACGTGCTGCCGCGCTGGCTGTACGACTTCGCCTTCGCGCACGCGCCGCGCAAGCCCCGCAACCCCGGAATCTCCTGATGACCTTCACCGACGCGCTCGGACAGGCGCACGCCCCCGTCGACACCACGCCGCGCATCGCCAGCCTGGTGCCGTCCATCACCGACCTGCTGTTCTCGCTGGACCTGGGCGGACAGCTCGTCGCGCGCACCGGCTTCTGCATCCACCCGCGCGAGGCGGTGCGGGCCATTCCCAAGGTCGGCGGCACCAAGACGGTCAAGCTCGACCGGCTGCGCGAGCTGGCGCCCACGCACGTCATCGTCAACATCGACGAGAACACGCGCGAGACAGCCGACAAGCTGCGCGAGTTCGTCCCCCATGTCATCGTCACGCACCCGTGCGCGCCGGAGGACAACCTGACGCTATACGGCTTGCTGGGCGGCATCTTCCGGCGCGAGGCCCAGGCGCAGCGGCTGTCCGAGGCGCTCGCGCGCGAGCTGGCGGCCCTGCGCGGCCAGGTGTTCCCGCTGCGCCGGGTGCTGTACGCGATCTGGCAGGACCCGTGGATGACCGTCGCGCGCGACACCTATATCTCACGCATGCTGGCGCTGATCGGCTGCCAGACCTGGCCCGAAGACCCGGCGCCGGTGCAATGCGGCACGGGCAGGCACGGCGACTGCGCCCGCCCCAACCGGCCCGATACGCGCTATCCCACGTTCCGCTGGAGCGACGAGGTGGTGCGCGACATCGACTGCGTGCTGCTGTCCACCGAGCCCTACAGCTTCACCGAGGCCCATGCGGACGCGCTGGAGAAGCAGATCGGCAAGCCGGTCTACCTCGTGGATGGCGAGATGGTGTCGTGGTACGGCAGCCGGGCGATCGAAGGGGTGCGCTACCTGGGGCGGCTGGCGCACGAGCTGCGCTGAAGCCGGGACCCACATGCAGCGCTGCTGATCTTGATGACGGCGCGAGCAGCAGCGCCCCGCTCAGCGCGCAAGCACTGCAAGCCCGAAGACAACCAGGGTGTTCTGCACAACTGCAATTACGGACGCATTGCCGCCCCTCTGTTTTGCACGTCCCTACACCGACCACTGAATCACGAGCCTCGTTGATTCTTCACGCCGGAAAAAGCGCACTCAAACCACTGCGGTGAAAACACGCATGAACACCGGCGACTGACGATCCGTTTTTCAACGGTGCTCTTTTGTTACGGGCTCTTAAATCAAAAGAGATAAACGCCTAGCAGCGCACCGCACCGCACGCGGTCAAAAAGGCACGAAAGTGCCCTTGTGCCCGGCCAGGCTGATGAATACACTCATCAACCTGGAAACGGGATTCCCCGCCAACCCATGGCTGGCTTGGGGGGGGGCAAGGCGCGACAATGTCGAGCCCATTCAATATCTCGAATATCTGCGATTCGATTTGTTGAATATTTTCTGGCGGCCATCTTCCAATTTTCGCATTCGATCCTGTTTTGCCTCTCGAGCGGCGTGACAGCGGTTTGTCTGTTACGCCGTTTTCTCTTGCATCGATGAACGCTGACATGAATCCGACTCGACCACCGCGCGCGCATTTCGGCGTGCTCGCCCAGAACCGTCGCGCCATGCGTCTGGACTTTGGCCAGACAGGAAGCACCGCGGCCCGATTGGTGCCGCAGTACGCCGATATCCGCCAAGGACTGTGCACCGGCCTTCAGGCCCAGGTGATCTGCCTGTCGGAGCATCCTGATTTGCCGCAGCAGGATCTGCTCGGCGTGCCCGTGTCAATCCAACTGGCGACGGACGAGGGCGTGCTGTACCCGATCAACGGGGTCATCACGGACATACAGTCCGGCCAGTCCGATGGCACGCTCACGAGTTACCGGCTCACGGTCGGTGACGCCATGTCCCTGATGCGCGGGCGCCGGAACATGCGCACCTTCGTCGGAAAGAGCGTGCCCGAGATTCTGGAAACGATGCTGGGCGAGTGGCAACAGCGCAGTGCCGCCATGGACCGTGTATTCGATTTCGAGCTGTTGCTCGACCGTGGACGCTACCCAAAGCGTGCGCAAACGCTCCAGCTGGACGAGTCGGACTACGGCTTTCTCGATCGCATGACGCGGCACGACGGCATCTGGTGTTTCGTCAAGGCCGGCACGCGCGACGGCTCCGCCAGCAACGCGCCCGTGCACACACTAGTGTTCTGCGACGATCCGATGCGCCTGCCGCAGTCGGCAGCGGGCACGGTGCCCTACCACTACGGCGCCGCCGTCAAGGCGCGCGATTCGATCACCCGCTGGAGCGAGGCGCGCAGCCTGATTCCCGGCGCCATCCCGGGCACGAGCCCAGATCATGAAACCGGCAAGGTGGATCGGGTCGAAGTCGATACGATGCTCGATCAGGGCAAAGCCGGCAACGACCTCGCGCGCCTGATGACGGATGCGGCCGTCGACCGGCCGCACGCGGGCGATTCGCGCGAGGACTACCAGCGCGAGGGCAAGCTGCGCATGCAGGCCCACGAGCGCCGCGCCGCGTGCGTGTATGCGGCCAGCGACGTGCGCAACCTGACGCCCGGTTTCTGGTTCACATTGCGCGGCCATCGGCAGGTGGACCGGCGCGAGGCGAGACAGCGCGAGTTCGTGGTCACCGGCCAGCACCAGCAGGTCATCAACAACTTTCCAAAGACGTTGGGCGAACAGGCGCGGGCGCTAGCTGAGGCCAGCGGCTGGCACATCGAGATGCGCTCAGATGGCGACAAGGCCGAGGTGCGCTATGAGAACACCTTCACCTGCGTGCTGCGCGGTGTGCCACTGACCCCTGACTACGACCCCCGCATCGACTTGCCGCGTACCGAGCCGATGAGCGCTGTGGTCGTCGGCCCGCAAGGCGAGGACGTGCACTGCGATGCGATGGGCCGCTACAAGCTGCAATTCGTCGGACTGCACGCCGAAGACCACGCACACGCGCAAGGCGCGGGCACCAGTGGCACCGATCGGGACAGTGCCTGGGTGCGGGCGGGCAACCTCTGGGCGGGGCAGCAGTACGGCATCAACCTGCCGTTGCGCGCGGGGATGGAAGTGCTCGTGGCCTTCGCCAACGGCGACCCCGACCGGCCGTACATCACGGCTGTCTTGCCGGGGTGGAACAACATGCCGGCCACGTTCAGCAACACGGGTTCGCTGCCCGGCAACCGGTACGTGTCCGGGATCAAGACCCAGGAGATCAAAGGCCCGGGCCACAATCAGCTCCGCCTGGACGACACCTCCGGCCAGATCAGCGGCCAGCTTGCCAGCACGCATGCGCACAGCCAGATCAATCTCGGCTACCTGACCCACCCGCGCGAAGAAGGCCAGGGCACGCCGCGCGGCGAAGGGCTGGAGGCGCGCAGCGATGCCCACGTGGCCG